>JAAETM010000579.1 GCA_024228395.1 bacterium | reverse complement strand
TGGGCGGCCGCTTTCCCCTACAATCCCTTCCCGATGCCCGTCGTTGTGGACGACAGTGGCGAGGCCGCAGACCTGGCCCGGGGATTGATCGAAGGCCAATTGCGCGCGGTGGTCGAAGACTTCCGTGTGCAGCGCTTGGCCGAGATCGAGCTGAAGCAACCGAATCAAGCCAAGATCGCCGAAATGCGTTTGCGCTCCTTGACCTTCGAGGACTTGAGCCCCGAGGAGCAAGCCCAGTGCCCGCCCCTCGTGCTGGTGGGTGGTGACCGTGTTTTGGGCGGCCGTTGTTTGTCCGCCGTGGCCGATCTCTTGGCCAGCCGCTTGCCCGTGAAAGTCTTGAGCTTGAGCGAGCTGGACATGGGCTTGGACCGGTCGGGCGCACCGAACTCTGGGGCCTGCGACGGCCTAGCCATGATGTCCATGTTGGAGCGCAACGCCTACGTGGCGCAAAGCTCCGTGGGAGCTGCCGATCACCTGATGGGGAGCATGCTGGGTGCCTTGGCGCACCCCGGTCCGGCCCTGGTTCAGGTGCACGCGCCCAGCCCGAGTCGCCATGGTTTCTCGACTTGCCAAACGGTGACTACGGCAAAAGCCGCCGTGGCCAGTCGCAGCCTCTGCCTGTTCCGCTTTGATCCGGGTGGCGAGGGTACCTTTGGAACCCTGCTGGACCTGGACGGCAACGTCGCCATGGAATCGCTTTGGGTGGAGAGTGCTGGTTTCGCCATGACCCCAGCCCATTGGGCCCTGGGAGAACGACGTTTCGCCGCGCACTTGATTCCGATGCAGGCTTCCGATCCGGCGCCGACCCCGCTGGTGGAATGGTTGGCCCTTGCAACCCGGGAGCGCGCAGGCAAAACGCCCTTCGTGGAAACCGAGGCCGGGGAGCGCGTGGCCGTGCAACCCGCCCTGGCCCAGGCCGCCGACCAGCGCTTGTTGGCTTGGCAAACCCTGCAGGAGATGGCTGGCATCGTGACGCCTTTCACTTTGGATGTGCAATCGAAAGCGGAGGCCCAGGTGGCGGAGCAGCACAAGGCCGAGCTCGAAGCTCTGCAAAGCAAACACGCCGTCGAAATGCAGGACGTGCGGGATGCGACCCAGGCCGAGTTGACCACCCGCCTTCGGGACCGCTTGGTGGAGCTCTCCTTGAAGCGGCGCCAAGCCGCCGTGTCCGCCGGTTCCGATGGGGGACCCGCGTGAGCCAATCCAGTCTGCAACTCTCTAGTTTTCGAAACGGGGTACACCCCGCCGAAAACAAGGGTTCCACCGAGGGGCTACGCATCGAGCGCATGCCTTTTGTGGAGCGCTATCTGATCCCGCTTGGGCAGCATATTGGTGCGCCCTCGAAACCCTGCGTGGGTGTGGGGGAAGAGGTGCGCCGTGGCCAGCAAATCGCCGACGCCGGTGGTTTTGTTTCGGTTCCCCAGCACAGTCCTGTCGACGGGCGCGTGACCGCCATCGAACAGCGACGTCACCCCGGCGGTCAGTACATGCTGTCGATCGAAATCGAGGCTGACCGGTTCTCCACCCAGGAGTTTGAGGTTCAACCCGCCATCGATTGGCGCGCCTTGGATGCCAAGGAATTCGCAGCGCAGGTCCAGTCCGCCGGTTTGGTGGGTTTGGGCGGTGCGGCCTTTCCCTCCCATGTGAAGTACGCGGTGCCCGAGGGCAAGAAAGCGACCCATCTGGTGCTCAACGGTTGCGAGTGCGAACCCTACCTGACCTGCGACCACCGTGTGATGAGCGAATGGCCCGAGGCGGTCATCCGCGGCACCGAGATCGTGGCCAGCCATCTGGGTGTGGAGCGCACCACCATCGGGGTGGAGAACAACAAGGCGGAGGCGGCCGCTGCCCTGCGTGCGGTGATCCGGCCGGAACAAAACATTGACGTGCAGACCGTGCAGGTCAAGTATCCCCAGGGCGCGGAGAAGATGCTGATTCAGGCGCTCTTCGGCAAGGAAGTGCCGGCCGGCAAACTTCCGATCGACCTGGGCATGGTGGTCAACAACGTGGGCACCATGGCCGCCGTGGCGGATTGGTTCGACCGCGGCCAGCCCCTGATCGAACGCGTGGTCACGGTTTCAGGTCCTGGTATCAAGCGCCCCGCCAACTTGCTGGTGCCCATCGGAACCCCCGTGCGCGCCATCATCGATTTCTGCGGTGGTCTGACCGACGACGTGAACCAGGTGATCCTGGGCGGACCCATGATGGGTTTTACCTTGTCTTCTTTGGATGCTCCGATCCTGAAAGGGACCTCCGGCATTCTGGCCTTCACCGAGTCCCAAACCGCCCATCCCCAGGAGTACACCTGCATCCGCTGCGCGCGCTGCTTGGAGGCTTGTCCCTTGTTCTTGAATCCTTCAAGGCTCGGCAAGTTGGCCAGGGTGGGGCGCACCGACGAACTCCAGGAATACCATCTGATGGACTGCATGGAGTGCGCCGCCTGTTCCTTTGCTTGCCCCTCGAACATTCCCCTGGTGCATTTGATTCGTGTGGGCAAGTCCGCCCTGCGCGCTGAAATGGCTGCTGAAAAGAAGGCATCGTCTTGAGCGAACGGCTGCAACTCCACACCTCTCCGCACCTGGCTCCGGAGCTGTCCACACCGCGCTTGATGGCCGACGTGAACATCGCCCTGATCCCCGTGGTACTGGCGTCGATCTACTTCTTTGGCATCTCCGCAATCCTGGTGATTGCGGCCTGCGTGGCGGGAGCCATGCTGACGGAATGGCGCCTGACCGCCGAGCGTCCCCGTGGGCTCGCACTGCGTGACAACTCCGCATTGTTGACCGGCGTACTTTTGGGTTTGACCTTGCCCCCGGGCCTCCCGCTTTGGATGGCGTTTGTGGGGGGCGTGGTTTCGATCAGCCTGGGCAAAACGATCTGGGGTGGCATGGGGCACAACCTGTTCAATCCCGCCCTGGTGGGGCGTGCCTTCCTGCAGGCCGCTTTTCCAGTGCCGCTCACCACCTGGGTTCCCCAGGGCACGGGGTTCTTGGATATTCACAGCTCGACCTTTGCGCTGCCCTTGATGCGCGGCACGGTCGACGGGGTTTCCGCCGCCACGCCCCTGGCCGGAATGAAGTTCGAGAACGAAGTGCCCGAGTTCCTTGGGCTGCTCTCGGGCAATACTTCGGGCGCGATCGGGGAGACCAGCGCCCTGTTGCTCATGCTCTGCGGCGCATGGCTGCTGTATCGGCGAGCCTTCGATTGGCGCATCCCTTTCAGCATCCTGACCACCGCGTTCTTGTTGTCGGGCGTGCTGCATTTGATTTGGCCCCAGACGAGTCCAGCCCCTTGGAACATGATCCTCTCCGGTGGCATGCTGCTGGGCGCGATCTTCATGGCCACCGACCCGGTGTCCTCGCCCCTGGCCCCCAAGGCCGCTTGGATCTTTGGCGCAGGTATCGGAATTCTAGTGATCTTGATCCGGCTCTACGGCGGTTTGCCAGAGGGTATGATGTATTCGATCCTGTTGATGAATGCGGCCACACCACTGCTTGAGCGCAGCATGCAGTCGCGGATATTCGGTAGGGGGAAAGCAGCATGAGCAACGCCGAATCCAAGGTTCCCCTGCGCATGATCCTGACCCTGGCCGTTGCGGGTTTGGGCTCAGGGCTGGCGATCGTGTTGTCCTACGTGGGCACCCTGCCAATGATCGAGGCCAACAGGGCGGCTGCCTTGCAGCGCGCGGTGCTCAAGGTCGTGCCCGGAGCCGATGCCATGCAACAGGTCGTTTTCCGCGATGGCAAAATCGTGCGAGAGCCGGAAAAGACCGACGATCCCGCCATCTATGCCGCGTACAAGGATGGCGCCCTCATGGGTTACGCCATTCCTTCCCAGGGGGGTGGCTTCCAGGACACGATCCGATTGATCTACGGCTACGACCCCGCGCGGGAAGTGGTGGTGGGCATGGAGATTTTGGAAAGCAAGGAGACCCCCGGGCTCGGCGACAAAATCTTCAAGGATGACGTATTCCAGGAGAACTTCGTCGCACTCAACGTGAAGCCCGAAATCCTCTGCGTCAAGAACGGCAAAAAGACAAAGGACAACGAGGTGGACGGCATCTCGGGAGCTACGATTTCGTCCAAGGCCGTCGCGAAAATCATTCAGGCGGGCAACGTGGTTTGGCTCGAACGCCTGCCCGCGCCCGGCAATGAACCCGCCTACGTCGCGCCCGCGCCCGAGGAGGGCCAATCGGAATGACCGAAAACACTCAATCCCAAGCCTATGCGGAGTTTGCGAAGGGCATCTGGAGGGAGAACCCGGTGTTCGTGCAGGTGCTGGGCATGTGTCCCATGCTGGCGGTGACCAACTCGGCGATCAACGCGATCGCCATGGGGGCGGCCACGACTTTTGTATTGATGGGCTCGAGCCTTTTGGTCTCGCTGCTGCGCAAGTACATTCCCAAGCAGGTGCGCATCACCACCTACATCATCATCATCGCCACCTTTGTGACGTTGGCGGATATGTTTCTTCAAGCGCTGGTGCCCGGTGTGCACCGGGAGTTGGGCGCCTTCATTGCTTTGATTGTGGTGAACTGCCTGATCCTGGGGCGCCAGGAGGCGTTCGCGTCGCGCAATACTCCCAGGATGGCCGCTGCCGATGCTGCTGGCATGTCCCTCGGGTTTACCTTTGCCCTGCTCTGCTTGGGCGGTGCGCGTGAGATCCTGGGCAGCGGTGAATTTTTTGGGGTGCCCTTCTTCGAAATGATGGGAATGGATTTTGAACCCTGGGTGATCATGGTTTTGCCCCCCGGGGGCTTCTTCATGCTCGGCGCGATTCTCCTGGTCTTCGCCAAAATCGCCGAGTCCCACAAGGCGCGCCAGGCAAAGGCGCAAGAATCTGACGAGGGGGCGGCGGTCTGATGGAAAACTTCCTCTTGATCTTTGTCGGCGCCATGCTGGTGAACAACTTCACCCTGTCGTACTTCCTGGGACTCTGCCCCTTCTTTGGGGTTTCGGGCAAACTGATTACCGCCTTCCGACTGGGATTGGCCAACATCTTCGTCTTGTTGATCACCTCGGTCTGCGCCTGGTTCCTCAACAAGTACGTGCTTGTGCATGCGCCCTACCTGCAGCTGATCAGCTACATCGTGGTGATTGCCAGCACGGTGCAGTTTGTGGAGATGGCCATTAAGAAAATGAGCCCGGCCCTGTTCCAGGCCCTGGGTGTTTTCCTGCCGCTGATCACGACCAACTGCGCGATCCTGGGCTTGGCTCTGTTCCAAACCCAACGTGGTTACAGCCTGGTGGAAGGCTTGGTTTATGCGCTGGGCGCGGGCGCCGGCCTGACCTTGGCTTTGGTGCTTATGGCCGGTTTGCGGGAGGAAGCCGAGCTCTCCGATGTCCCTGCCCTGTGCCGCGGAACCGCCATGAGCTTGTTCATCGCCGGTATTCTTTCCCTGGCATTCATGGGCTTTGCCGGCTTGTTTAGCGGCACCGCTTAGGCTATCGCACAGTCATGCCCGACTTCTGGATCCACACTCTGGCTATTTTGGCCCTGCCCATCGCGCTCATTCTATGGGCCCTGTTGCAAACGTGGATTCGGCGTCAAGAGCCCACCCTGCGTGGAGTGGAGAAGGGAGGCGGCTGCTGCGGTGGAAGCAAGGCAAAAGGCACCTGCACAAAAACAGGACCGCAGACCTGCAAGCGCTGACATTGCGAACCCTGGGGCGGTTGCTATGGTGGGACGCCGAGGCCTCCCATGATCAATGAAACCATAACCAGCTATCGCGCCACCTTGCAATTGATTGTGCGCGCCACCTCGGACTTAGGCCCTCGGCAATGGACAGTCCAGCCTGGTGGAATTCTGAACCACCCTGCATGGACCATGGGGCATTTGGTGCACAGCGCCCAGGCCATTGGATGTGAGCTGGGTTTGAGTCCTTGGTTGCCAGAGTCCTGGGCGAAGAAGTTTGGCACTGGGTCCGCCCCCCAGGTCGATGGCGAGATTTGTCCTTCGCCGACGGAGCTTGAGAGTGCTTTGGTCTTGGCGGAGCAAAAGGTGATCGAACGATTGCAGTCAATGCCTGCCAATGTCTTGGCTGGGCCCTTACCCGACGTGCGCTACCGCGAAGTGTTCCCCAGTCTTGGCCATGCGGTCGTACACATCCTGTGCGCGCACACGTCTTTCCATGCTGGCCAAATTATGCTCTGGCGCAGGGCGATGGGGTTGCCCACCGAACCAGCCCTTTAGGCTATTGGGCGAGCTCTGCCAATAAGGCGGTACAGCTCGGGCAGCGTTGGTCGGCGTATGTGTGGGGGCGGAATTCACTAGCGCATGTGGCGTTGATCTTCGAGGAGCGTCAGGAGAGCCATCGCCGTCGAGTAGGACTTGCCCTGCATTTGTGCATCGACGAACGAACCGTCCAGCTCGCACTGTGAAAGGACGATCTCCATTTGCTCTTTCGCCAGGCGACGCGCGGCCCTTTTTGGGAGATGCGTGAGTGCACGTGCGACGTAGTAATGGCCGAAATAGTAGTGATAGGCGTCGTGCAGCACGTGGTTGGAGAAGTACGTCTCGTAGACCTTGGTCGTTGACCGTACGCCCGGCTCGAACTCGAAGAAGAGAGCTATGCCCTTTCGGAGTGGATCGATCTTACGGTCGTCCGTGAACTCGTGCAGTGCCAATTCGCACAATGCCGTGCGGCAGGAAGATGCCTTCAGTGAGAATGGTATGGTCGCGGCGTAGGAGAAGTTGCGCGGTTCGTCTTTTACGCGCAAGCCTTCAATAAACGCGGCAGCCTCCTGGGCCATCTCGGGCGGAAGTTCGATCCCTAGGTCGGAGGCTTCGGTTAGAAGAAGCAGCACGGGGGCTGTGTTGAAACTGTGAATGCGCGCGGGCATGTAGCTCCAACCGCCGCCTTCACTTTGAATCTTCCTGAGACTTCCGATCAAGCGTGTCGCACGGTCGCGTGCGAGGGTTTGATCCCCGACCTTGGCCTTGAGGAGCGCAACCTGGAGGTGGAGAGCATAGGTGAGCTGCCGGGCGTGGGGCTTGGGATCGTCGGCGAAGCGCCCAACGCAGGCCACGCCACGCTTTATGGCTGCGTCAATCTTCTCTTCGAGCTCGGGTACCTGCCCGCGGGCGGTCAGAAGCGCATCGACCACAAGCCCCGTCCGGGCGACGGTCCTGTCGTATTGGGAACCGGGTCCAGCGGCGAGGGTAACGTCGTACATAGGATCCGCCCAGCCTCCATCGTTTTGCTGTTGGCTGAGTAGGTAGCGAACGCCAGCGGAAAGGGCCCGTGAGATTTCTTGCGGCGACGCTCCGACCTCGGTGGTCTCAGCCAAAGGCTCGAAGTCGAAGGCGAGGAGAGTTTCCCACTCCGCCCACCGCGGGCCACGTTCCTTGAGCCGCAAACCGGCCTTGCCGCCCCACGGACCGTCTGGATTCTCGCTTGTGGCTTGCGACCAATGCCGCCTTGCCTCGTCCAGCTCACCGAATGCATCTGCGACGTGACCGCGAAGGTAGACGGCCTCGAAGAAGCGCGGAGAATTCGACTCTAGCTCGACGCTTGCAAGCGCCTTGCGAGCACCGGCCAAGTCGGCTCTGCGCAGGGCGGTCCAGACCAACTCGAGCTTTGGTGCTGCAGTTTGCTTGAAGGGACTGATCCGC
Source organism: bacterium (assembly GCA_024228395.1). Taxonomy (GTDB): domain Bacteria; phylum Planctomycetota; class UBA1135; order UBA1135; genus NORP259. The sequence goes on along the minus strand of JAAETM010000579.1, from coordinate 18,980 downwards.
TTGACCTTGCCTTTTCGGAGTACTGCGTAGAGCATGGCGCGCATCATTGGTGCGGAAAGGACTGCGATCCGTTTGCAGGCGTGAATGCATTTGCCTGTGGGCAGGGCGAAGATCAGCGCCGGTCCGCCGAGGTCGGAAGTGGAGGTCCCAAGTGCGATCAACGGGTCGGGGCCGGGCCCCACGCCATCGAAGTGAGCCGCATTCAGGCGCATGCGCACGGGCACGAAGTGCTCGCGCACGACATGCGCGAACTCGGGATCGGAGAAGATAGATGCCAGCAGAGCGCGCTCCTTCACCAGCCCGGGGTCGATGGCCATCATCCTCTCGTCTCCCAAGGGGTGCGGTTCTGTTCCCTTCCAGACTGTTGGAGCCGCGGCATATCCCGATGACCAGCGCTTGTCCGACAGGGGGACGACCGTGACGAGAACGAGTTTCTGTTCCTCTCGCGCCCGTTCGAGAGCAGTTTCGAGGTCCTCGGCCCACGGCAGCGCCTAGACGAACTGCGTCCCGGTGCGAAGCGGCGGCTGCGTCCACGCGATCTTCGGCTTCGCCTTCACCCGGGAGCTTCCGAGTTGGAGGAGTACACTTTCCAGCGCTTCGCGTCGCCGGGTAGACATTTTCTTTTTAAGCACGGGTTCGAGTTTCGCGAGCGCGACCTTGTCACCGATACGACCGATAGACTCGAGGGCGACGGCTGCAATCATGTCGTTCGGCTCGTCGATCGCCACCTCCAAGAGAGCGGGTAACGCGTGGGATCCACCGATCCTGCCCAAGACCATTGCACACTGCCATCGGCGAACGACGCTCTCGCTCGAATCCTTCATCGCCACGAGGCACGGTTCGGTGGCGATTTCGCCCAAGGCGATCAAGGCCCCGAGCGCTTCGAAGTTGTGACCCTCCGCACTGGTTCCGATGACCCCTATCCAGTGCTGTACCTTTTCCGCAGACGATCTCTCCTGCGGTACGGCTACGAGGGCTGCTGCTAGGAAAAGCGCGGCAAAAAACATGCTGACTCCGACTGTAGGGGGTGGGGGAGCAATAGGCCGGAAGCTCGCCGGCCAGTGCGAATCAATACCGAATCATCGTACCAGACCAAGTTCAGGCCCGCCATTCCACCGGCAGCCAAGGCCCCAATGGGGAGACCTCATCTGCATGCAAGAGGAACAGCCTGCCTCGAACATTGAGAGAAGGTTAGCAGGCCGGCTCGCTACTCGGTGAGCTCAGCCAGTAGGGCGGTTGTGAATGCTTCGTTTTCTTGCAGGTCCAGTGTGGTATTGCTTTCCCGCAGGGTGAGCGTAATCTCCAGCCCCTCCAGGTCTTGAATGCCCTTGTCGCGCAGATAGTTGGCCGCGGCGTTGCGCACAAACCCGGGGTGCATGTCGAGCAGTTCGACTAGCTCCGCTTTGCCCATGGCCTCAAGGGCGGCGGTGCGCCATGCTTCGGGCGTGTCGGCCAGGTCCGCAGCTTTCAGCAACCAGGGACGAGGAACGGACTCGTAGCCCTGTTGCTCCGCGGAGAGACATAGGTTGAGCAAGTGCTGCAGTCCCTGACGCTCGATGGTGCGGTTGATCAGCACGAAAGCCAGGCCGTAGTAACCACGCTTGGAGGCGGCGGTGACTTTGGTGGAGGAGAGACCCGCAGCCAAGCGGAAGACGTCGCGCTGGGGGTTGGCAGATGGTTGGGTGCCACTCAGGGTGATACGGGCCATCCAGGTGGAGGGGTTGTTCGGGAGGCGAATCGACAGGGTCATGCCGAGTCCACCGGTGGCCAGGGCGGCGCTGGCCAGGCGGCCGGCGCGCAGTCGCGCTGCGGCGTCGGGAACGAGCTTGGCGGACATGTAGTCTGCCAAGCCCTCTTCCAGGGTGCCAGGGAGGGTGTGCCAACCGTGGCCGAGGCTAGCATGAACCAACTCGTGGGCCAGGGTGCGTTCCATGTCGTCCGCGTTGCGGGCCAACAGGATTCGGTCGTGACTTTCGGACCACAGGCCCTCGGCATCGCTGTTTGAGCTGTGGGGGAAGGAGTACAGACCGGGGGTGTCTTGGATCCAGACCTCCAGGTCATCCACCTGACGCACGCCGGGTAGGGACCGCATCAAGCTGGGGCGCAGGTACTCCAGTTTGTCGGCCAATTCTTGGGCTTCCGACGTCGACGCGCCGCGCACGGTGCCACTTGCCGAGAACACCTGGGCAGCGGGTGGGGCGATCAAGCAGGCGGGCAAGACAAGGGCCAAAACCAGGCCCAGGCCCGAGGAGGAGTGGCCCTTGCGGGTCGGTTGGCCTGGGGACGGAGGATTTTGCACACCCAAGGGTACCCCCCTTTGGCAAAATGAACGGAAAAGTCGCAAAGAGAGTCAGAAAGAACGGCCCAGGGGCCCCGGGCCCACAAAAAAAGGCGGGGCCCGAGCTGAACACGGACCCCGCCTTGGTTGTGGGATCATGGAGCCAAGCTCATGAAGGGCCGGAGAGCCACATCGGTCTCGCGCAGCTGCTGGACCTGATGGACAGGATCGAGGGCTTCGATCACCGGTCGGTTCGTCCCGGCTTCCGAGTTGAAGAGCATGGGAGCATACGTGTGACCCAAAAGCTCCAACTCATAGGAGCCGTAGCCCCACGTGGCGGCGACCACGAGCACGAAGTTCTTGTTCGCTTCGTGCACGGTGAACTCTGCCCATTGCACTCCGCTCGGGTCGTCGACCCAGAGCACCATCTGGCCCGTGTCCGGGTCGAACACGCCCAGGGCCACATCGTTGGCGAAGGAGTTCGGCTCGAGTTGGACTTCGAAGCTTGCCGCTTCATCGGTCACGAACTCGAAGTGGTCGTAGATGTCTCCGAAGGGGCCGGGGTCGTCGTTGACCTCTCCCACAACGAAGAGGTGCGAGTAGCGATCGACGGCTCCGATGAAATCGCCGAAGAGGGGGTCATCGTTGGGTTCGATCTCCTCGAACACCGGCGGGGTCGTGGACGTGGTGCCATGGTGGTGGTGGCTTCCACTGCAGCCAGCTGCGAAAAGGGTGGAAAGGGCAAGCAGAGCCAGGGGGGCTTGACGTAGGACTTGGGATTTCCGTGTTGATTGCATGGGGGACTCCAGGGAAGGAGGATCGGCCAGGCACCGGATGGGGTTGGGCCGACAAAACATCCGGGCCAGGTCAATCCACGTGGGGCCAATCGCAAGTGGCGTGCCAGGGTGGGGAGCCCCCCCAAGGGACTCCTGGAGGGGGTTCCAATCGACCCCGTCCAGGGCGCCGCACCAATTGGGACACCCCGTGTCCTACCTAGGGGGCAGACAGGGAAATCGGACCGGAGGTGGTGCCCGGAGCTGGTTCCAGGCATGATTCCTGTTCGCGCCGCCCGTTCGATCATTCGCACCCCTAGATATGTCCATCTCTCGACACCTGTCCTCGTCCTCCGCCCAGGGGGAAGCCCAGGTCTCTGATTCCGAGGCTCCCAAGCTGCACATCGTTACCTTTGGGTGTCAGATGAACAAGTACGACTCCAGCCTGGTGGAAGGGCGTTTCATGAAGACCGGCTATGCGACCACCGATCAGGCGGATGAGGCGGATGTAATCCTGTTCAATACCTGTTCCGTGCGTGATCACGCTGAGGAACGCACTTGGAGCTGGATTGGTGAGCTGAAGAAACTCAAGCAGAAACGCCCCGACCTGGTGGTGGGGGTCATGGGTTGCATGGCCCAACGCGTGGAAAAAGAGGTCTTCCGCCGGGCGGGCCACGTGGACCTGGTGGCTGGAACACGCCAATTCCAAAACCTGCCGCGCATGGTGGCCGAGCTCATGGAGCGTCGGCAGGAGCCGGGTCGTTTGCCCAAGGAGATGCGTTTGTTGTCCACGGAGATGGGTGATGATCCGCAGGTCGATCGGGAAGGCACCGAGTACACGGGTGGAAGTCACGCCTACTTGGCGATCATGCGCGGCTGCGATTTGAATTGCACCTATTGCATTGTGCCCACCACGCGCGGGCGCGTGCGTTCGCGCAGCATCGATGATCTGGAGCATGAGGCGCGTTGGCTCGTGGACCAGGGGGTGCAAGTATTGACCCTATTGGGGCAAACGGTGAATAGTTACGGCGAGGACTTCGCTGTGCCCGGGGAAGGGACCCTGTCCGGAACTGGGCGCCAGGGTCGAACCAGTCTGGCGGATCTTTTGCGTCGCCTGCAGGAGATCGATGGCCTGCAGCGCATTCGCTTGATCACTTTGCATCCCAGCTATTTGACCCGGGCTTTGGGCGAAGCCCTGCGTGATTGCGACAAGGTCGACCGCTATTTACCCTTGCCCGCCCAGGCAGGTTCGGATGCATTGCTCAAACGCATGAAGCGGGGTTACACATTGGACCTGTACCGCAAGCGTGTCGACCTCCTGCGCGAGTTGGTGCCCGATGTGGAGTTGGGCAGCGATTGGATCGTGGGATTTTGCGGGGAAACCGAGGATGAGTTCCAAGGCTCGATCGACTTCCTGGAGGAACAGCAATTCCTGGTGAACTATATCTTTAAGTACGACCCCCGGCCCGGGACCCGGTCGGAGGGGGAGCGGTTGGATGACATTTCGACCGCCATCAAGAAGGAACGCAACCAGCGCCTCCTGAAGGCCGCCGAGCGGGTGCAGCGCGCGCGCTATACCCGTTACCTGGGTCAACAAGTGGATGCCTGGGTGGACTCGGTTTCCGAGCGGGATCCCCGCATCCTGCTGGGGCGCACCCGTCAGGGCATGGCTGTCTCCTTTCCCGGGACCCCGTCCTTGGTCGGTGGCATGGCAGCGATCAAAATCGCAGAGACCACGCCCTATGGCATGGGCGGGAGCCCCGTTGGGGGAAGCTGAGGGCGGACCACTTACCGACAGGGGACCCAGAACCCACATTTTTTGGCCCCTGGAGCCATATTTGGTCGCCGTTGGGCATGGCTAACAAAAAAAACTGGTACTGGAGGCTCCTGGAGCTTGATGCCGGGGCCCTCTCCCACTAGTCTCTTGCCCCTTGAACACCTCCCTTGGGCGGTGTTGCTTCGTCGATCGTATCGTCGTTGCTTTTTCCGATCTGCTCTTAGAGACCTTGCCCCGCGCATCTCAGCTGGCCAAAGCCAGCGGGATCCCCATCCGATGACTTCTACCTCTCACGTCCGTGCCGCCGATGTCGAGGAACGCTGGTTCCTGTTCGATGCTTCCGAGCACGCCCTTGGCCGCATGGCAGCAGTGATTGCCACCAAACTCATGGGCAAGGATCGTCCGACCTACACTCCCAGCGAGACGGGCAACACCCACGTCGTTGTGATCAACGGCACGAAGCCTCGCTTGAGTGGCACCAAGGCGGACACCAAGATTTATCAACACTACACCGGATACCCGGATGGTCGCCGCGAGGTGAACATCGAGAAGGTCGCCGAGAAGCGTGGCAAGGACATCGTGACCTTGGCCGTGCGCCGCATGCTGCCTAAGGGTCGCTTGGGCCACACCATGCTCAAGAGTCTCAAGGTTTATGACGGCGCGGATCATCCCCATACCGCCCAGCAGCCCGTCAAAGTCGACGCGACAATCTAATCCGCACCTAAAACAAACACCTTTCCTTTCGGAAGCAGAACCCAAAAAACTATGGCAGTCATCAACCCTTGGACCTGGGGCCTCGGTCGACGCAAGTCCGCCGTTGCCCGTGTGCGAATCAAGCCCGGCGCGGGGCTCTTTGTCGTCAACGGCAAGCCCCTTGACGATTATTTTTCGACCATTCAAGCTCGCAACTCGGCCCAGTCCGCTTTGAGCGTGCTTGAGAACCCCAAAACCTACGATGTATTCTGCAACGTGGGTGGCGGCGGCATCACCGGCCAGTCCGGTGCGGTCTCCCTCGGTTTGGCCCGTGCCCTGAAGACGATCAACCCGGCCACCTTTGAGGCCCTGCGCGAAGAGGGCCTTCTGACCCGTGACTCGCGTGCTGTGGAACGTAAGAAGCCCGGTCGACGTGGTGCACGCCGAGGCTTCCAGTTCTCCAAGCGTTAATCGAGCGATCGCCCGATTCATCCAGCGCGCTTTGCGGGGAGTCCTTTTGGTCTTCGCGTAAAGCGCGTAGGTTTAACACCCCTCTTTGGGCTGCGCACTCCCCGCGCGGATGTGCGGCCCAGTAACCCAGCTCCAGACCCCAAGGAAACACCATGGCCGGCCACTCACATTCAGCAAACATCAAGCACCGCAAGAATGCGGTGGATGGTAAGCGCGCCAAGATCTTCAGCAAGCTGGCTCGCAACTTGATCTCCGCTGTGCGGCAGGGTGGGGACGATCGTGAGATCAACCTCAAACTCAAGTACGCGGTAGAGAAGGCCAAAGCGGCTAACATGCCCAAGGACAACATTGAGCGCGCCATCAAGAAGGGCGCGGGCGATAAGTCCGGGGATGCCTATGAGGAGCTGGTCTACGAGGGGTATGCCCCCGGCGGCGTGGCGCTCTTGATCTGCTGCTTGACCGACAACCGCAACCGCACCGCACCCGACGTGAAATACACGCTGGAGCACTGCGGAGGCAATTTCGGCTCCACGGGGTCGGTGGCCTTTATGTTCAACTATCGTTCGATTTTCGTGGTCGAGATGGGGGAGCGGGACGAGGACCAGATGATGGAGATTGGCCTGGAGGCCGGCGCCGAGGACATCGAGGTCGAGGGCGACGTGGCCACCATCGAAGGTGCTCCCGGGGACTTCCTTGCGATCAAAGCCGCCCTGGAGGAGGCTGAGATCTCGATGCTCTCCGCAGAGATGGGCTACCTGCCGGAAACGACCACGGACGTGGAGGATAAGGATGTGGCCAAGCGCATCTTGAAGCTGATCGATACCCTAGAGGACAACGAGGACGTGCAAAACGTATATGCCAATTACGTCATGCCCGATGAATGGCTCGAGGAACTCAGTTCCTAAACCTGAATGGGGCCCAAATGGGGCTCCCATTCTCGAAGACGATCCACAGGGCTCGGCCAAATGGCCGAGCCCTGTTGCAAATCACGCGGACAGCAGGAGATACTAGTGGCCTGCACTCGGCTGTCTGCCGGAGTGCCCCACTGCAACTACCCCCCCCAAGAGGCAATTCACCATGGTGGATGGACTGAGAACGGTTTGGATCTTCACGAGCGATGAGGCTTTGATAGCTTCGGCACGGGCTGCTGTGGCCCCTATCGGGGGTTGGGAGGTCGCCACATTCGAAACCACGGAGGAACTGCTGGCCGCGCCCCCCGTTGCGGGAGATGTTTTGATCCTCGATGGTTGGATGCGCTCTCACAACGTTTACGAATTCTGCCGCGAGCTTAGCGGACGCGTGCGCGCTCGCACGTATGTGGCCGTGGAGATGGGGAACTGCATGGGGTCTGCCCTGGCTCGATTTGCCGGAGCTGCGGGCGTGATGGAGCGACCTATCCGGCCCGCGGTCATGCGCAAGGTGCTGGAGGGCAACAATCTGGCCGACCGCAGCGCACCCGAGGATCAGCGTGGCAATGCACCCAAGAACGACCTGCCCGAGTCCCTGTTGTCCGATCTGCGCACTGGCCAAACCGATGAGCGATTGCTGCAGACTATGATCGATCCGGAGACGGGCCTCTTCAACTATGCCTTCCTCGGTTACAAAGTCGATGAGGAGTTCAAACGCGCCAAGCGCTTCGAGTTGCCCCTGGCTTTTGTGATGGCGGGTTTTGAGAGCCAAGCCGACGAGGCTGCGTTACGCGAGCTAGCAGGAATCTTCTTGGACTCCTCCCGGGACACCGACGTGCTCGGGCGTTTTGATGAGAACACCTTCCTGTTCCTGTTGCCTAACACGGGACCCGACGGTGCCAAAATTATGGCACGCCGCATCTCTTCGAGCGTGGAGACGAGCGAGCTTACGGACCTGGTTGGAGATCCCTTGGTGTTGTCCTTGGGCATCGCTACCTATCCCTCGCCTGATTTGCACCGCCGGGAAGATCTTTTTGCCCGAGTGCACGATGCCTTGCTGGAAGCCCGCCACAAGGGTGGCGGCATGGTCATGTGCAACTAGTGAAATGACGTGGGCTCTTCGCTAGAAGAACCGCAGCACCACAGCGTACACCAGAACCCTGGCGGACCCCATGAAGAGCCCATTCCCCAAAGCCCTCAAGCTAAGCATCGATGACTTGGGGGTCTTTCACCTGTTGGTGGGGGACGAATTACCCATCGGAGAATTCCTTCTGGGCCGCAAGCATGCGGAGGCCAATTGGGTAGTGAGCATGGGGCAAACCATGCACGCCGGGGTTCGGTGGACCTTGACCTGTGTTGGGGATGATCGAGTATTGGTCCCGGGGGAGATCTGTACCCTGGGCGCACAGCGCTATGCCATTCACCAGCCAGATCCGGCGAGTCCACTCCTGTGGCTGCAATCGCTGGAGTCCGATATGCCAGGTGTTTTGCTTTTGGCTCCGGGGGAACTGGAGGGTTTTGCCGTGGGTCCTCCCGGTAGCGCCTGGGTTTTGGAGGGGGTCCAGCATGCCATTCAAATTTCAGCTTTGCCTGGAGGATTGCGCATTGCCTGTGAAGGGGGCGTCCGCTACTCCAAGGGGGATGGGGAATTCGATGGGGCGCGTCCCCACCAGGAGGCCAGTTGGAGCCGCCCGGGCCAGCAGATGTTCTGGAATGCAGTCCATGCAGGCTCCGGACCCCCTTTTTTCGTTACCCTAGAGCCCCTGGTGTCCCCACTGGCCCAGTAGCTCGCTACACTGGACTCTGCCATGGATTGGGAAGCTTTCTACAACCAATTTCGCCAGAAGGATTTTATCCCTGGGTACGAGATTCAAGTGCGCTTGGGGGGTGGAGCTTTTGGAGACGTTTACAAGGCGCGCAAGGAATCGATTGGAAAATCCTATGCGATCAAATTCCTAAAGGTGGAGGAAGGTCAGGAGGCTATGGTCGAACGTGAGCTGGCCCAGGTGGGTCACTTCGCGTCCATCGATCACCCGAACCTGGTGACGATCGAGGACATGGGGATGGTGATGGGGGTGCCCTATCTGATCATGGGTTACGCGGGCGAACAGACCCTGGCCAAGCAGCTCAAGGAGGGACCCCTGGCGGAGTCGGATGCCCTGGAACTCTTCTTTCAAATTTGCCGGGGCGTGGCCCTGTTGCATGACAAGCACCTTGTGCATTTCGACTTAAAACCAGGCAACGTTTTCCTGCAGGGCCCCCGGGCCCGGGTAGGAGACTACGGCCTGGCAAAATTCTTCGAGCAGGGCAACCAATCCCTCTCGATTGGCCGCGGAACGCCCCACTACATGGCCCCTGAGATCTTGCGCGGTCGGGGGGATCATCGTGCGGACATTTACTCGCTCGGCGTCATGCTTTATGAAAGCTTGTTGGGCGAGAAACCCCATTCCCAGGGGGACGATCCCCTGGCGATTCGCCAGATGGAAGATCCGCCCCCGAGCACGGACGGGATTTCGGAGGGCGTTGCTGCGATCATCTTGCGGTGTCTTTGTTGGGAGCCCGCGGATCGATTTGCTTCCGTCGAAGAATTGTTGGAAGAGTTGCAGGTCCATACGGGACCGCAGCCGAAACCCCATTCTACCGAGTTTGATGTCGCGCCGGTTGGGTCTGAAGAGGGGACGCAACCCGAGACTTCCCCCGGGAAGTCGGCCAGGACCATGACCTCGCGCAAGCCTGAAGCTCCGATCGCTCAGACACCTCCAGATCTCGACCAGGTCCGGCGCCGTCGGGGCTTGGTCAGCCTCTCTTTGTTCGCACTCTTCTTCTGTTTCCTTGGGTTCGTATTGACCCTTGGAGGAATGGCCCTCATGGGCAAGGTGATGGGGTAACGTGTCGGGTCGGCAACCGGACATTGCCCTGTTGGCGGATGGGGATGAATTGGAGTGGGGCAACGTGCAGTTCGAGTTTGCGGGGCGGCTCCTGCGTTACATATCGAAGCGCGTTCAGGATCATCAAGCGCGTGAGGACATTCTTCAGGACACCTTTTTGGGGGCCTTGCGTGGCATTCACTCGTTCAACACCGCTTACAGTTTCGAACAGTACCTGTTTGGCATTTGTCGCAATCGTACCATCGACTTCCTCCGGCGTCGTACGGTGCGCGGTTTGGGTGGCGAAGAAGAGGACAGCATTCCTGCTTTGGAACGCTTGGCCGTGGACGAAGCCACACCTTCCCAGGTCTTTGGTGTGCAGGACATGGGGGCCCGTGGGCGGAGTCTGCTGGGCGATGTGCTAAAGGCATGGGTGGCAGAGACGTTTGAAGCCAGGGAATGGCAACGACTCAAGGTAATCGAGCTCTTGCTGTCTGGTGAAGAACGCAACTTGCACGTTGCCAAAGAACTGGACATTCAAGACGAGAGTGCGGTGGCTGGAATCAAGTTCCGCGCCCTCAAGCGCCTGTCTGTTTTGGCTGCAGCTGAGGATCAATCGGGGAAACTGCGGGATGAAATCGTTCAGACCATGGCCGGCTCCCATGTGGGGATTGACATGGCCGTAGTCTGGGAGGAATTCAAGGCTTCCTGCCCGGACCGCTATTGGTGGGCTCGTTTGGCCAAGGGGCTTTGTCCCGCCGACCTGGCAGACTATCTGGAGTTCCATCGAGACCGTATGGATTGTGCCGTATGCCAGGCGAATTTTGAGGACCTCAAGGGGGCTACCGAGAATCTAGGGCCCGTGGTGGCCCGCCTTCAAGCATCCACAATCGTGGTCTTGCGGGAGAGCAGCTAGCGCGGGGTGTTTTATCCTGGGATGGTTGAGTCGCTGGGAAGAATTGTTTTCAGGCCGCGTCCAATGCCCTGCGTTTTATGCGGTAAATGGGCCCCGAGTCCCCTTTTCACTGGTAGGGTTTTCTTGAGACACTCCCGACCGAACCCGATATCAAGAAAGCCATGCACAAGTGGATCCTATTAGTTGTCTTTGCTGCCCTCGCATTGGGTTCAGTCCTCTACTTGACCCAAGGATCAGAGGAGCATGGGCTCGAGAGCCTTGAAAACGGAGAGCTGCGGCAGACTGAGCGGGTCCCCGACGACCCCAAGGCCAACCTGCGTGGTTTGGGTGGTGGCGGGACGGATCAGGCTGGCGGATCCTCCACCGGCAGTTCGGGACCTGGAAAAGCCACGCGCTCTGCGCTGGGGATCAAGCTCACGGCAGCAACTGCGGGAGGAGACTTCCATGTCCTTCTGCAGGAGCCCAAGAACAGCACGCCCGTGGAAGGCATGCGCGTCTATCTCTTGGATCGCGACAGGCTGGGTCCAGATGAATGGCGGCTGGCCGGAAGTAACATGCGGGATTTGCGCAAATTGATCAAGTATCGCGGGGTGATGCAGGAGTCCGACGTTGAAGGAGGGGCCTATTTTGAGCGCGCACTCGACGGTGCCATTTGGGCTGAGGGTGCGGGTTGGCAGGGGTTCTTCGACTGGATTGGCCCCACAGAGTCCCCCCTGGTCTTGCCGCTCTCTCCCCACAGTGAGTTGGAGGTACTGGCCCTGGATAAGGATGGGGTCCCCATGCGCGGTGTTCCCATGGCGGTGTTATCCAAGAAGCCTGGCCATTGGGTGGCTTTCATCAAACGCAGTACGCTCGGCACGGGCCTCGCGCAATTTTCGGGAGTTTCAGCGTTCAGCGCGCGTGCCACCAAGGACGTGCCCCTTGTGGTTGGTTTCCATTTCCCCCATCAACCCAGGGTTTGGCACGAAATTGATCCGGAATGGCTGCCCGAGGACCCCATTGAAATGCGGGTTCCGCCCCATGCACCCCTCACCATTCGGGTACTCGATGGTGAAGGCAACCCTGTAGAGGGGTCGTTCATGATGGGCGTGGGCATGCCGGTGGAAGAGCAGGGCAAACGCGTGACACCTATTGTCAGTCGTCGCTGCTCCAAAGGCGAGGCCAGCTTCGCCATGATCGGGAAGGGAGCTTCCCTGCGCGTCCAGCTAACTGGGCACCCCGAATTGAAGGATCTGGTGGTGGACCTTTTAGGGCCTGCCAATGGGGAAGAGGATGCTGTCCGGGAGATCCCATGGTTTGAGAAACGACTGCGGGTCATTGGCCAGTTGAGAGGCCCCGGCGGCATCATAGCCAACCGGCAAGTGCGGGCGAGTTGGGGCACTGGCCGTAGCTCGCGATCCGTGCCGATCACAACCGACGCCCAGGGGAACTTTAGCGTTACGATGGACGGGCTTATCGGGGGCAATCTGCACCTGATGGTACGAGCTACCGACAATGACGCACCCAGCGAAGGGCATGTGGTCCTACCGCAGTCTTTTCCCAATGGTGAGTGGGATGCGGGCCTTGTGCCCATGAAGGGCCAACCACTGTTCGCTGAAGGTCGCGTGCTAGACCTGTCCCGCCAACCGATTGATCGGGCGATGGTCCGCGTGGAAAAATGGATGCTGGGTACCCCTCCAGGACGGGGTAAAAAGAGCGGCGGGGATAGCCAAGATGGCGAAAAACAAAAGAGCAAGGGGGCAACTGGCCGTTCAAAGGAAGGTCTGAAGCGAGGCCAAAAGAAAGGCTACGAGAAAAGGGGGTACTGGGGACTCGCAGGAAACATGATCGCCATGACCAATGAGCAAGGTCGATTCAAAATTTATGGCAAGGCGCACAGTAAGAAATTGCGCTTGTCCGTGAGCCGCAGGGGGTACCTTCCCCAATCGATCGAAGAGGTGCAGGCGGGAATGCCGCCCTGGTACTTCAACATGGAGCCCGGTGAGCAAGCGAATGTTGGGCGGACTAAAACCACGGAAGAGGACGGTTAGGTCGCCGCTTGCTTCCGAAGGTCAAACCTTGCCAGTGAATCTCACCCTCACGAACTACGCAGGACTAGCGCCGAACGGGTCTTACGGGCCCGAATTCGGCAGTTTCGGCCACGTAGTTCGCAATGTTGAGGTGAAGAGTCTGGCCGGCTGTTAGGGGCTGGCTTCCTCGGCCAAGTAAATGTCATCAATCTTCCATTCCCTGCCCACGGTCATGGAGATGAAACGGTCCAAATCCCGTTTCATAAGGGGGTAGGCTTGGGCATCGAGGGGGTAGGCTTGCGCACCGAGCGCCTTGCCACTGGGCATGGGGAATATCCACTCGTCGGCCTCCAGGTCTCCGATGGATTGATCGAGCCACTTCTCCGCCGGAGCCAGGTCCTCGGTCGGTTGACCAAGCACGGTCTGGTAGCATTCCCTGGCGAGCAAGACGTGCAGCGAGCGCCCGGAAACATCCACTTCTAGCTTGGCATGCCGACCATTCGGTCCCCAGGTCAGGGAGTAGCATTCGGGCTTGCGGGAGGCTTTCTGCAGGGCCCACTTCAACAGGGGCTGGTCCTTGAGAAGCTGATCCCGGAACATGAGGTAACCGCTGCGGGAGATCTCATTGCGGGACTTGAATCCGCTGGAAAAGCAGCGGTATTCGTAGTGTGGTAGGTCCGCTCGCAGGGCAACCACGAAGGACTGGAAGGCCTGCACCGGGGTATCGAATCCATAGGCCAGCAGCTCACTCGGGGAGGGGGGCGTGACACAGCTCGAGGCAGGGACCAGGGTTCCCAGCAGAAGGGCGAGGGTGCAAAGGTGGGACCGGGTGGGAGCAATCATCGATTTATCCTACTCCCCATTCGGGACAAGTTCACCCCGACAGCGCAAACTACCAGTTCGGAACCTCCGATTCGGGGCCCAGGTGCCCGTTCGTCCCCCAGGGGCACCCCGATGGCGAGTCGTTGGCCACGGCACCGGTCAATCCTACAATTTCGAAACCATTGCCAACGGTACAGACCGTCCCAGCGTATGAGTGGGGGCAGGGGCCCTGGTTTGGGCCAGTAAGGGTGGTTGTCCCCGTTCTTACTCCTCTTATCCGCCATTCGATGCTGGAATGTGGGGTCCTGTCCGCGAATCTTCTCTGGATTCCCGGGATCCGACCAGGAGGGGCGACAGCCCCACAAAAACCGGGTAGGCTCAAGGACTTGGCCTCCGGCATCGATAGTTGCTGGGCGCCCTCACTCAAGACCCGTCATGAACGCTTCAGCCCCCTCTCAGACCATGTTTAACCGTGCCAAGTACCTAGGCCCAATTCTCTTCCTATCCGCCGCCACCACCTGGGCTGCGCCTGCTAGCTCCGTTCCCCACGTGATTCAGGGCGCGGATACTCCCGTAGTCCAGGACGCCACGAAGGGGCAGCAAAGCAAAGAGGAGGCCACCGCGGAAGCCCTCAAGCGCAAGAAGGAAATGCTCCGTAAGCAGCAGATAGCCAAAAAGGAAGCCATCTTAAAGGAGTTGGAGCGCAAGAAAGCACAGCAAAAGAATGGTGCCGATAGCAGCCGGCAGGATCGGGGGCCTGTGATCGCCCCCCTTGGAAACGACGCGGAGGAAGATCGGAAAACGAAGGGTGCCGGGCGCCCGCGCAAACTCGGCTCGCCGCCCGCGTCGCGCAAAGTGGGATCTCGGAATCCCCAAGCAGGGAGAAACGCAACTCCAGAGCAGCGCAAGAAGGAGCTGATGCAGCGCAAGCAGCAGGCCGGGCTGAACCAGTCTGATCCGGGAGCCAAGCTCTCCATCGAGTTCGGCACCGAGCGCCACGATTTTGGCCGGGTCCGCCAGGGTGACCAGGTGGAGCACATCTTCGGCATGAGTGCCGCAGGCACCACGCCCCTCAAAATCCGCCAGGTCAAGCCCAGCTGTGGCTGCACAGTCGGTAGCGTTCAAGTGGCCGATGCCGAGGGCGTCTTCCGGGATTACACCTACGGCGATCCCATTGAACCGGGGCGCAACATCAAGGTCACCGCTGCGGTGAACACGACCACCAAGAAGAACAAAGCACAGGTTCGTGTTCAGATCGTGAGCAACGACCCCGCAGGCTCCCATTCGTTGACCCTGGCCGCCGAGGTGCAGTCCTTCCTGGTAGTGACCCCGCCGATGATGAATTTTGGGGATATTCCCATGGGTAGTGAGCGCGATCAGCGCGTGGACATTCGGACCTCACAGGGTGAGAAGGTCCTGATGCACATCGATCCCGCCCGCCTGGGCACCATTTCCCAGGGCGTGACCGTGAACCTGGAGGCGATGAACCCTGATGAAGAGGGCAAGAGTTCACACTGGAAAGTGGACGTGCACGTGGGTGCCACCGCGAAGGAGGGCCAAGCAAATTGTGCTCTACGTATCCTCACCGATATCGAATTGCCCATCGACGAGAAGAAGCGCGCCAAGCTGGCCACCACGGGACAGCCTATCCCTCCCGAGTATTTCAGCGCCAACCTGTCTGTTCAGGCCCGCATTCTGGGGTCCTTCTCCTTGGATCGCCCGTACTTGAGCTTTGGCCTGGTTCGCCCCGGTCAGATCACGCCCCGCGTGACCCGTTTGTCCTGCAACGAGAAGGACTTCACCCTGGGCGAGGGCCTGAAGGTCAAGATTCAAGGCCAGAAAGGGGCTGCGTTCGAATTCTCCGATCTCTTCGAGACATCGATCCGTCCCGTTCCCGGCGCTTCCGCAGTGGACATCGAGCTTCGTCTGAAGGGGTTCCCCGACGGCGTGGACAAGTCCTTCAGCGGTGAACTGGTGATCACGACGGGACATCCCAGCGCTCCCGACAAGATTGTGCGCTTCAGCGGAGTCTGCCGTTCGGGCGTGAACCGCCGCTAGGCCACCGGCTGGGATCTTCCCAGACCGCACATTCGGGTGGGCCGGTTTCTGCTTCTCTTGGGTTTCTGACCCAGGGAGTGGAAACCGGCCCGCCCTCGTTTGATAGAGTGGCTGCCCAGGCAACGCTGCGGTATGGGCCCCCATGGGGGGGATCCAGCCGCGGGAGCTGCCAGAATCACAGCCCCGGGCCCGTAGCCCATCCCCATACCCCCTTGGACGGCAGGAATTGAGCAGAGATCTCGGTGACCTATTATTGGCGTCTGGTGCCCTGGATGAGGCACGTTTGCGGGAAGCCCGCAGCATGGAACGCAGCGGCCTGACCTTGCAGGAAGCACTGACCCGGTTGGGAGCTGTGGATGAAGGGACCCTTTATCGCGCCCTGGCCAAGCAGCACGGTATCCCCTTCGTGGATCTGGACAAGGGCCGCATTGTCCAGGAGATCTTGGATCGGGTCCCGGCCGAAATCGTGCATGAGCAGGAACTCTTGCCCCTGATGGAAAGGGGCGGGAAATTGGTGGTTGCCGTGGACGATCCCCTCAAGTCGATCGTTGCGGATTCCCTTGGCTTCATGCTCGGTGGCGAAGTGGCTTGCGCCCTTTCCACCCCCAAGTCCCTGCGGTCTGCCATCTCGAAGTACTACGGGGATCGGCTGGTCGTCCAGGGCGAGATGGCGTCCACGGAAGGTGATGGGGACGAGGAGTCCGACGCGCCGGTGGTGCGCCTGGTGACCCGCATGTTTTCGGATGCGCTCGAGGAGCGGGCCAGTGACATTCACATCGAGCCGGGAAACGGTTTGGTGCGCATTCGCTTCCGGATCGATGGACTTCTGCGGGACATTGCGGAGCACCCCGCGCACCTGTCCGCACCCCTGCTCAGCCGGTTGAAGATCATGGCCAACCTGGACATCGCCGAAAAGCGCAAGCCCCAGGATGGTCGCATCGGAATCAAGATCGGAGGTCGCGATTTGGATGTGCGTGTTTCGGTTCTTCCTACCGGTCACGGGGAAACGATCGTGATGCGTATTTTGGATCGCAGTGCAAATCTGATCGCCCTGGGCGACCTGGGTTTTGATGAAGCCGATCAGAAGTGGTTCCGCAAGATCCTCGACCGACCCAACGGTGTGGTCTTGGTGACGGGCCCCACGGGTTCTGGCAAGACGACCACCCTCTACGCGGCCTTGCAGGAACTCAATCGCCCCGATGTCAAGATCATCACGGCAGAGGACCCGGTCGAGTATCGCATCCAGGGCATGAATCAGGTCCAGGTGAATACGAAGGTCGGCTTGACCTTCCCTCGCATCCTGAAGGCCATGTTGCGCTGCGCCCCGAACGTGATCCTGGTGGGCGAGGTCCGGGACTTGGAAACCGCCGAGACCGCAATCCAAGCTTCCCTAACCGGGCACCTGGTCTTCACCACCTTGCACACCAACGACGCCACCTCCGCGTTGACCCGATTGATGGATCTGGGCATCAAGCCTTTCTTGGTCTCGGCTGCGGTGCAGGGGGTATTGGCCCAGCGCCTTGTCCGCCGTTTGTGTCCGCAGTGTGCCGCGCAGTACACGCCTGAGAGCGAGGAATTGGTCGCGCTGGGTTTGGATCCGGAGCGGCACTCGGATGTGCACTTCCACCGCCCGCGCGGGTGTCGAGCTTGCGAGGGAACCGGGTATCGGGGACGCGTGGCGTTGTACGAGCGTTTGGAGTTGGATGCGGACCTGCGCGAGCAGTGCTTCCGACGCGTTCCGTTGGAAGAGCTCAAGCGCAACGCGCTGAAGGCCGGGGCTCTTTCGCCCCTCATCAAAGACGGTGCACGCAAGGTGTTGGCCGGCACCACCAGTGTGCCCGAAGTTCTGCGCGTTTCGCGCTCTGCCCAGGAATCTCCTGAAGCCACAGATGCTTGAACATGAAAACGATTGAAGAGCTACTGACCGAAGCGATCGAGCTCGGCGCGTCGGACCTGCACCTGAACCCCGGGCGTCCTCCCGTGGTACGCTTGGATGGATCCTTGGTCTCCATGGGCTCCGAGCCCTTGACGCCCGAGCACACCGAGAAGCTTTGCCGCGAATTGTGCAACGACAGCCATTGGGCCGAGATGGACAGCGTGGGGAGCACGGACTTGGGCCTGGCGCACTCCAGTGGTACGCGCTTCCGGGTGAGTTGCCTGCGCCAGAAGGGGCGTTACGCATCCGTTTTGCGCCTGATCCCCAGCGAGTTGTTGTCCATGGATGCCATCGGCTTGCCCGACGTGGTGCGTGATCTATTGCGCCGCCCCCGTGGGTTGGTCCTGGTCACCGGCCCCACCGGTAGCGGCAAAACCACCACCCTGGCCGCCATGATCGATTGGATCAATGAACACCAGGATCGGCATATCATCACCATCGAAGACCCGATCGAGTATTACCACGACCACAAGCAAGGACTCGTGACCCAGCGCGAGGTGGGCGAGGATGTGCCCGACTTTTCAGAGGCCATGCGGCGCGCCTTGCGCCAGGACCCCGACGTGATCCTATTGGGTGAGATGCGGGACTTGGAAACCATCAGTGCCGCCATCACGGCCGCGGAGACCGGGCATCTGGTCTTTGGGACCTTGCACACAACGGGCAGCGCGCGCACGGTGAACCGCATCATCGATGCTTTCCCGGGCAATCAGCAGGAGCAAATCCGGGCCCAGCTTTCGGTGTCGTTGGTTTCGGTGGTCTCCCAGGTCCTCATGCCCCATTCCAGTGGCAAGGGCCGGGTGGCCGGCTTCGAGGTCATGGTGAACACATCCGCCATCGCCAACCTGATCCGCAAGAACGAGACGAACAAGATCCCTTCTTCGATTCAGACCTCCCGGCGCTTGGGAATGATCACCCTGGATGATTACCTGTACGAGCTGTGCAACGAGGGCAAGATCGATCGGCAAACCGCCATCGACTACGCACAGGATGAGCGTGACCTGGAGGCCCGCCTGTGAACCAAGCGGCGCAAAAAAGCCGCCTGTTGGGCCAAATCCTTAAAGGGGCTGGTGCGGTGGGCGAAGGCGATGTGCAGGCCGCATTGGCGGACCAGCGCAAGCATGGCGGTTTGATCGGTCAATGCCTTGTGGCGCGCGGCGCTTGCACCGACGCCCAAGTGGCTTCCGCCCTTGCCGAGCAGGCCGGGTTGAAGAGCGTGGACCTGACCCGGGAAACCCCCGAGCCGGAGGCCTTGGAGTTGGTGGACGGCAGCGTGGCGCACACCTTCCTCGTATTGCCCCTGCGCATCGAGGACGGCGAGTTGGTGGTCGCCCTGGCGGATCCGCTGAACCAGGCCGTTCTCGAGGACTTGGCTTTCACCACGGGCCGCTCCATTCGCGGCACGGTGGCATCGGTCGAAAGCCTGCGCGCAGCGGTTGTGCAGCACTATGGGGAGGAGGCCGATCTGGCATCCG
>JAAETM010000578.1 GCA_024228395.1 bacterium | reverse complement strand
GCCAGGCTAGGAGCCACGGAGATTTGCATCTGAGTGCGACCGTCCTTGGCGGGCGGCAGCAGGAAGGTGTGCTCCAGCGTGGCATCGGTCAGACGCCCACTATCGGAGACCAAAGCTTCGATGCCGTGCTCGATGATCGGCAGGCTGCGCTGGACCGCATCGGAGGCTTCGCTGGAGACCGCGGTGAGTGTCAAACTCGCCTTGCCGAGTTCGGTGGGGCGCACCTGGAAGTCCAAACGTCCCTCGCCGTGGGCGGGCACGCTGAGGGGCGCTTTGTTGCCCGGGCGCAGTTGATCGCCATCGAAGAAACCGAGGATCTTGAGGCCTTGGGCCTTGAAAGAAACCTGGGCTTCGATCGCGGCGTCGGTGGTATTGGTCACGAGGGCGGAGATGCGTGCTTCGTCGTTTTCGACCAGGAAGCGTGGCATCTGCGGCCGCAGGATCATGGGCAGTTCGGTGACCGCGCCTTGCTTGCGGTCGGAACCGAAGCTGTCGGAGCCGTCGTTGGCGAAGGACGAGATCTGCCAGCGAGTGGTGCTGTCGGGCAGGGTGAATTCGCCGCGGGCTTGGCCTTTTTCGTCGGTGACGATGGTGGGCAGCCAGAGGGCGGTTTCGCGGAAGTCGGCGCGCACGGTGATGGTACCGGTGGGGCCTTCGCTGGGCTCCATGCCACCTTCGCTTTCACCCTGGAGGCCAACCAGGCTCCTTGTTGTGGAATCCCTGAAGGCGTCTTCGCTCAATCTTGCTGCCGGAGCACCAGCTTTCTTGCTCTTGGACCGTGCTGCAAATGAGGGACCCGGCGAAGAGGGGCCGCTAGCGCCCGGAGGCATCGGGCCGCTCTCAGTGCTAGAAAGCTCTTGTCTTCCCATGATGACCTCGCCGGTGTGCCTGATATCGAAGATCGGTTGGGAACCATCCTGCTTGTAACGCAGGAGGTCCCCCGGCGTCATCAATTGTCCACCCTCATTTTCCACCAGTCGGATGTAACTGAACTGGTTGAAGCAGGAACTCCCCACCACACGTTGCCTTCGGTTATGACCCCAGAAGAACTTGCGCGGATCGGGAATCATGTCTTCGGCGATGCCGAGCAAGGATCCGTCGAAGAGGGAAAGTGAGACTTCGGAGCGCACCGGTTCGCCGGAGGAATCGCGCACTTGCACTTCGAACGTGCCCTTCGATCCGGGGCGATAGGATTCGGCGTCCAAGGTTACATCCAGATCGAGGAAGTGGCGCGCGGGCGGCACGATCAGCTTCTCCTGCGCTTCACGCAATTTACCGTTGCGAACCTCGGAGGCGGTCAAGTACACGTTGGGCACATGCGTCACATCGAGCGGAATCGAGACCAGCTTCATGTTGCCCTTCAGGTGCAGGACCTCGATCGACATGAGGGTTTCCGCCTCGACCGTGAAGAGCACATGGCGGTCGGAGGCGTCGCTCATGACCAGGATCTGGGCGCTTTGGCCTTCCGCGATGGCGCCCTTGTCGAGCAGAATTTGCAGGCCCTGTTGGTTGTAGGCGAGCTGCATGGAATCGCCATCGGCGGCGAACATCCAGGCCTCTGCG
>JAAETM010000577.1 GCA_024228395.1 bacterium | reverse complement strand
TCGGCGCGGACTTCGGCCTTTCCGTTCACCTGGGGCCGGACGGTCAATCCCGCGCTCACACGATCCAATGGTCGCGCCACCAGGTACAACGGGCCGTGCAACGCATTCGCCAAGCGATTCTCGAAGGCGACGGGGCACGGGCGAGTGAGCTCGGGCATGAGTTGTCCACGACCCTATTTGAGGGTATGGGCGATTGGACCGGGGAGCAGACCCTGCGCTTGATGTTGCATGGCCCCATGCAGGATCTGCCGATCGCCTTGCTGCAACCGCAGGGTTCATCGCCCCGTTTGATCTGCAACACGACCCTGTGGAACGCATGCAAGGAGTTGGGCGCCGCCCCGGACTGGAGGGCCCTATCGTGGCACTTCCTCGGAGCCCCGAACAGCTCGCGCTATGACGAGCTTCCCGCGGCTCGCAAAGAACTGCTTTGGCTTGCGCACCAGAAGCCGGGGGCCACCCTGCGAACCGGTGCGGGGTTCAACCGGGCCGCCCTACGGATGGCCATGACAAGCGGGGACGCGCTGCATCTGGCCACGCACTTGGTGATGTCGGAGGCCTGCACCGATCCGGAGCTAAAAGCCCATGGACTTCTGCTGGGCAGCGAACAAGTCCTATGCGCCAGCACGATTCGAGACTGGTCCCCAAGCTTACCCCTGGCCTATTTGGGCGCATGCGCTTCCGGCTCCGGAGTGCGGGTGGACGGCGAAGGGCAACTGGGCCTGGCGCGCGCCCTGCAAGCGGGCGGAACGCGCAACTTGATCGTGACCCTGTGGCCGGTCAGCGACCGGGGTTCGGCTGCATTTGGCAAGGCCTTCCACGCGGCC
>JAAETM010000576.1 GCA_024228395.1 bacterium | reverse complement strand
TTCCTCACTTGGGCATCGTTGCAACGCATTGGGGTCCTTCATCTGGGTTGAAGAATTCCCTCTATCGTCCCGCATGATGCCGGGGTCAGGATGGGTAAGTGTAGTTGTCGTCAGTGGGTAAGTGTAATTGTCGCTGAGCAGGGGTTGTGTGTACGACTCGGTATTGCGCGGTGAAGTGTGTGAAATCTACCTGGAACGGTATTTCGCTTTTGAAGATCATCGCTTGATCAATTAGGTTTAACGTGTTCGCTTCCCGGCTCTCCCTCGAAGCTGCCCCCCTTGGAAATTCTGTCCGCCCCTATCCACAAGAGGGATTGTGTCTTGCGCTGCGCTTTCCACAGATTCTTCGCGAGCCTGCGCGAGGGGAAGGGTAGTTCCTGTTTCATTCGATGCCGCTCATGCCCGCTCTTCCGAAACTCCCCAAGATCCTGCTCGCCATTGCGGTCTTTGTGCTCGCCAGCCTCGCCGGCGAGGGCTGCTTCCGTGGCTGGCTTGCCCTGCGAGGCGATGGGTACTCCCGAGAGGCGACTCTCGAGAGACTGAAAGAACTCCGGGCTGACGCGCTCAATCAGCGGCCGGAAACGGTTGCGGAGTCGGCGCTTGCTAAGAAGCCGGACAACGACCTTCCCTGGAGCGTGCACCCCTACATCGGTTTCGACCTCGACCGGGGCCCCGGTCAGATCGATAAGGACCTTGCTGAGCAGCAAGAAGGGGACGAGACATTCGACATTCTACTCGTCGGAGGCTCGGTGGCGGCCGACTTCGGCTGGCGCGGCAGGAAGCCCCTGTTCGATGCACTCTCCGCCGATCCCCGGCTCGCGGGGATCGAGTTGCGCTTACTCAACTACGCGCGGCCTGCGCACAAGCAGCCCCAGCAGCTGATCACTGTTAGCTACCTCCTCAGCCTAGAAGCCCGGCCGAGAAGGGGGCCTTTTGGCGCGCGGCCCTCAAAAGCTCGCTGGCATCCCCGATCCTAAAAATCCGGGTTCATTTGCGCTGGGAAAAACCTCGAGATCGTTTCAAAACGCCTGAGCCTTCTCAGGCAGATTCACCAAGTGGGTGGATTGCCTCTGAAGAGCTCCAAAGCCCTATATCCACGCCAAAACCAGGTTTGCGACCGTCGCGGCCATGGAAACCTGGAATGCGACCTTGGCGCGCCCGAAATAACGCGCCTGCCTGATGCCAAGTTGTACCAGTCGAGCAATGCGAT
>JAAETM010000575.1 GCA_024228395.1 bacterium | reverse complement strand
CAAACGTCGCGGATTTTGCCCCAGCTGTGGTGCCCGGCGTATGTCTGAAAGTGCCGCTCTCCTGGTGGATGATGTATTCCCTCGCGAGCCCATCCGTCAGTGGGTACTGAGTTTTCCGTTTCAGTTGCGTTTCTTGTTCGCCAGCCATCCGGCGCTGATGGGTAGAGTGCTGGGTATCGTTTACCGTACCCTGGCAACCCATATCATCCATAAAGCCGGGTTTACCAAGTCAACCGCCCATACCGGGGCGGTCACTCTGATACAGAGATTCGGGTCGGCTTTGAATCTCAATGTCTTATGTGGAGCTCCACATAAGACATTTCATGTGAAGCGTTGCGTTATGTGAAGGGATGATCGGTTTTCCCCTTTGATTCAGACACCTAAGGAGACAGCCACCCCTTGAACTTCACATAATTTTGGTGCATGACTTCCCTCTTATTGGGTTCCAGAGGGAGGATGTCATGGTGTTAGAAGAGCTGTTCCGTCGCCCGAGCGCTCTCGCTCGGTTTCGCCGACCACCACTGGGCCCGGAGCTCGACGGGTTCTGTAGCTGGCTTCAGCGGCAGGGGTTCTCACGCGGTTGCCTTCGCACACGCGTGTGGCAGGCGTCACATTTCAATCAGGTGCTTCGAGCAGGCGGGGTCACCGCGTGTGCGCAGGTGCAGCGCGCTGACGCGGAGCGCTTCCTCAGTGAACACCTGCCGCGCTGCCGTTGTCGTGACGGTGTGGGCTATAGCCCCGCCGGGACCCCGAGCGCGATTCGCTCGCTCCTCGACTATCTGTCGCAGCGCGGCCTGGTGGCCTGCCCACCATCACCGTGTGCGCCGCAGCCCCCCGTACTCGAGCAGTACTTGGACTACTTGAGGTGCGAGCGCAACCTGAGCGCGAACACCGTCAAGGCCCATCATGCCCATCTCACCCCGTTCCTCGAGCAGCTCGATGCGCCATTGATGGAGCGCTTAGCCGAGCTGTCGCCGCAACCGCTGCTCGCCTTCTTCACCCAGTCCCTCGAGGACCGGGGGCTGCCCTTCACCCGCCGCCTGCAAGGCGTGTTGCGTTCCTTTCTGCGGTTCTGTCACCAGCAAGGCTATCTCGAGCGCGACCTTGCCGAGGCGATCCCGGCGATGCGCAGCTATAAGCTCTCGCGGGTGCCTCATGCCATTTCCAACGACCAGGCCCGTACCACCCTGGAGTGCATTGACCGCACGACGCCGGTCGGGCGGCGCGATTACGCCATGCTGCAGCTGCTGCACACCTATGGGGTGCGCGGCGGACAACTGCGTGCGCTGCAACTTCAAGATATCCAGTGGCGAGAGCATCGCATCCGCTTTCGCGCCGCCAAGTGCGGCAAGGAGATCCTCGTCCCCTTAACCGAGGAGGTGGCACAAAGCGTGCTCGAGTACCTGCGCCACGCCCGACCGCAAGCCCCGTATCGCGAAGTCTTCTTGACCGTTGTGGCCCCATTCCGACCGCTGCACTCTCCGGCCACCGTCACGATGATGGTGGCGAAGCGTCTGCGCGAGGCCGGGCTGCACCCACCCAAAGCCGGCTCGCATACCTTCCGCCATACCTTCGCCACGCGCCTGCTCGAACAGGGCCAGTCGTTGAAGACCATCGCCGACCTGCTGGGGCACCGCCATCTGAACACGACCTTCATCTACACCAAGGTCGATTTGAAAATGTTGCATCAATTGCCCCTGGACTGGCCAGAGGTGGACCATGAGCCAAACTGATTTCCTCAGCGTTCTCGCCCATCGCTTTGATGATTTCCTCGCCTTTCGACGCGTCGGCGGCGTGGAGTCGAAAAACCAGCTGTCATTGCTGCGCTATTTCGACCGCTTTTTGCACCAACAACGCTTTGTCGGTGCGTGGCCGACGCGCGAAGTGATTGAAGGCTACCTGGCATCAACTCAGCACCTGCAGCGGGGAACTCGCGACAATCGTCTCACGGTCGTGCGCCAGTTCTGTCGCTATTTGCGCCAGTTCGAACCCCAGTGCTTCGTTCCCGAGAAGATGCTGCCCCGTCAACGCGGCCCGTCGCGGTTGGCGCACATCTATAGCACGGATGAGATCCAAATGATGCTCCGCACCGCGCGCGAATTAGCGCCTGCGGGCTCGCTACGCCCGCACACCTACGCCACACTCATCGGAGTGCTCTACACCACGGGGCTGCGTTGTGGCGAGGCGTTTGCCTTGAACCTCGAGAATGTCGACCTCGAGCAGCAGTTACTGTTCATCGCCAAAGGTAAATTCGGCAAGGCGCGTTGGGTGCCGATCTCAGTGTCTACCGGGGAGGTTCTCGAGCACTACCTCGCCGAGCGCTCGCAGGTTGCGCCGCCAGGACCACAAAGCCCCTTTTTCATCACGCGCACCGGCAACCGACTCTATCATACCAACGCCGAATATGCGTTTCGTCAAGTGCTCCAGAACTGTGGTCTGCGCGGCGGCAAGGGCTGCCCCGGTCCCCGCCTGCACCATCTGCGT
>JAAETM010000574.1 GCA_024228395.1 bacterium | reverse complement strand
CCTGAGCGGATTTCGGGGCACTTGTCTCAACAAACCACCCCACGTAAAGACACAAAGCCGCCAAGGAGACTGCGCCTATTCACCATTCACGGTGCTTATCCCGGTATTGGTATGTACAGCAAGCTTCTATAGGTTTTTTGTTTGTAACAACTCACGCCCTGAAGGACATAAGGTATAGTGATTAGTTACAAAACTCAGTGGATGCTTAGCGGCACGTCCGATGCGTGGGAATGACGCTGTTGCCTGAACCGCGCAATCCACCAATACCCTGACTATTAACCACATCTCATGAGATAAAGATTCCTCTGGCTGGACACGCCTGCGAATCTCTGATTAAATCGCCCCCATCACAAACATGGGGAGCGAGCGATGGGCAGACAGATTCCAGAGAAGCTATGCGGGCGACCACTGAGCGCGGCGGATGTGGAAGCGATTCATCGGGAGATCCGCTTAGCCGAGCCCCCGATCCGCTCGGAGATCGCCCGCAGGGTATGCCGGGCGCTGAAGTGGACCAATGTGCGCGGTGAGCCGAAGCTGATGAGCGCCCGGGTGGGACTGCTGCGGCTGCATCGGGCGGGAATTATCGAGTTGCCGGCCCCGACAGGCGGCAACGGCAATGGCCAACCCCTGAAACATGAGCCGAAACAGTGGCCGTCCGAGCGGCCGTTGAGCGGCAGCGTGGGGGCCTTGTCCGGACTGCGGCTCACACCGGTGACCGACAAGGGCGCCTCACGGCTGTGGAACGGGCTGATCGATCGCTATCACTACCTGGGATACACGCCGCTGCCGGGGGCGCAGATACGCTACCTGATCGAATCGGACCAGGGGTTGCTGGGGGCGCTGGGCTTTGGAGCGGCGGCCTGGAAGGTCGCCTCTCGGGACCAGTGGATCGGCTGGTCCCGGGCGGGACGCGAGGCGCATCTGGGCCAGGTATTGAACAACGCCCGGTTTCTTCTGCTGCCGTGGGTCCAGGTAAAAAACCTCGCCTCTAAAGTTTTGGCGCTCTCGGCAAAGCAGGTGCCCGAGGACTTTGCCACCCGTTACGGCGTGCGCCCGGTGCTGCTGGAGACCTTTGTGGAGATTCCACGCTTCACCGGCACCTGCTACCGGGCGGCCAACTGGCGCTATCTGGGCGACACCCAGGGCCGGGGCAAGTGCGATGTGACCCACCAGGCGCCATTGCCGCGCAAGGCGGTCTACGTCTACCCACTGGCGGCACACTTCCGCCAGGCGCTGGGGGTGGCGGCATGAGTGCGCTGAGTGAGGAGTTTTACGGCATCGACCTGGGTGATCAGCGCCTGAACCGGCGCGCCCAACACCTGCTGGGACGGCTGGGGGACAAACCCACGGTGAGCATTCCCGCCGCTTGCAATGGCTGGAGCGAGACCCGTGCCGCCTATCGGCTGTTCGACCATAAGGCAGTCACCGCCGAGGCGGTACTCGCCCCGCACATCGGAAGTACCATCGAGCGCAT
>JAAETM010000573.1 GCA_024228395.1 bacterium | reverse complement strand
CGAACCGCGGAAACACCGTTGTAGGCGACTTCGATGGTGACGGCAGTCTCGAGTTCCTCGAGTTCGACAGGGGAGGCGATCGCTACTTCCACGTGCACGGAGAACGCTACAGCAGATACCCTATGTGAGGGCTGTAGCGAGCACGTGTGATGTCGAACCAGGTACACTTTCGCACACCTCGCTAAGGCCGGAGCGCGGAGCGTGTGATGGTGGCGACCCTCAGGGAGTAGTCGCTTTGTTTGGCGATTTCTTCGCGGTGAATCTGGCACAGTTTCGAAACGGCCCCCCACCGCCACCGATCCTCCCGAGCCCACCACCAAACTCTACACCGGCCCCTCTTTACTCCTCCACCAAGCTTTCTTGGCGCACGCAATGGTGAGGTCTATTGACGAGTCAGAGGGCCTGAAAGATGGCAATATTGCAACACAATAAAGCCCCGGCTTCCACATCGGAAGCCGAGGCTTTTACAGTGACGACTATCGTCAAGTCCGCCTGCAGTTCACATCTTGCATCAAGGGCAGAAGAGGGCGGAGAGTCCGGTGGAGAAGTTGGACTGGCCGCCGTTCTCACGGTGCCACGCCTGGAAGTACCAGGTTTCGCCAGCCTGAACTGCGCTCACGGGACTGGTTGGGAATTGTGTCAGGTCCAGGGTTCTTGTGTAGGTGCCGATGAAGTCCGTGAGGCCGATTTGGGTGTTGAAGCGCGCTCCGTTGCCGCCCAGGCAGAGGTTGCCTTGGCTGCCAGCAGGATTCGGAACAAAGCCAGCGGCCGTCCCCCCAAGGAAGTAGGTGAATTGGTTCACAGGCAGGTTGGCTGCGATCAGTCTGAAATCGTTGTCGGCAACGCTCAAGCTGCCGATGGAGTACACGGCACCGATCTGGCCGGAAGAGTTGGGGTTGGCTTGGCAGTAAGCCGCCGTATCGCAATCCGGCTCAATACGATAGAGCTCCCCACCACCGACCTCCATGATATAGACTTCGCCGCGACCGTCCTCACCAAACGAGCTGATGGAGGTGATGGAGCCCGAGGTGGGAGCTAGCTCACTGGTACGGTCGGTAAACTCTGTCAGGTTCACCCCGTCGTAGCGGAAAGACCAGATGCGGTTGCTGCAGTAGTCCGCATAGAAATAAGTGCCGCTGAGCGCTGGGATCCTTGAGCCACGGTAAACCACACCGCCGGTGACAGAGCATCCGAGGGATTGGCTATACTCCTTGATCGGGCCCACAAGCGTGGCACTGTTGCAACTGCAGTGGGGACTTGTGGTGTAGCAGTGGTTGCCTTCCATACAGCGCCAACCGTAGTTCTCACCGCCCGTACTGGATGCGGGCTGGAAGTCGATTTCTTCCCATGCATTTTGCCCCACGTCGGCGATGTACATGTCACCGGTGTCGCTGTCGAAACTGAAGCGCCATGGGTTGCGCAGACCGGTGGCCCAGATTAGGCCAGGGAGGCTGGTTCCGTTGTAGAATGGGTTGCTTGTGGGTATATGCGGGGAGGGCAGGTCCACGTCCATGCGTAGCATCTTGCCGAGCAGCTCAGTGGGGTCCTGGGAGTAGTCTTGAGGGTCGCCACCAGAACCACCGTCGCCGGTTCCAATATACAGCATGCCGTCTGGACCAAACTGGATGCAACCGCCGTTGTGGTTGCTGTAGGGCTGTGCAATGGTCAGCAGGGTTCGGACAGGTGTGGGGTTGGCCACGTTCGGGTCCGCTGCAGAAACCACGTATTCGCGAATGGTGGTGGCACCTCCTCCAGTGGCCGTGAAGTTCACGAAGAAGCGACCGTTGTTTGCGTAGTCGGGGTGGAAGGCCATGCCGAGCAGACCGCGCTCACCACCAGAGGTGACGCCACTCACGGAAACGAAGGGGGTCGCAAGCTTGACCGGGGTGGTATACAGGTCGTCGATGATGCGAATCTGACCTCCCCGTTGAACCACAAACAAACGATCCATGTCGCCGGGAGGGGAGCATGCAAAAACGGGGGAGGAAAGGCCAAAGGCGATGCGGGTCGTCACTATGGCCTGGGCCTGTGCGGGCGCCTGTGTGGCAACGAACGCCAAGGTGAGTGCACCAACCGATAAAACGGTGGATAAAGAAGGGATGCGCATGGAGAGTTCCTTGTGGGTTGGGTAGGGCACCGGGAGGGGCCCATGGTGTGTCCTAGCTTTAACATTGTCCCCGGGCAACCAAATGGCTGTCAAGGGTTTGCCAGCTAGGATTGAGATTGGTTCGATTCTGGGGCCCCTGGGTCTCGAAGGGAGGCGTTCTGGACATTGGTGTGCGAATCTCAGTTTGAGATTGATACCCTTGCCGGGGTCATGTTCTGCCATCTCATGAGTCGTCATTGGAGGGGGGCCCCCAGGCGCCGAAGTCGGGGAGGGGCTGCTACCGCCATGACTCTTTGTGGAGTCGCGCTACTCACCGGCTGCAGCGGGGGCAAGGATGAGTATCACGGACCCAAACATGTGATTCTCATCAGCATGGACACATTGCGTGCGGATCATATCGGAGCCTATGGCGGTCGATCGAAGCTCACCCCGAGCATCGACTCCCTAGCCCAAGGCGGCTTGGTCTTTGAGAATGTTCTGGCTCCAGCACCCACAACATTGGCATCGCACACATCCATGTTGACCGGTCAGTATCCCCAAACCCATGGGGTTGTTCGCAATGGATTTCCCGTGCATCCCGACAACGTGACCTTGGCGGAACTCTTGAAGGGAGAGGGCTTTCACACGGCCGCGTTCCTCGGCTCGTTCGCGTTGGATTCGATATTCGGGTTGGACCAGGGTTTCGAGGTCTATGACGAGACCTTTGATATGGAAGTCGCCGGTGGACGTGACCAAAATCAACGACGTGCTCGCGCTGTCACGGATGCTGCCTTGGCACACTTGAGCAAGGTGAAAGATGAAGCGGATCGTTTGTTTTTCTTCGTCCATTACTTCGACGCACACTTGCCGTACGAGCCTGAAACCAAGTTGGCCATGCGATACACAGCGGATAAGTCGGTGCTTCGAATCGATGACAATCAAATAGATAGGCTCGTGAAACAACGGCACCAATTGGTTTTGGGTTTGAAGGAGGGCGATAGGGGGTTTGGGCTCCACGGCATGATCACCCAGGG
>JAAETM010000572.1 GCA_024228395.1 bacterium | reverse complement strand
TCCGTTTTTTCGCTGCAAAGTAGCCGAATCGCGTGCTTGCGGTGGTAGTCCAAGATCCTCACAAACTCATCCAGTATTTGGGTCTTCTCCACGCGGCGGGCCGCTTGGTAACGGGTTCCAACGGCCTGGGTAAGCTCGTGTTGGCTCTTTTGGCTGACCTCTCGTGACATAGTGCCTCCTTGTTTGCTCGGGTAGTAAAACAGATGAGGCAACACCCGGCCCTAAGTAGCGAGACTGGTGAGGCAATGCGATGGGGCAATGTAGTTGACGCTGGGCAATTGACCCTGCGCATCGCGTAGACAAGGAAGACGACCCACAGATTCTGCTGAGGAGGTCTACTTTTTATTCTGCGGTACCGGGTGGGTCCAGTCGCTGTAGCCCATGCCCTTGCCCGGCCTGGAAGACTCTAGGGTTGGAAAATCGGTTCCATAGTAATGGTTGACCAAATACGGTTCCCAACCGTCATCGCCAACGGCTGGAAATTCAGCCACATCATGAAGCCAGGTGAAAGCACGAAACAAGGCACGGTCACTCCAATTCCAGACGTCGTAACCTAACCGATCCAACATGACCGCCTGAGACAACAAACCTTGCAGAGCTTCATAAACGTAGTTTTCCTTCGGGGGGGGCCATCTAAATGGCCCGGCTCGGCGCTGGTCATCTGGAAGAACACCATCAACGTTGTGGCCATGGAGGGTTGCCCCCATGGGATTGATTCCCACCGGCTGGGCAGAATCGGCTTGCCACCAGTTGGCATCTTTGAATCGAAATCCAGTGTGTGCTTGACGATCCCCTAGATAGCCCTTGAACACTTTGGCCGCCTGCTTTAACTGATCCAAGTCCTTTAGATAGAGTGCGGTAGCTATGCGGCTGGCTCCGTTGTGGGCGCCCCAGTTGTTGGGGCGTTGTTCGTGGGTTTGAATCATGGAACGCCCCTCCCTGTTTTTTCGGTTGAGGATTCCGCGAAGGAAATTCCGGAAGGTCGCATCCTTCTCTGGAGGCAATCGAACCAGGTCGGCGGCAATCACATAGGCCATCAATTCCCGACCCAACGAAAGTGATCGGGCGCCCTCCTCCGTGCCGATAATCCCCATACAGGCTTGAATCACGTCCTGGCGATAACTCTCCTGACCCGTCCGAACATAGACAAGGGCCTTGGCCAGCACCCGAACGTTGGTGGAATCATCCTGGTCGGATAAGTCCGGTTTGAGGGTGGAGCGAATGGCTTCCTTCATGACTCCATCCCACGCCTTGCCAGAAGTCGCTAGCTTGGCGAGATCGCTCTTGCCAATCCAAATGCCATCGATCTTCTCCAGAGAGAGGTCAGACGGATGGAAATCATCACTTTCCCCGGTCGGGCCGATGGGGCTGCTGATGCCGATCAGGCCGATCATCGGAGCCAGAAGTAGAATACCAATCAAACTGTAACTGGATCTCCGGCGTAGCGATGGGTTCATGCTCCGGACCCTAGTTCATTTGAAATACGGCGTCAGTCACTTTTCTCTATTTCCAAGCATCAAGAGTCGGGTTTGCGACCGATTCTGCGTTCCAGGCTAGCCCATTCCGATAGCGCGTGCGGGAGGTCCTTGGAGTGGGTAGCAACCGAGGGCTCGCTGCTTGTAACAATGGAAATGAGTGGCCGACGCTGTATTTCACTTATTCGATGGGCAAACCAAGGGTCTTGTGGGTTCGAGGTAGGAGCGCATCACAAAGACCTCCGCGTCGTACAGCTTTTTCCCCTGCTCAGCTTCGCCCATGCCGAACTTTGCCTCGATCTCGCTGGAGTTGGAGCTCTCCAACCAGAGCACATCCCGCTTGCGGTCGTAGCCGACGCGCGCCATGAGACGTTCGAGGGGTTGCAGGGTCCCGTTGTTGAGCAGGTACACGCCGTCCTTTGCGGCGGTTCCATTGAGCAAACCCCGCTGAAACCCCTTGACCAAGTTCCTGTAGTTGGTGGCGCTTGAGATCCGCGTCCGCATGTCCAGACCGACGAGCTTGGTGAAGCGGTATCCCAACCCGTGCAAATAGAGCGAAGCCACGCGTCCTTTCGTGGACCCATGTACCTGGTGCAGGTAAGCGGCGTCACGGTAAACCCCATTCTCCATGGGAGCACTTTTTTGTGCATGATATCCGCCACCCTTGAAGAGCGCAAAGCCCGCTTCGAGGTGCTCCCCGTGAAAGTCCACGATGTTCCGCACGATATGCGCCTGCCGCGCAACCATCGGGTTGGAACCCAAGTTCAGCGTGTTCTCCAGGTTGATCAGCACCTTGCCAATGAATTCCGGTGTTAAGAAGGGCAGGGACTTCGGGGCCACAGCGACCTGCGCCAAGCGGGCACGTAGGCGCACAAGTTCCTCCTTGCACCAGCGCTCCTCTCCGAGCTGCTCGATCCCAGCCACAGCGCAAGCGGGTTCCAACGCAGCAAAAAAAGGAGTCACCACATGTTTCAGGGTCTTGCCCATCCCCCACTCCATGTCGAGACTGCCAACCTGCACCTTCTGCTCGGGGTGCTCCCGATTCCAGCACCGCAATATGTCCAGCAGCTCGATCTCGGTTCCTGCGCTGATCAACGGGTGTAGCTTTTCCCTTAGAAAAAGGGCAGCATCCCGGTCGTCTTCGAGGGTGACGTAGTGGTTGCAATGGGCAGAGAAGGAGAAATTGAACTCGAGGAAGACCATGCTCGGTGTCTTGTGCACGAGCAAGTGCTGAGCAATGCGATTGAAAAGCTGATTGACCCCCACATTCCAGTGATTTTCGCCCACGAAAAGCAGGCGCTTGTCCCGAACAAGATCTTCGATTCCCTTCGTGAAAGTCGAGGAAAGCACCTTTCCACCCGGCCTGTCGTAAACGTTGCTGGCCTTCAGGACATCCTCCGCGCCATTCAATTCCTCAAGCTCCTCTTCGCTCGGGTAGCGGGTCATGAACTCCCGCGTATGAAGCTTGAGAACGCCATCCTCCCAGTCCCCCTCGTAGCAGGGGCGCCCCCCCACGATGATCGTGCAATCCTTCTGACCCGTGGGAGTCTTGAAAATACCCTCCCAACCATGCCGGGAGAGCCCGGTGTAGATCACCCGCAATTCATCCTCAGAACGAAGGAAGATCCCGGTATCCGGCAAATCAAATTCCATACCTGCCAGGCGGAAGCCCCCCTTCTCGGTCACCTCGAGATCGGAGCCGAACCAGCGCTTGTGCTCAAACGCAGGCAGGGGCCCGATCAAAACAGTGTGAGAGGAAGGAAGCTCGGTGAGCTCCGCCTGCCCCACACGCTCACCGGTCAGCGAACCACGACCTTGGTAATAGTCGTAGATGCGCCCGCTAAACGCCACGTACTTCGCTTGTTCGCTGGCATCGGGCAGCTCACCCAGCACCCACACCCAAGCGGGATCCTGCTCTTGAGACGCAGGGAGGGCGGTGGAACAGAGAACGATAGCGAGAAAAACAAGGAGAACATGCTTCATGAAAACCAAGATACAAGGCGCCCCCCACACAACCACCAGTTGACCCCTTGCCCTGCGGCTTTTTCATCTGCCTCTTACGCCATTTTCGCTCCGCTCGTTCCTTCCGGAACTCCTCGGGATCTATTTCGCCAGGTCCGGATGGTCAATCCACCCCGACCCCCATTGCGGCCAGTAATGGAGAGAAGCCATTTTGAAGAGTTCATCATAGTGGCATCATAGTTCGAAGATCGCAGACCTATTTCCCTTTGACCCTGTGGAGGCGGTCGCGGTACTTGTCGTATAGCCTGGTCTGACGATTGATCATGCTGACCTCCCGCCCATCGATCCACATGCCCAGGACTTGTGTCGTGGCCTCGAACAGGTCGCCGTCCGTCACCACAATGTCGGCCAGTTTGCCAGCGGTCAAACTACCGAGCGACTCCTGCAGGCCGACGACTTCGGCAGCATGCAGGGTGACCGCCCGGAGAGCCTCGTCCTTGGACAGGCCCCAGTTGGCAGCAAAGCCCGCAGCGAATGGCAGGTTGCGAGGATTCCCATTGTCGCTGGACATGATCGCCACGCGTACACCCGCTCGCACCAAGACGGCGGCATTGGCATAGCGGCTATCGAATGGATCGAAGTCAGAGCGCGGAACGGAGAGCACCGGACCCACCACAACGGACAGACCTTCCGCAGCGATGCGCTCGGCAACTTTCCAACCTTCGGTAACGCCGTAGAGCACAACATCCAATTCCTCGTTCTTCGCGAATCGGATCGCGCCAAGAATCGTCTGCGCACTGTCGGCATGCAACGCGATGCGCTTTTCGCCAAGTGCGTAGGGTGCGAGCGCTTCCAAGCGACGATCGCGAATAGGTGCCAAACCATTTCCCTTGGCCGCATCGGTCAAGCGGCGCCATTCGCGCGCCTCTTCCAATAGGTCATGGATTTCAGTGACGCGCTCGGGCTCCTTGTCATCCTTTGCATCGTTTTGCATGCGCGGAAAGTTGATGTGTAGCATGTCGCGATCCTTACACACAAGCTCCTCCCAAGTCATGCCGTCCAGGTCGATCACCGAGGACTGCCCCATGATCGGCCCACCACCCTGCGGTGCCGTTTGAGTGCGCGTGATGCCGTTCGTGCGTGTGACGCCGATGTGCGCGGACTCAGGATGCACAGAGGCCGTAACGGAAAGATCGGGTTGGTTGCCACCGATCTCGGACGAGTCGCTGGTCGCCGGCACCGAGCCAATTTCGAAAAGACCGATGGGTGTATCGAGGGCGATCATGCCCGGCCAAATGTGCTTGCCCTTGAAGTCGACAGTCTTGCAGCCTGCAGGCAGTTCAATGCCACTGCCAACGGCGACGATGCGACTGCCGGAGACGACCACGGTCCCATTCGCAATTGCCGGGCCATCGGCAGGGTGAACCGTTGCCCCTACGAAAGCCAACAATCCTTCGGTGTTCTCGGTTGGAAGCACTGGGGCCGCACCAGACTCCGAGTCCAGCTTTGTGTCCGAGGTCACGTCGGCTCGATATAGTTCGAAGGCGTCGATGCGCTCAAACTCGATTTCACCATCGACCATCGTCCATTGCACCTGCGAATAAATCGAAAGCGGGTCCGCGTCGAGCAGCACCAGATCGGCGTCCTTGCCAACCTCGATGGATCCCGTGCGATCCCCAAGTCCCAACTGCAGCGCTCCATTGAGCGTCGCCAAACGCAGGGCATCGACGCGGTTGAGCCCCGCATAGCGCACAGACTTCGCTGCCTCATGATATAGGTGGCGTATCAGTTCGCCGCTGTCGGAGTTGATCGTCGACAAAACACCCGCCTCGTGTAGCAGCGCCGCGTTCTGGGGGATTGCGTCATAGGCCTCGATTTTGTAGTTCCACCAGTCACTGAACGTGGAGGTCCCCGCGCCGTGCTCTGCGATCTCAGCGGCAATTTTGTAGCCCTCTAGAACGTGCTGCAAGGTCTGAACACGAAAGCCGAACTCTTCGGCCTTGCGCATCAGCATCAGGATTTCGTCGGCACGATAGCTGTGACTATGCACCTTAACGGCGCCCTCGATGATTCCGAGGAGCGTCTCCAAGCGCAGATCCCGGCGCGGCGGCATCGCATCCTCGCCGCGTTCCACGGCTTGCTCGTACGCCTTCCAGCCCTCGCCGTAAGCCAGTGCGCGGGTGAAGGCGCGATCGTAGACGGCTTCGATGCCCCTGCGCGAAGAGGGAAAGCGCGTGGAGTTGCCCCGCCCATTCGAGCGCTTCGGGTTCTCACCGAGGGCAAACTTGATGCCCTGTGGCGCATCGGGGAAGACCAGTTCCGCCGCCGTGGCTCCCCACTTGAGCTTCAACACTTCGCTGCGCCCATCGATGGCATTCGCCGACCCATGCAAGCACTGGATCGTTGTCACGCCGCCCGCAAGCGCCCGGTAAATGCCGAGATCGTCGGGGTTGATCGTATCGCTAATGTCGCAATCAGCCGTGATCGAAAGTGTGCCTTCGTTAACCCCACCGGAAATTGCAAGGTGCGAGTGCGTGTCGACCACACCGGGCGCCAGGTGCTTGCCCGTGCCGTCAATGACCAACAGATCGTGGTGCGCCTCGGCGAAGTTATCGTTCCCGTCCCTGCTCACGCCCGTGATCTTGCCACCCTGCACGACAACAGTTCCTAAGAATGCTGGGGCAACCGCGGAGTGAATTGTCACACCTTGAATGACGCAGCCACTAGACGTCTTCAACGTCGGCACGCGCATCGCATTTGTCTCAAAGGCGTGCGTGGTGTCTCCGTCACCTGCGTTTGCAAGCGAACCGAACACAACCAACAGCACCGCAGCTGTTAGGCCGAGGGAGATTGATGAGTTCTTCATGTTCTTGTGTTTCTTCAAGGTCGAATTCCCCATCACTGGTGGCACGAGTAGCGGTCTTCGTGTTGGTGCTCGTAACCCCAGTTCAAAATACCGTGATTGTGTTTGGGTGTTTGTGTTCCAGAGATCTCCATTTCCTCTTCGCCCCAGGATGCGGTGATGGTGTTGGTGCCACTCATCTTGAGCCCGTTGATTTCGCAGTCGATCTGAAACTCAACGTCGTTGCCGCCAAAATCCAGGGAACCCGAAAGAGTGAGGTTCGTCCCGGAGACCTTTCCGGTGACCGCCGAGGATAGGGTCGTCCCACTTTCCATGGGATTTTCCATGGTATACGTGCCCGTTACCTTGCCGTTATTGCCCATGGAGAGCTCACAGAATGCGCCCTCAGGGGCATGTTCTGAATCCGCGTCAAAGTCCCAACGCCCGCTGACGTCGACACCATCTGAGGGCCCTGAACCACCCTCTTTCTTCTCCTTGATTTCGAACTCGGCGATCACGCCATCGACGGCGATCAACGCGAGCTGAGCGCCCTTGTCCATTGGATCCGCGGTCCACAGACAGAGTGTGGCGGCTCTGCCGGTGGCGATTTGACCAAGCCTGTTGGAGACCCCCAACATGCGCGCAGCTTCGGTCGTGAGCGCAGCGGTTGCGTACTCAGCGGGCAAGCCGGCTTTGACAAGCTGTTGTAGCTTGTCAATGAAGTCCGCTGGTTTCGCTTTGCCGGTTCCGAAGAAGATCCGCACGCCAGCTTTCCGCAAAACAATCGCGTTGTCGCGGCGCTCTTCCCAGAGTCTGCGGCGCTCCAGTTGCAGCGCCATCGGCTCTTTGTACTTCCATGAGGCATCCTTTTCGGGTTCCTCCTTGGCTTCTGCATCGGTCTCTTCTGCGGCGAAATCCTCGTTGTCTGCGCTGGTCTGCTCTCCTGCCCCCTTCGTTGCCAAAGGTCCCTCTTCTGGCATCGTGGCAGGCTTTGTCTCTGCGTCCGCATCGGTGTCTTTACCTTTGCCTTTTTCCTTGTCCTTCTTCTTCGGATCCTTGTATTCCTTGCCCCAATCCAAGTCCAAGAATACAGGGATATCCTTGGCCGCAAGTGCATCCGCAAAGCGCCATGCGTCGCGGCCACCAGCTATCGCTATTCGCAAATCGAACTCATCCGCAAGGCGCATCCAACGCTCCACATCGGTTGCTGTACGCGTCTTGACCACGTACAGCTCGCGGCCTTCCACCAAGCGCAGTCCTGCATCAAGCTCGGGATCCCATGCGGTTCGCGGGTCGACCTTGCCATCCCTGCGGCGCGCTTCCAGAACCTTGTGGCGCTCGACGTCGTAGAAAAACTGCCGAAGCTGAGCAAAGTACCCCATCAGCGTCGTGGGGTACCCTCGCCCTTCCGCGCTGAATGCACCGTTCTGGAAAACCTCGGGCGTGATCACCAAATCCCGGAGAGGCCGATCTCCGGTTGCGCACAGGGCGCTGCGCCCAGCCAACAGCTCACCCATCGGTGTGGACAGCAGCGTGCCGAAGCCAGCCTCACGGTGCTCTTCGGCCCCCTTTTCGCCAAATGCCAAGACATCCACGGCCCGGAATCTAGGTTGAACACCCTTGCGGTTCGCTGTCCGCATCGCGGCACGAACATCATCCACCACCGTGATCGGACGGTCCTGGGTTGCAACCGGCATCGGTGTCTCGCACCCCGTTGCCGTCCACATATCGATAAAGGCGGGGGTGGCGAGTCGCCCGGCACCTTCGATGATTCTTGCGCCCGCTGGCAGCTGGTCGCTCGTCGGGGCAAGATCCACGATCAGCCCATCTTCGATGCGCACATCAAAATGAGCTGAATCGTCCCCCAGTTCCAGGACGACATCATGCAGGACAACTGCGACAGGTTTGACAACCATATCGCCATCGGAGGAAGGGGAAGCAGCTGCCGCTGCCAAACCTAGGAACAGGGCACAGGTGGCCGGAAGGAAAGTTGTGCGAATCATATGGGAAAGAGAGGGAAGCACAAAGGGCAAGTGCTGCGGTTGTAGCCGGATCATTCTGACGTCGAGGCCAGTTCACTCCAAGCACTCTTTCCTGCCACCCAGACTGGAGCGGTTGCGGCCGCTTCTCCCTAACGCTTCTTGCACAAAAGAAACGTCAAGCCGGGCTCCGTGGGGAGGGGAAAACAACGGACAATTCAAAAGGGGAACTTCGACTGCAACCGGGTTATCGAACCAAACCGAAAAGGCAGCGGTTTTGAGGGTCTACTCTCGGGTTTTCGAAGCTCA
This sequence comes from bacterium, assembly GCA_024228395.1. GTDB lineage: Bacteria > Planctomycetota > UBA1135 > UBA1135 > NORP259. The sequence continues at coordinate 12,336 of JAAETM010000572.1, read as the reverse complement.
CCGCCAATGCCATCCCCTGTCGCCGATCGGCGACAGGGGATGCAAAGCCCCACGAAGGTCCTTACTCCTTCTCAAGAATGTCCGCGCCCGGTTGGTGATCCCCCAACAGGTGCTCTGCGAAGAACTCCCACTTGCGTTGGGTGAAATAGGCACTGTAGTTGCCGTAGCCGTGGCGCTTCCCGGGTATGATGAGCATGTCAAAGCGCTTGTCGGCCTTGATCAACGCATCGACGAGACGCATGGTGCCTGCCGGGTGGACGTTGTTGTCCATGTCGCCGTGGACGAGCAGCAGGTGCCACTTGAGGTTGGCCGCCAGCTCGGCGTTGGTGGGGACGTCGATTTCGAACTTTGTGGCGACCTCTTCCTCTTCCTCCTTCTCTTTCTTCTGGTCGTCACCCTGCTTTTCCTTATTGCCCTTCTCTTGGGCAGCGGTATCCTCCTCCCGCTTACCTTTCTTGCCCTTCTTCTTGGGAATCTCCACTTCCTTAAGTCCATGGTAACGCTCCGCCCAGTGGCGACCATAGACGTTGTTGTCATGGTTACCGGAGGAAGAAACGCCTACCTTGAAGAAGTCGTTGTAGGGTTCGCGCAGCAGTGCCGCAGCGGTCATGAAACCGCCTCCAGAATGTCCATAGATTCCAACGTTCTCCAAGTCGACATAGGGATGGCGTTCCGCGAGCTGCTCAAGGCCCGCTTTCTTGTCTGCGAGGCCGTAATCGCGCAGGTTGAAATACCCATAACTGTGGTAGGCCTTGGAGCGCCCCGACGTCCCGCCACAGTGCCCGAGCTGCACAACGATGAAGCCGACCTGCGCGAGTTGCTGGCGACCATTCGACGATGAGAAGGAGTGGCTGACGCCCTCGGTTTGGGGTCCAGGATAGACCTCCGCAATGATCGGGTAGCTTTTCTTGGGGTCGAAATCGAAGGGCTTCCACATGTTGCCATACAGATCCGTCACCCCGTCGGCCGCCTTAAACTTGAAGGTCGTGGGCATGGTCCAACCGGAGTCGTAAAGACGGGACAGGTCGGCCTGTTCTAGCTCCATGACCGTCTTGCCATCGGCGTCACAAAGTCGTGAAACGGGCGCCATGTCAATGCGCGAACTGTTGTCCACCAGGAAGCGCTGGGTGGGCGAAAGGGTCGATGAGTGGTTGGCATTGCCAGGGTCGAGCAGCGTTAGCCCCGTACCATCGAGGAAGACGCGGTAGAGGTGTTGAAAATAAATATTCTCCCCCGCTTCCCGGCCGTTGCCAAGGAAATAGAGCAGGCCCTTGTCCTGGTCGACCTCGACAATACGGCTGGCCCGGAAAGGCCCGGAAGTAATCGCGTTCTTGGGCTTGCCCTCCTTATCCAGGAGATAGAAATGGCCCCAACCGCTGCGCTCCGACCACCAGATCATCTCGTTTCTCTGCTTGAGGTAGCGCAGGCTCCGGGTGGAAATGTTGGCCCCCACAAAACCTTCATCAAAGATGACACGGCATTCGCCATTACGGGTGTTGATCGAGCACAGCTCCAGGTTGCGAAGCAAGCGATCGCGGCGCACCAGGCGCAGCTCATCTCCCGTGCCCGCCAATTCAGCGGCGGTCGGCTCCTCGGCGTCCTCGTCCTTCGGTTTCTCCGGCGCCTTGGGCCAGTGCAGGTTCTGATAACTCTCGTCCTTCCACTTGCCCTCCACTTGGAAGAACTCCTTGCGCGTGCGGTCGAACACGTAGAGTTCGCTGAATCCGATGTGCGTCTCGCCAGGCAACGGGTAGTTGTAGGTTTCCAGCGACGGCCTCGGCTTGGTCAAGGAGTTCACAAGGAACAGTTTCTCGCCCCCCCGTGAGTCCCTGCGGGAGACGTAGAAGGCGCTTGAGTCCGGAGCCCAACTCACCCGCGGCTTCGTCTTGGTGTCCTCGACCTCCTCCTTTTCGCCCTTACTGTCGGCGTCCTTGGACTTGTCGTCCTTCTTTTTGTCGTCCTTTTTTTCGGTGTCGCTCTCCTTTCCAGTTTTCTTCTTCCGATCCTCGTCTTTCTTGCCCTCTTGGCGCTTGCCCTTCTCCCCCTTGTCCTGAGGGCTGAAGATCTCGCCGGCCTGCAAGCTTTCCAAGTAAGCATCCTCGTCCAGAATCTCTTCGTCCCAGGGACGATAGCGACGACTCTTGGAGAACTCGTAGTCTTCCTCTCCGTTGTCGGTCAGCTGCAAAGCCTTGCTCTCATCAACGACGTCGGCCCAGGCTTGGCGTTCGTCGACCTTATGCTCCTCTTCCGCCTTCTCCTCGGCTTCGCCATCCCTGGACTTCTCGTCACCCTCCTTCTGCTCACCTTTGCCGTCCTTTTTGTCCTTGGTGGATTCTTTGTCATCGGCGCTCGCGGTGAGGCTGCGTTGCTTGGGTCGGGACTTTACCGGATGGTCCTGCCAACCGCCGAGCCTTGGGGGGAGCAAGCAAATTTGGTGCTTCTTGAGTAGGATCTGACCCGCGTGTGCGTTGTCAGCACGTGTCTACCCCGGCCCTCCAATCAAAACCTGCGATGTCCTTTTCAAAGAGCCTCCGTCAGATCGCTGCCATCGCTATGACGGCCCTTGTGACAGTCTCCCAGCTCAGTGCCCAGTCAGACTCGTATAGCACCCAGGCCAAGGGGAGCCATAGCTTCGACACGGTCGAGATCCGGGCTGACAAATCCTCAACGCGCCAAGACACCGTGACGATCGAAGGCAAAAAGATCCTCTAATCGGTGACCACCGGCACCCAACCGGTGTGGGATGCGGGCGGCAATTCATTCTAAGGACAAGATCCGCACCCGGTGAGCCGGCCAAATGCTAGAAGTCGTACCCAGATATTTCCCGAAGGACAATGCCGGAAGGCCTGTCTCCGGCCGACTGAAATCATGTGTCACGTCATAACACTAGTACTGCCCAGCGAGGCGGCTCAGATCATGGTTGCGGGCACCCTGGCACCCCTACAGGATGCGCCCAACCCCCATGTTCTTTCCAAGCTCCAAACTGGGGAACTATACGTGGCTGCCACGGGAAAGGGATGGGATTGCGACACGCCAATCGGTTCGGCGAGTAAGGGCGACCCCCTCGACAAGGATCTCACGACAACCCAAACTGCCAAGCTACGCAAAAAGGGTTGGGGCCCCGCCAAAATCAAGAAGTGGTTGGAGAACAAGGAGCGAGCAGACGCCAAGTCGGTCCGGGTAGCGGAAGCCAATGCCCAGGCGGACGCGCTGGCCGCATCGGAGTGGATCCGGCGCATAGGAATGGCCGTGAATGCGGATGGCACCGGGTATGCAGGTCTCTGCCTCCACTGGTACCGGGGCTCTATTGATGATGAACCCATCAAACTCGAGAGGTGGGTCCATCTGGACTTGGCAACGGTGCAACCGGAGGACCTTACGCGCTTCAAGGAAGACGTGCTGTACGTCTTCTCCTGAGGGCCTTTCCTTGATTCGACATCGGTCGAACTCCTGGTGGGATCCCAAAGCTCGATTCGTGGAACGTACGAGCCCGAGGCACTCCGACGGGGGGGATGCTCCCGCTGTTTTGGCTAAGCAATGCCCCCCCACAGAAGCTCCAAGTCCAAATCACTCCGGTTCCCAGACTAGGTTTACCTCAACGACCACTGGTTTACAGTGTTTGCCCCCTGTCGGTCTATTGTGAAAGGCGATTGCATGCGTTGCGCGCAACGTTCTTGTGGGATTAGGGTGCTGGCCATGTCAAAGGCTATCGGTGCCCTCGGAACTCTTTCGAGCGACCTCAAGCCCCTTCCAAGGAGTCGTTATGCTCTCCCTTCGCCCATGCTCTTCTCATCGCTGGCACTTTCAGCGCCTTGGCTCCAGTTGCCGTAGCCAACGACGTGTCGACAGACTTTGAGTTCACCAATCTGACTGGCGAATTCGATTTGGGGCTGAGCCCATTGCAAGCCTTCTTCTCCAACGGCACGGTGGACATGACCCCGATTCCGTCGCTGGCACTTTCGGGGAGCTCCGCTTTCTTGGTGGCTCCAGGGGAAACGGCCACAATCGCCTTTGGCGCAGCAGCACTGGAGGTACGCTTCTCCTTCCGCAATCAAACCGCTGGTGTGAATAGCGTGCTGACCCTCCATAATACTCGGGGCAATATTCAACGTATCATGGAAGGGAGTGAAACTGACTGGACCTTGGTGGAAGGTGCGACCTTTGGTTCCATTTCTCACACCACCCTGGAGAACAGAGGGAACATGGGAGTTGTCGCCATCGATGATTTTGAATACTTCCCAATGCCTGAGTTCGGCACCAGCTACTGCAATTCGGCAACGCTCAACTCCACGGGACATGCGGGTGAGATACGTGCATTCGGTGCACCCCTAGCACGGCACAACTCGATGACCCTGTCCGCCACCGACCTTCCCTTGAATCAAGTAGGTACCTTCCTCGTGCCCCGGGCCAGGGCATGGTGGTCAACCCTGGTGGATCCCAGGGGAGCCTTTGCCTTGGAAATGGTGCGCCCATCAGACGCTACAACAGATCAGCAAGCGAAATATTCAACACGGGGCTCACCGGACGCGCCCATTTGATCCTGAATCTGGTGGATACACCGATGCCCTGGGGCAGCGAGCGGATCCTGGCCGGCCTAACGATGAACTTCCAAGCGTGGTACCGGGATCAGAACCCCATCTCCACGTCGAACTTCACCAATGCGATCACCTTGGTCTTCCTGTGAGAGGGCTTCACCAATCGGGTACTGGGTCGGGAATAACGACCAATTGGGGCCACTGTGTTGCGAATGCAACACAGCGGCCTCCGAAGAATGACAATTCCCGACCTAGTACCCTCACGGCAATCACCGCACCGAACCTGCGTCGGTGGCGGCGAGCAGGTCCACCTGGGCATAAACCTGGGAAGGCCTGCAGGGGAATCGCCGTTTCAAGCGGTTGGCTAGCAAGGGCATTTGGGTGCTCGAAGAACTGTGCGCTAGGGGTCACCGTCGCCGGTTTGAACTGAACAGACCCACCCCGGACTCAAGAACCGTCAAATCTGGTGATTTCCTGACGCACCCATTCCAAACCCCTCCCATTTGGAATCAAGAATACTGAGCCTCGCCCAACATGTGGCGAGAGTGGCAGGACCGTGGCCATCGAACCACCCGTGATATCGGTCCCGGTCGGAGCGTGAAACTTGACCCCTTTGGGCGTAATATCGGGGTGTCATGCTGCGCAAGATCCTGCTCCCCACCGTTGTGGTTTTACTGGCGTGGGGATTTTGGATCAGCCCCGATTTCAAGGAGATCGCGGCGGGTGTGGCCATCTTCCTGTTTGGAATGTTGTCCCTGGAGGAGGGGTTCCGGGTTTTCTCGGGAGGGATGCTTGAGAAGTTCCTGCACCGCAGCACGGACAAGACCTACAAGAGCCTTGGTTTTGGGGTGATCGCCACCACGTTGATGCAATCCAGTTCGCTGGTTTCCGTCATTACGATCTCCTTCTTGAGCGCGGGCATGATCGATCTCTGCGCGGGGCTTGGCATTGTGTTCGGGGCCAACCTGGGCACGACAACGGGGGCCTGGCTGGTGGCTGGCTTCGGTTTGAAGGTCAAGATTTCGGCCTATGCCATGCCGATGCTAGTGTTTGGAGTCCTTCTCATCTTCCAGAAGGCACGCTCACTCAAAGGGATCGGATACATCCTGAGCGGCCTCGGGTTCCTCTTCTTGGGGATCCATCACATGAAGGTGGGGTTCGAGTCTTTCAAGGAGACGATCGACTTGGCAGCCTACGCGGTTTCGGGCTACCCGGGGTTGTTCCTCTTTGCGCTGATGGGGCTGTTGGCCACGGTCGTAATGCAATCCAGCCACGCGACCCTGGTGCTGATCATCACCGCCCTGGCAGGGGGCCAGATCACCTATGAAAATGCTCTGGCCCTGGCTATCGGCGCCAACGTGGGTACGACGATCACGGCGATCTTGGGTTCTTTTGGAGCAGGCGTGCAGGGGCGTCGCCTGGCGGGGGGCCATCTGGTTTTCAACCTGGTGACCGGCTTTGTGGCCATCGGATTCATTCATCAGTTCATGGTTGGCGTGGATAGCGTCAGCCAAGCGCTGGGTATCGCAGCGAACGATTACGCCTTGAAGCTGGCGGTGTTTCACACCCTGTTCAACTCTGCGGGGATCCTGCTGATGGTGCCCTTCCTAAAACCTCTGGCACGCGGGCTCGAACGGGTCATGCCCGGCAAAGAACCGGAAACCACGAAACCCCAGTACCTCAAGGACGCCACCTTGGAGTTCGCCGATACGGCCCTGGACGCCCTGCGGCAAGAGACGCTACACCTGTACGACGAGGCGTTCAAGATCATCTCACATGGCATCGACCTGCATCGCTCGGAGGTCCTGTCGGAAGTGCCTTTCGCCCAGATCTTAGAACGACGCAGAACCTACGATTCGATTCAGATCGACATCGACGAGGACTACGAACGAACGGTGAAAGTACTGCACGGCGCCATCCTCGAATACATCAGCCGCGCGCAGAGCAGCCTGCCTAGGGGGCAGGGCGAGCTGTTGCTCGACTTCCGCATGGCCGCCCGCAACATCGTGGCCAGTGTGAAGGACATCAAACACCTACGTAAGAACTTAGCGCTCTACAAGGTTTCGAGCAACCAGGGGATCAAAGAAGCATACAATGGCATCCGAACCCTGCTAGGCCGCGTGCTGCGCGAGATTGCCCTCCTGCGCAGGATTGTTGAGGAGGAGGGCCATGTGGCAATCGTGGACCTCGACGCCCTGCGCCTCGAGATCATGCAGGCGGATGTGCTGCGCGATGGTTCCCTGGACAAACTCATCCGCACGGGTTCGGTCACACCTGAAATGAGCACTTCCCTGATCAATGACAGCGCTTATGCGCTGAGCGCGGCGGGCCATCTAATCGACATGGCCATAGTCGTATTCGCCGCATCGGAATCCTCCGAGCTCAAGGCGGAACGCCAACTGGTTCTCTCCCCGGACGAGATCGAGGACCTGCTCCACGCCACAAACACAGAGGGGCCCCGAGCCTGAATTCCCATGAAGACCAAAAATCTATTAGAGCGCCTCTCCCAGCTGCTGTCCCTTGAAGGTTCGCAACGTCGCGAGGAACTCGTCAGCCTCAGGGAGCTGCTCGAAAAATTCGAACTCAAGGAAGCCAAGGTCTCCCAAAGACTGGCCGATGCGCAAGAGTTGGGACCCGATGGGGAAAAACTACGCCAGAGGCTCTCCGACAAACTGCGAGTGCTGCGTGCCCAACGCATGAAGGGACTCGAACGCTGTGCAGAGTTGGAGGAGTGATCGGAAGAGGTCGGAGGCGACGCGGCTCCCCCATCCGCGCTACCACTTAGAAGGTTGCGAAGCCCCCAGGCCAGGGCCCAGGATGGCCGCGTTGCCCAGTAAGCGAGCGGTGCCATTCCATGAACCGCGGAACACCGGGGAACTGGCGAACAGGATCACCTGGCCATAACCGAGGCGATGCCGGGCCAACCAGGCGCTGTCCGCCAGGCGGACCTTGGCCTCGGGCCAAACGAGCCCACCAAGGCGCAGGTCATCCATGCCCGAGATGCGCACGGGAACATCACCCGTACTGAGTAGCACGCTGCGGCCACCAAAGGGCACGGGCATTTCGGATCGCGTTCCATACGTCAGCCAGGAGTGGCGGTTGCTGTGGGCGCGCAGGATGGCTCCCACCGGCATGAAGCGCTGCGCCAGTCCATCAGCCCTCTTTGCATCCTTGTCCAGGTGCGCGAGTGCATTGTCCGAACCGGCCCCATCCTTGGAATCCTCTTCGGACTCTTCGGTTTCTTCATCGGCAACCGTTTTCTCGCTGGTAGCATCGCCCCAGAGTTTCTCGGAGTCGAAGGGCACCGTGCCTGCGGTCCGTTCACGGCGCACCGCTTCGGCATACACTTCTAGGTCATCGAGCACACTGCTGCGACGCACCACGCTGCTCAACCCCAGATCCTTGTTGGCAAGGGCCGAGGCAGCGGATCCGGAAGCAATCAACGTGCCCCCAGAACGAACCCAGGTCTGCAACCCTTGTTTGTTACTGCCCAGAATGTCGCCGATGGAACCCGATTGAATGATCAGCACGTTGTAGCGCCGCAGGTCCGTACTACCCAGCTCCTCCGCGGCGATCAAGCTCACCGGAACGCCGAGCACTTCGTCAAAGTACTGCCAGGCATGGCCGAAGTCCTGCTGGCTGAGAGGAGACCCGGTGAGCAAGGCGATGCGCGGCCGTGCGAGCATGGAAAAGTGCCCGCCGCCCAGGTCCGCGGTGTCCTGACTCCCTGCGCGACCACCCGCCAGGGGGATGGCATCGGCGCCGGTGGCCGTTGAGATCTGCCGCACCAGTTCGTCGAAATCGACAGTAGCTTGAGCCTTCTGGTTTTGCGGAACCAGTGCCGATGTGGGGTTCTCGTGCCGGCGAAGCAGCAAGGAACCACGGGGCATGGGAGATGTGACATCACCGCCCAGGTCCGGAGAAAAGGCTTCGTCAGCCACGTGTACAATCAGGCCGTGTTCCATGGCGCTGGCCGCAAAAGCAAGGCAGCGATCATCGTCCCCGTGGACCCCATAGGCATAGGGCTTTGAATCCGCAGGAATCGCCCTACTGAACAGGGTCACAGCGGAAGAGTAGGTTGCTACTTTACCGGGCTCGCAGGCTTTTCCCCGTGGCGCTTCCATGGTGCAAAACCACGCTTGCACGTCATTCTGTCGGGCCAGGTCCCAGGCGGTTACATCGTAAAGCCTCGAAGAATCTCCACGCTCTAAGCGCGACCTTTCGTCGGCTGCAGTCTCGTCATCGATGCGCGGGTCGAACTCCAGCATGGCACGTACCAGCGCACCCTGGGGTTGAGCCAACGGAATCACGAAGCAGCCCGAGTCGAAGTGATGAGAAGCTTCGCTGAGCCCCATGTCCGACTGGCACGACTTACCCATGAACCCATCATGTTCTTGGTAGACCTCCACCCCCTGGGCGAGCAAAGTTTCGACCAAATTCGTCACCCGGCGACCCTCCCGTTCGGGAACGAGCACCACCACCGCATCCTCACCGCGCTCCGGTTTCAGTTGCGCTTGGCGATGGGCGAATGAGTCCTTTCGAATCGCCACGCGATTGGCTTGCAAGGTCAATAGGTTGCTCCAACTGGCAAGCACCTGACCATGCACGGCTTCCCGGTAGGGCACCACTTCCCCCGACCTGCGCATCAAGGGCTGACCCCGATTGCTGCCCTGCTCATACAGCATGCCGATGGCACCATTGAGAGAGCCCCACGCATCGGAGTAACCGGGATACCACGCATCGGCCCATTCACGCGTGTAATAACCCCAACCCAACTTGTCAAAAGCCTTGCCGTGGGCGGCCGCAAAGGTGCGTTGCCAATGGGCCAAGCGCTTGGGCAGGGCGGGGTGAAAGGGTGCCGCCTGCGGATACATCAAAAACGTATCCAAGCCGCTCATTTCATGTGCATCCACGAAAAGCTGGGGAGTCCATTGCCGCAGAACCTTCCACCGCGCGCGGGTCTCCGGTGCCACCCCCGCCATCCAGTCCCGGTTCATGTCAAATAGGAAGTGGTTGCCGCGCCCATAGGGCCACACTCCACGGGCAGAGGAAGCGTGATCTAAGCTCACCCGGTAACCGGAGTTTTGCTCGACCATCGAAACGATGCGCGCCCGGCCATCGGGGTTCATCTGGGGATCGATGACAATGACCACGTCCTCGAGTAGCTGCTTCACTTGCTCATCGCTGCTGGCGATCAAGTGATAGGCCAATGCCAGGGACGCGTCCGAGCCTGAGGTCTCGTCCCCGTGGATCGAATAGCCCATCCAGGCCACAGCCGGTGTGGACTCCAAGAGATCCTGTGCAGCGGACCCGCTGATCCTCCGCGGATCATTGAGCAAGGCGTTAGTCTTTTGGATCTCCTGCAGGCGTGCCATGTTGCCCGGGGAGCTCACGATGGCATGGATCAGGGGCCTGCCCTCATAGGTTTGTCCATGTTGCCCCAGTTCCAACCGGTTCGATTCGCGGGCCCAGGTTTCAAAGGCGCGCACGATCTCCGCGGGGCGCGCCATGCGGCTGCCAAGCGGTTGACCGAGCAGTTTGGCGGGGGCCGTGATCGCAGGATTGTAGGTGGTTCCCTCGAAGAAGGGCTTGGCGTAGCTGTGCCCATCCCGGTCACCCCGTGGCAAGGTTTGGAAGTTCCCTGGCTCCTGGGCGGCGGCACAAGCGCTGGCAGCAGTTGGCAGAATAGGAAGGAAGAGGAGGGCGAGAACAGGGAGAGAGCGGGACAGTTGCATGCACAGAACCTACCAAGCTTCGCCGATTCTCACCAGCGATTCGGGGCATGGTCCACCTTCGACGCTGGTCACGCCCCTCCGGCGGACAATACGGAACCAGGTACATTTTCACACACTTGCGCCCGAACCGCAGGCCTAGCCTACGGTTCGGGCACAAGTGTGTGAAAATGTACCTGGTTCCGTATTGTCCGCCGGAGCGTTCACGCTATTGTTTCAAACGTGTTTGAGCCCGACGGTTCATTCGACTTGCCCCTGAACCGACTTGATAGATCCCACCGAATTCACAGCCCTTGCCGCTGATATCAACTGCACGATCTCTACCGAGGCCAGCGCTCGCTTGCTAGCTTTCCTGGAGGCTATGCTTGTCGAGAACCAGGTCGTAAATTTGACCGCGGTACGCGACCCCGAAGCCGCGGTCATCTTCCATGCGCTCGACTCTGTCGCCATGGCCAACTTTGCTTTCGACACACCCCCCAAAAGGGCTCTCGACCTTGGCACGGGCAACGGATTTCCCGGTGTTGCAATCGCCTGCCTTTACCCCGAAGCGCATCTGATCTTGATGGATCGGCGCATCAAGAAACTGCTCGCTATCTCCCGTGCCCTGGCCGCATCCGGTTTTGATCCCGGGCAATTGGAAACCGCGCAAATGAATGCTGCGGAAGCCCCTGCCCATGGCTACGGTAATTCCTTCGACCTGATTACCACGCGCGCCGTGGGCCCGCCCGAGGAAATGGGGATACTCTCTGCCCCCTTGCTGGCGCCCAGCGGCCGATTACTCACTTGGCTCAGCGATGACACCAAGGCTCCCGGTCGCTTGAAATGCGGCCTGCGCCGCATTGCGCAAGCCGAGTACACATTGCCCGCACCGGCGGATCGCGTGCGACGTTTGGCGCACTACGGCGCTTAGCTTCGGTCCCTACTTCCCCTTGGCAGCACCCCGCGAACCGCTGACCATGGTCGTGTATTCCTCGTACTGTTGAGGAAGCAGAAATCCACGCAGGCTGTCTTGATGTTGCTGTTCATTGGTCTCCTTCATATGACCAAGTTCCTCTCGCCCCATTTCGCCTGACTTCCAAAGCCTACTGAGCTCTGCATCCAACTCAGCTTTTGCGAGCCAGGCAGTCTCCATCTCTCGGGTCTGCTGCTGGGAGAGGCCGAGATCGGGGGCCAGCTTCGCAATGGTCCCAGAGATCCACTCGTCCCGCTGCCTGCGCTTGACCTCTGCTCTCTGAACGGCCTCCTGACCCCGGATCGTCGCCAGGGCGTCTTGCACATCGGAGTGAAAAATAGAGGGGCTTGCAACGCTCTTGCTTTGCATCTGTTTCATCCAAGCTCGAACCTCCTGCTCAAATGCAGACGCATCGGAGCTGGGAGTTTCCAACGCGGATACGCGCTCTTGGGACATGGGCCGCAACTCCAAATCTGAGATGCGAGCGCTGAGCGTCTCGTTTTCCTGCCGCAGGGCATTGAGCTCGGCCGCGAGGTCCAACGTGGGGCCGACCCCGGTAAGAGGCTGTACTTTTTCTTCCGAGAGCAGAACGCTTGTGATCACCGCACTGGCGCAGCCAAGTGCGATTACGAGGAAAAACGGACCAAGGGCAAGGTTCTTCATGTCACCCACGATATGCCCGGACGCCTAGGCCACAAGTGAAATCCAGGCCGGGCGCGCTTCTACCGAACAGAAGTTGTCATTTGGGACAATCCACCTCCAGGCAAACACACCGGCCAGGGCTTTGTCGTCCTGGCCATGAGTAAACCTCAACGTTGCGAACGACCTGGTAGTTCGTCGGGTGGCCCAGGGGCATTGCTGGCCCCAGACTCCCACAGATCCGGACGTGCGCGATTGACGCATCCGGCTCCTCGGTGCCGGGAGTGACCCGGCAGTGGCTAAGCCACATTATGGGCTCGCTGGACGGCGGTAGATCGAGTGGATTGCGCGGGCGAAGGGGGTGGGGTAGCGCAGCAGGAGCTGCCTGTACCATACCCAGTCGTGTTGGCGCGAGTTGGAGCGGCGATAAAGCCACTTCTTCCACGTTCGAATCAGTTGGTGGCGGAAGAGGGCCAGG
>JAAETM010000571.1 GCA_024228395.1 bacterium | reverse complement strand
TAGGCTCGGACGACCACCCCAACCCCACTTGACGGCCTTCCTGGGGCCGAGAAGGGGGTGCCCCCCCGTGAACGGGTACCATATTGGCGCTCGGCGGCGCCTGGCTGGGTTTTCTCAGCGTGTCGGTGTGTTTGGCTTTCTGTGCCTTTTACGAACTTATCGAGTGGTGGGCGGTACTCACCTCGGGGGAATCCGCCACGGCCTTCCTTGGAACCCAGGGTTATGTTCGGGATACCCAGTGGGACATGTACCTGACTCTGATCGGCGCCTGCGTGGCTGTATTCGGCTTGGCCGGAATACACAATCGCCAACTCGAGGGTAAGGGGATTGACCTTGAAACCTAGCCCGGATGTTTCCCAAAGGTCCGCTGGGCCATCGCGCGCTCGAACACTCGCTGATAGGCGTTGAGCATCGCGTTGAAGGAGTACTTCTCTTGAACCTGACGCAAAGAAGCTGAAGCTAGGTTTTTGCGGAGACCTGCGTCGCATAGGATCTTTTCAAGGCTACTGGCAAGATCTCGCTCCACCTGAGCATCGGACTGATGCGGATCCACAAGCATGGGTACCGACTCTTCGGAAATGGTGTAGCGCACATCGCCCACGTCGGTGGAGACGATCGGCAAAGATGCGGCCATCGCTTCAAGGATCGAAACAGGCTGCTGCTCGGATGCACTGGATAATGCCAATGCGTGCATTGTGCTGTAGGCTGGAGCGGGGTCGGGCATGTGGCCTGCAAAGATGACTTTCCCGTGGGGAGGGGCAAGCTGCTGGGCAAGCGCTTCGAGGGACGCACGTTCTTCACCATCGCCAACGATCAAGAGATACAGGGGCCTTCCGTCGGGCTTGATCGAAGCGCAGGCTCGAATCAAACGGTCCAGGCGTTTGACCGGCCGCAGGTGCGCCATGGTGCCCACGACTAAAGCGTCGTCCGGAATACCAAACTCCGCGCGCAACTCTGTGCCCTTGTTGGCATCGGGTGCGAAGCGATCCACATGCACTCCATTGGGAATGAGAGTACTGTTCGGAAGGTGCCAAGTGTCCTTCACAATACCGAGTAGATTGCGGCTGGGAACGACGATTTCAGAACGCTTTAGGGTCAGTCGACGTGTCCAATTGCGGCGGCCTTTTAGGGCCTGGGCTTCGTCCACATTGAAACCATCCTCATGGTGAACATGCCGTGAGAAACCAGCCAAACGCGCTGCGATAACAGCGTCCATGGCGCCCCAGTTGTAGGTCAGCAGCAGGTCGGGTTTTTGCTCCTGGAGAACCTGCAGGAGGGCGCGCGCATGACCCACTGGCCCAGCCTTGGGTTCGACCTTGAGCAGGTCCAATACGACCGCAGCATCCACCAGGTCCGCTGCACCCGTTTCACCCGACAACGAGATGACCGTATGGCGACAATCCGGCCCCAGGGCATTCATCAACCCGGCGGTTCGCACTTGCGGGCCGGCGGGTGTGAAGGTCGCGAAGACGTGTAGAAAGTGCTTCTTGGGGCTCACTTGGAGTTGGATTCTGCGTCGGGGAGGTTGCCCTTGGGGGCGTAGATCTTAGCCGCTTTCTCAATGAAAACAGCGCGATCCTCCACGGGCTTCCAATTCAATTTCTCGCGGGCTATGTCGCTGGCGAAGGGCGTGGCAAGGGCACGGGACTTCAAGTCTCGGTAGGCCGGGAATGCCACCTTGCGTCCGCCGACGCGCTTGACGACCCACTTTCCAATTTCCATGGCCTGCGACAGCCAAAGGGCCCGGGGGTGGAAAGCCAATCGGCGACCGGTGGCTTTGGCCAATTCCGTGACCATGTCATGGCCGGATAGGCCCGGGTTTGCGCAGAGGTTGATGGCTTCACCATCCACACCTGCGCCCGGCGCAAGCGCGGCGGCGACCAGGCCATCGGCCACGTCTTCCGCCAGAACCAGGGGCAAGGGCGTATCGCCCAATCCCCAACCCACGCAGTGATTGTCACGGGCCCACATTCCTAGACCGGAGTGTTGCATGGGTGTGCCTTCGCCGACAACAACGCCAGGCCTGGCAACGACCAAACCCAAACCAGTACGGTCTGCGACCTGCTTCATGGCCGCTTCGGTTTTGGCCTTGCCCACGGAGTACAGGGGGCGTTGATCCGGCTGGGGATCCACGTCCCATGAGTCCTTAATGAGTCCGCCGCCGCCCGTATAAAGAGCGGCAACCGATGAAACATAAACCAGGCGTTTGACACCCGACTCAGCGCAAATTTCCGCGACCCGCGCGGAACCCTTGACCATCACGCGCTCCACCTCTTCCCAGGTGTCGCCATTTCCCGTGGCCAAGTGAATGCAAGTCTTGGCCCCTTTCAGCGCTTTCTTGAGGCCTTCCTCATCGCTCAAACTCGCACGCAGAATGCGGATCTTGCCGGAAAGACCTTCCTTGACGATTTGTTCGGGTAAGCTGAATGTCCGGCGGACCACACAGGAAACGTTGACACCCTCGTTGAGCAAGCGGGCCACAACACGGCGGCCAATGAACCCGGTACCTCCGAGCACAACGACCTCATTCTCGCGGGCTTCTCCGGGTTCGGGGAACTCGGGAGCGGGCGGGATTTGTGAGCTAACTACACCTGCCAGAGCGTCAGCCCAGCGGGTGACTTCCAGGGCTGCGCGTGCGTCGTTGCTCAGGGCATCGCCTGCGCGTAGGGACTTGTGAAAAGCCTGAATTGAGCCTTTCATACCCACAAAGAACGCATCGCGGCGGGCGCCGATGCCCAAGGTGAACATGGACCAATTCTTGAGTACGGTTCGCGCCCCTTTCTTAAACCCTTTGCTGCGACTCATACCGGCCTTGTACGAGTTCCAGAAGTCCAGGAACACGGTCTTCTCTTCCCCCGCCAAGTGGTCGTGAAACATGTCAGCCTCCAAGGAACCGTCGGTTCCAAGGACTTGAACCGTACTACGCGTGAATGGTTGACCGAAGGCCATGTACAACTGCGCGGTGCCCTTCTCCGCCTTGAACGCGGTGGACCAGCGATCGTAGAAGGTCAAACCCGGTAACAGTTCCTTTTCACCCAACAGGGTCGTGTTCGCGCTGTGTACCTTGCCAAGCAAGTGATGCAGCTGGCTGAGCGGGTGGACAGCCTGCTCAAAAACAATGTTCCGCGGGGTGCGGAACATCCAGTGGGTGTAGTCGTTGGCATCCAGTTGGGCGAGCGGCACGGACAGGGTTACTTGCACATGTTGCACACGACCGATTTCGCCGGCTTCGATGCGCCCCATCATCGCCATGAATGAGGGATGAAAAACGTTGTTGTGGTTGACGACCAGGGGCAGGTTTTTGGACTCTGCCAGCTCGGCCAGCATCTGCGCATCCAGCGTATCTAGCGCCATGGGTTTTTCGCCGAAGACACCAAGACCCGCTTCGAGCAGTTCCTTGGTCATGGGAACGTGATAGTCCGGCGGCACGGCCAGGTGCACGACTTCCACGCCCAGATCGACCAACTCCTGAATGGTTGTGACCGCCTTCTTTACGCCATAACGCTGAGCTGCGTCCTTGGCACGCTCCTCGCTCAAGTCGCAGATTGCCACGATCTCGACCCCGGGTGTTTCCTTGAGCACATCCAGGTGGAAGTCAGCGATTCGACCGGCTCCGATCAAGCCCACCTTGGTGGTGGTGCCGGCGGGGTGAAAGGTCAGTTTGGATTGGGGCTGGATCATGTTCGAGGTCCTTGCTTCTTGCTCCGAGGAGGTTGCGACCCGGGGCGAGGAAGTGGGGATTTGGTAGCCAGGGTTCTTAGTGTCCATTGGGACACGTATCGGCAGAACCTTGCCCATGTATGGTGCCTTGCGACGGGCCCAAAGGGCACTTTTCTCACAGTGGGGAGGATTTTTGTCCCGATTGGCTAGGCCTAGCCCGGATATTTCATGAAGACGTGCTCCAGGCACAGCAACTCGGTTCCTGGCAGGGCTTTGCGGATCTTGACCCCGCAGGCAATGCGGTAGGGATCTCTTCACAGATCCCGAAAGGGACCTGTGAGCCGCTGCACGGACCGGGGCTTACCTATCGAGGAAGGCAACATTCGGAAGGTCCCGTCAGGGGAACGAGAGAGGCCCGTTTGCAAAGCCTGGGGTACGTGTTCATGAGATATCCGGCCTAGACCAGTGTGCGAGTCTCGCCCACTGGATTCGGGGGCTCCAATGCAACCTGGTAGGCTCTGGCCAAGTGCATCTGGGCCTCTTCCACGCCTTTCCCGTCCCGGTGCGTGATGTGGACCAGGGGCTGGCCGCCTTCGACCCAATCCCCGTGCCTAGCCAGGACCTCCAGGCCCACGCCGTGATCTAAACCGCCCCCGATCTCGACCCGGGCTCCACCTAGGGCCTGGAGGGCGACCCCAACCTGGCGGCAATCCAAGCAGGCCAGATAGCCATCTTTGGGAGCGACAAGGAACGCCTCACCCGACGCCGTGGGCAGGTCCTTACTCAAATCACCCTCGGCACCTTGAGCTTTGAGGAAGTGCTGGAAGACCTCCATGGCGCTGCCATCGCTGAAGCTGGCACGCATGCGGTCTTCGCCAGCCTGCAAAACTTCTGCCAGGCCGCAAGCCAGGAGGGCTTCGCCACCCTGCCGCACGGTCAAGTCAACCAGATCCCTGGGACCTTCCCCGCGCAGACAGTCCAGACTCTCGTTGATCTCGTTCGCGTGCCCCACCATGCGGCCCAAAGGCTGTTCCATGGACGACAAAACGACGGTCATTGGCAAACCAAACCCCTTCGCTAAACCTGCCATGCGTCCCGCCAAGCGCAGACCTTTCTCGTGGTCGGGCAAGAATGAGCCGGCGCCAAACTTCACATCCAATACCAAGGCATCGAGCCCTTCGGCCAACTTCTTCGAGAGGATCGAAGAAGCGATCAGCGGAATAGCCTCCACCAAACCCGCAGCATCCCGCAAGGCGTACAACTTGCGGTCCGCAGGCACCAGGTCCGGGGTCTGCGCCGCAATAAAGAAACCAAGCTCCTCCATCTGTGACCGAATGCGTTCGATCGGAAGTTCGGTGCGAAGGCCCGGGTACGCCTCCAATTTATCCAGCGTACCACCGGTGTGCCCCAATCCGCGCCCCGAAATCATGGGCACCTTGGCCCCACAAGCCACCAATGCTGGCGCCAAGGGAATACTCACCTTGTCCCCCACGCCTCCGGTCGAATGTTTGTCCACCATCGGACCATCCAGATGCGACCAGTCAAAGGTCGTACCCGATTCCAACATGCTTCGCGTCCAAGCCAACAACTCCACATCATCCAATCCATGGCAGAAAATCGCCATCAGCAATGCCGATGCATGATAGTCCTCCACCCGACCCTCCACATACCCGGTCAGGAAATCATCAATCAACTCCGGGCCAAGCCGCCCACCATCACGCTTCACGCGTATTACATCTCTAGGATCCACCCGCACAGCAGACCCGAGCCGGCGCGTCGGGTCAACCCGGATCCGAGTTGTTTGCGAGGCTTTGGTGCCCTCCCAACCCACATCCCCACACCTGTACCCATGCGAGCCTGACCGAATGTCTCGGACCGCTTGCAATGACTTCCCCACTCGGCTCCCCGTTCTGTTGTGTTTGGGCGAGCGGAGTTGGGTCCTCAAGTAGAGAGGCTCACGGCCGGCAGGAGTAGCCGGTAGCAGGTGCCCATTCCAAGCCCTTCGCTGTGGGCGGTCAACTCGGCCCCCATTTCAATAGCCGAGGTAGAGGCTTGGTGCAGACCTGCGCGGGGGTCACTTTCGCCGATGGTGCTGTCCATGGCAAAGACACGGGCCAACTCACTCTCATCCAGCCCCCCGCCGTTGTCGGCTACAGTGATTGAGATTTTCCCGTCACTGTCCCAGCGGATGCCCACGGTGATCTCTACCAACCAATCGGTGGTTACTTGCCGCTGGCAGGCCCGAAGCAAGTGGAGCACGACCTCGCTGAGTTTGTGGCGATCCAGATCTACCTTGCCAACCGAGTCATAGTCTCGAATTATGCATGAACTATTCGTCTCTTCCACAAGGGCTCCGTTGATCTCGATGATCGAATCCACCTGCTCCGCCAGATCAAAATGCTCGATCAAACTGCCGGCTCCACCAGTGGACTGGAGCGAGGTCACGAGATGCTCGATCCCCGAAATCCCATTAAGCAATTCAGAGATCTCCTCACCTAGCTGCTCGGTTTCGACCTGGATGCGGTTACTGAGAGCCTCCATATAGGCTGGCAGGGTCTTGCCCCGCTCATCCTCGGTAAGATAGTTGTGCAACTCATCATGGTTCGACTTCAAGACCAGGGAAATGACCTCCAAATCGTGAACGGGAAGTTCAATCAGTTTCTCCTTGGCCAAGCGGGCCGAGACCCCCACGCTATTGAGGGAATTGCCCACATTGTGCAAAACACCCGTGGCGATGTCGGAAGCCCCGGTCTTGCGCGCCAATTGGATGACCTCCGATCGTGAGACCGCCAACTGATCCAGCATGGAGTCAAATTCGTTTGCCAGTCGCCCGATTTCGTCGTTGCGCCCCATGGTAAGGCGTTCCTCGGTAGTATTGTCCCGGGCCACGACCTTCGAGTGTTCGATGAGTTTCCATAGTGGGCCGGTCACCATGCCCTGCAGCAGCAGAAGCAAAACCAGGGGACACAATACAACCAACGCTACAAGTGATAGTGCCGAATAGGAGCTCAGGTCGCCCCAAACACTCCCAAGGGTGCTGTCCATCTTCTGCCCGATGAGACATGCGGGATTGCCCCCAAGATCATAGAGAATGTCCCACGCCATCAACTTATCCCCATCGCGCTCGATCACGTGCCCAGTTGGCGATTTTGCAAGGCGATCCACCAGGTCCTCAATCCTCGGGGACTGGTCGTGTCCCCTGAGAAGGTGCATTTCGAGTGATTCCCCTTCCCCTTGGAAGTGCTTGAGCAAGCGCCCGCTCAGGAAGCGACCGGTCACGACATACACCAATTGATTGCCTGCCAGCTTGGCCTGGCGCGCGGCAAGAAGCAACGGACCACGTTCGGTGGCGATCAGACCCTCTGGCACACGCTCCAAGTCGTTTTTGGTTTTTTTTGAGCGCAAACTGCATCGCAGCACGCTTTTATGAGAAAGCACCTCGTCAGGCAGCACGGCGATGGATATCGGTTCGTGATTGATGGGGTCCACCACCCGGTGATACATGACCTTACCCGACTCGTTAAAAACCAGAAGCACGTCGAGCGCTCCTGAATGAGTCAGTAATTCTAGACCTTCCACGCGCCCCAGACGTTGGTCCTTCAACACCGAAACAAGGCGTGTAGCCCGGGCTCCGAGGACTGTCACCTCACCCTTGATGAGCGCGGTGATATGTCCAATTTCATTCTCCGCCATCGCATCGGTATCCCGCTCAAAGCGAGGTTCGAAGGTCATCGTGTACAGCATGTGGTCGATGAAGAACAACGACGCCACTGCCAAGGACACGACAAGGGCGACCTTTTGGCGGAGGGACATGGAGAATTAGGGTGGGACCTACGCGACTTGCTTCGAAGAGGGCCTGCTGGTCGCGCTATCCTTGGAAACCGCCTGTTGGGCGGTTGCGTCCAAAGCTTCATTGATCAGATCGCAAAGCTCGCCGTGGTGATCCCCCTTGCGGATCCTGCAAACCCCGGGCTCCTCCCCAGCAATCACTGCCCTCAGGTGCAGTTCAAAACGGTAGATCGGCCCTGCCATCCGAAAAGTGATGTAGATCACCATGATCCCGAGCGCCGGTACGATCAGGAGGCAGCCGTACAAGAGGCTTTTGCCCAACAAGCCAGGAAGGGCCGACATCATGTCGATCTCGCTGCCATCCATGCTACCGGCAAGCACAGCAAATTGAGCACCGCATACCAGAGTTTGAACGAACAAGCTCATGACGACTAAGGACATGAAAGTACACGCAAGCCAAAGCTGGAAGCGCGGCTTCGGCAGTTTGTTTCGGCGCTTGTATTTGGGAGGGGTGCTGGGATTTTGCATGGGTAGTATTCCTTTGTTACCAACCGGCTTGACGCCAAGCCTCAGGGTCGAGCCCGTGGTTTTGACCTGTAATGTTTAGAAGAGCCTGAAGTGCAGCCTGTTGAATTCGCTCCGTGTTTGACCCCGCCAACAATTTGAGCAAGGGTTTCACGGCCAGGGGCGATGCAACGTGACCGAGTGTGGCGCAGGCTACACCCACGATGGATTCTTCTTCGTTCGTGAGTGCAATCGCCATAGGTAGGGCTAAGCGATGGCGGAAGTAGCGAAGCCTGGATAGGTCCACCAGAGCCTGGTTGACCTCGGCGGGCGTTCCGGTGCGCACCAAGAGCATTAAGTCCTGGGCTTCGGTCTCCCACCAGGTGGTGGCCTTTGCGTACCACTCCGTCCACTCCCTTTCGATCGGAGACAAGCGTTGACCCGTGATACTCTCCAAAGCCTTGAGGGCCTGCTCGCTTTCGGCGGCATCCTCAGATCCCAGAAGTTTGATTAGGGTGGGCACAGCTTGAGTCGTTTCCATTAACCGGCAAGCTTCGATGCCCTGTTGACGAACGGTGCGGCTGGGTGAATGCAGGGCCTTGGCCACTTTGGTGAGGACGTCATCGTTCAGGGGGTGGGGTATTTTGCTACCCAACACGGCCAGCTCGCGCAGGATTAGGGATTCCAATCGCGAGTCATTGCCCAGCATGTCCGCCAGTGTGGTCAGGGAACTCCGTGATCCCACTCCACCCAGGGCGGAAATCAATGCGGGCTTAAGCGCCACAGGCAGGTCACGGTCCATTCGGTTGATGGTAAGGAAGGCGGAAGGATCCCGGTCCAAAATCCCTGCTACCGCCTGCCCGAAGGCCTTGCGCAGATCGCGCCTGATGCGGCCCTCCCATCCGTGCCCGCAAACCCACTCGGACAGGCTGGACATGTCAGTGGCCACGCCGTGGGATTGTAATATGCCAAGGATCGCTATGCGGGTGCCGGCAGGTATTCCGGGCTGAGCATGGGTATCCAGGTAAGTCCGAAGGCTCTCCGGCTTCGCGGAACCGAGCGCGGCCATCAGGGCTGCGCGCTCATCGATCCTCAGGTCCCGGAGCACCACCTGACCTTCGCCCACGCGCAGCTCGAAATGGCCCTGAATCAGGGGCTCGCAAATGGATGTAGGAGATTTGGCAGCCACGCTGGCCAGTAGTGGAGCTAGAGCCTTGCGAGCCTCGTCACTTTTGCGACTCTGTAGCAAGGCTTGAGTTACGAGGCTTGCCTGCCCATGGTCGTCAAAACGGGCGTCCACCGTGGGAAAGCCCGAGCCGAACACGGACAAAGGCCAAAAGATTGCAGCACACACAAGCGGGAAGCCAAGGCGCAATTGCCGAGTCCTCTCTAAGATCGCGTGGAATCCATTTTTTTGAATCATTTGCCAGTTCCCCCCATCTTGATGTCTTCCTTGGACAGCTTCTCCAATTCTTTGTTACATAGGGCATGGATGCTTCTGATCACTACCCAATCTTCCGTGGTAAAAGACGCCTTCCACTTGAGGGCCTTTTCAGTCTCGCCCTTGCACTTGAATTGCCCCGATGCAGCATCGGCCCACTCGGCGATGTCAGTAGTGGATTCGCGTGCACCGACCGGCTGCATGATCTCGACGCCAGTCCCGTCCGTGATCGATTTGAGCGGGGCCTCAGCTTCGCGGAAGGTATCCCTCTTGACTTGTACGACTGACCCCACAGTCACCCAATCGAATTCCGATTCGTACCAAGCAAACGATCGAACCCTTCCGGAGACTTCAAAGTCCGACCCCGCATGAACATCGGTCCCGGGGGAGAAAACAGTCCCCTTGAATTGGCTGGTCGATTCCAATTTGATCGGTATATCCCCGGGGAACGCTTCGATGGGCACCACCTGTGGGGAGAGCTCTGAGGGGTCATCACCGGTCGTTACGGTCTCGGCTCCGGGCTGCAGATCCATGCCTCCGGTCACGTACAGAGCCACCGAGATCGTGACCAATGCCACGGTCAAGGCTCCACCTGACCGCAATCCCCGCCGGCCATTCCTTTTCTGCAGTGGTTTCATTCTTCTTCGTCCAGATTGCGGCAGGTGACCGTGGTTTCGACTGTTTGAAGCAGGGTATTGTTCTCATCCATCGGCAGTTGCAGGGTCAATCGAATGGTCACCGCGTTACCATCGATCACAAAGCTGAGGCCTTTTTCATCGACCAGGCCGTTGTCATTGTCGTCCACACCATTGAGAATTTCCCCCTCTAGGAAAGGCGCCACCAACTTGCTCCAAACAACTTTTTTTTCCCGGGACTCGTCTGGATTTTCTGCCCAATACACGTTCAAGCGGTCCGTATCCATGGCCACCATTTCCCGGTCGCTCCACACGACTTCTCCTTCGTTCACTCCCAAATTGACCCGATAGCGGATATTCTCACTGCTGAATCCCTCGTTCACTGGCAGGAGGCTGCTGCGATCGGAGCCCATGACTGCGAATCCCACCTGACGCAAGACACGTCGTGCCTGGTCCTCAACCATTGCCCGTTTGGTTTCGTCTCTAATGCCCTCGGATGCGGACCTCATGGCCCCCTGCGCCTTGTACACGACAATCCCCACGAGAGTGAATGCCATGATCAACTCCAACAACGTGAAGCCGCTAGTTGTTCGCTTGGTCACTTGCATGAAATCTAGCGCTCCTCTGACAACACAGTGCTCAAAGTGAATGTGCGCGGACCCCACCTGCCTTGCCAACGAACTCGAACCAGGACCGGTAGGATGGAGTAGTTGTTGGAGTGATCAAACGCATCGACCAAGGAATCCGCGTTTAGATCGCGCGGCGTGCCCAACTCTTCATTTGCATGGTCCTCGCGCACATGCCAAATGGGAGCCAACTGCGTGCCCACGTTCGCAAAGGGAAGAATCACTTCACCCACAAAACCGTCATCGTCAGAGTCGATGGGCTCCATGTTGCCCACCGCAAAGACGTTCCCCGGCCCCGTTGCTGCCCCACCCACGTCATCCATAGGGTCCGCGTTGTATTGCCGAAACAGCTCACGGAAGGGGGTGTTGCGCATGCGTTCCAACACATCCTGGGCTGCACAGCTTACCGCCCAGGTTTCGCCGCTGGTGGCTCTTACCCCGATGCCCGCCGTCAACATCTGCAGGAACATCCCTAGTGCAACCAAAACGATAGGCAGGGCCACAATGACCTCAATCAATGTCATGCCGCGGGCTGCTTTGGAGGAAGGTCCTTGGGATAGATTGGTGAACATAGGTGGTATCATTGCATTGAGCTTGGGTGTGCCAGCAACACCTCTTTGATCGATTGGAGAGGTAGTATTTCTGAACACTAGACCTCGAAATACCCGTGCTTGTTCCTTTGCGAGACACGCATCGGGTCCGAGGCAGACCTTGAGAAACCTCGTTTCAAAAACTGAACAAGACATGGACAGGATTCAGTTCGGATGATGACCACGGGTACATCTTCGGGTCGGGTTTAGCCAAACCCTCGAACCAGGCCCCTCAGGAAACGACGCCTGAGGCCTGCATAGTCATGATCCAGTCAAAATATGGCACACAATTGGGCGGGCCGGCCCCATGTTTCGAGCCGTTCAACTCCAACGCCCGCTTGTTGCCTGACAGCCCATTTAGTTCAAATTGAAGGTCCCAGTCCAAAAAGGACGCGATGTCCCGGCACAAGACAGCGGGATTGTAATGCTCCAATCCGATCTCACAGCCGCCTCCTAACTTGCCCCAATACGTACTGACAATGCCGATCGATCCCCAGAAACTGGTCGACTGGTACTCGGCTCGATATCTATGACAACTGACCCACTTTGCCCAGCGTCAACTACATTGCCCCATTAACGACAATTACACTTACCCATCGGGGTTGGGTGTAGTTGGGCCGGATGGCCCAGGTATCTGGGGCCGGAGGCCCCGGAAAAGTCTGGCACGAGTCGCGAAGCGGCGAGAGC
>JAAETM010000570.1 GCA_024228395.1 bacterium | reverse complement strand
CAGCCCGCGGCCTGGCACTTGTCCATGATCTCCATCTTGGTGTGCTGCATGGTCCACTCTTCGATGAACGGGTAGATCACATCCGCGTTCTGGGCGCGCATGAACATATCCTGGAAAAGATCCAGGTCAGCCCACTCCGGATTACCCATGACCTCACGGAGGCCATTCCACTGGCCCGGCTCGAGCGCCAGCATCCAGACGTGACCGTCCTTGCAGGGCAGTATGGTGGCAGGGGCGCCCTGCGGCATGCCCACTCCGGTGCGCTTGTCGAAAATGCCTTCCTGGGCGTAGCCACCGATGTTCTGGCCGCCTACAAAAGTGGCTGCAATCGCCTCGGCGCAGGACACGTCCACCAGCTGTCCCCCACCCGCGACGTCACGTCCGTAAACCGCGGCCATGCCCCAGGTTGAGGCGGTAACGGCGCCGAAGTAATCCGCGGAAAAGGTGCCATGCTCCAACGGCATCTCGCCGGGGCGCCCGCAGTAGCGGGAGCTGGCACCGCTCAGGTGATAGGCATTCAGGTCATAGGCATTCCAGCCACTGTAGGGGCCGGTTTGACCGAAAGGTGTGATGGAGATGACCACGAGGTCGGCGTTGACGTCGGCGATCTGCTCATAGTCAAGGCGCCACTCACGCATTTGCCTCGGAAGGTTGTTTTCTATGAGCACGTCGGCCCATTCGAGCAAACGCAGGAACAGCTCGCGGCCCACCTCGGTATTTACACCACAGGTAATGCCGCGCTTGTTGGTGTTGTTGACAAAGAAGAGGCCGCTCTTCTCCGGGTCGGGTTCATCGTGCGGGAACGGGCCGGTTTGCCGGGCCGCATCGCCCTGGGGCAGTTCCACTTTGATGACATCGGCACCGAAATCGCTGAACAGTTTGGCGCAGAATGGCGCTGACACCATCTGACCGAATTCGATCACCTTGATGCCGGACAATGCACCGCT
>JAAETM010000569.1 GCA_024228395.1 bacterium | reverse complement strand
CATTTTATTCAGCACGGCTGCAAGCCACTCAAGCTGTCCTCATTCCAATTGATGCGATCAACCCTCGATTGGAATTCGACACCTATATGGACCCGGACCCCTATGCTTTCGGCCAAGTCTTCCTTTCAGGGAACAGTAGCTGGCAATTTGTCGGGCTGGGGGCAACCAGTACGATGTCCTGGCATGGCGTCAGCTTGGACCTCTCCCCATGGCGTGGTCAACACGTTCGCATCGGTTTCGAGTTCAATGCGCCTAGTGGAATCATTTACAATAACCTGGGTTGGCTCGTCGACAACGTTCGGATTCTGATGGATGGCACTGCTCACAATTACTGCGTAGCCGCAGCGAACAGCGTTTCTCCTACCGGTGCAGCGATCGGGTATGCGGGCAGCTTGGACCTCTCTCAGAACAACTTCGCACTGACCCTGCAAGATGGCCCTCCCGGGCAGTTCGGCCTCTTTTTCTATGGACCTTTTCAGGCGCAAACTCCCGTTGCCCAAGGCTTCCTCTGCATAGGGTCGGACGCATTTGGCTTCCGCCGCTTATTCCCGGCGGTGCAGATCGATAACAATGGCAACGCAAGCCGTTCCATTGACTTCCCTTCCTTGACCGGTTCACACATGGTGATGCCGGGCGTCCAGGTGAATTTTCAATGTTGGTATCGGGATATCGTAGGTGGGCTCAGCGTGTCCAACTTCTCCGATGCGCAGTCCATATCCTTTTCCCCCTAGATCACTCCGGGGCAATACCGAACTAAGTTCGGCATTGCCCCAGCCTCCGCAATCTCCCGCCTCAGCGGGAGACTGGCTACTTGTTGATATTTTCAGCGAGGATTTCGAAGCTGTGGCCGATGCCGAAAGCTTCCAAGGGGCCGAAATCGCCATTTGCTTGCTGGGTGCGGCGGAAGCTCACGCGGTAGACGCGGTAGCGGCCGTCGGGCAGCTTGGCGAGCATGGTTCCACCCACGTAGCGGTAGGTTCCGACGATCCAGTGGTCGTTGCGCCAGCGGGCTTCGGTGCGTTGGTCCCAGTCGGAGTGCACGCTGACACGCTCGACCTTCTTGTCCTTGGTGTAGGCTTCGAAGACGGTCTTCATGGTGCCTTCGACTTCGGTCCACTTCCCGCCTTTGAAGGTGGTGGAAGGGAAGCGTGCGCTGCCGAGCTTGAGCTTGCGAGCGTCGGCCTCTTGGCCATTGCCCTTGGCGATGGCCATGGCGAGCGTCGCGATTTGCCCTTCCAAAGCCAGGTTGTGTTTGGCCTGGGCCTGCATCACGGCGGATTCATGGGGGCCATTGCCGAGCAGGGCCGAAGTGAATCCGTGGACGCGCTTCAGCCTGGTCAGTTTGCGTTCGCCGTTCAGGATTGCGTTTCCAAGGAAGTCCTCATTCTTGGCTCCGCGGGCGAAGGCTTCGAGGTTGTCGTCGATGCTGGTGGGCAGGTGGCGGTCGAGAGCGCCGCCGACCACGCGATCGTAGGTCCCGGGGAAGGACTCCAACACTTCCATGGTGCCGATAGCGGCAAGGCCTTCGGCAACCAGGTTCTCCAGACGCTTGAGGTCGGGAAATTGGCTGTGGAAGCCCTTTACGGTTAGTTTCGCCGAAGCCGCGACGGCCTTGACACGTTCCACGCTGGCCCGTGTTTCGGCGTAAATCGAAGCGAACTTGTCGTCGGTATCGGCGTAGCCGAATGCCTGCTCCTGCATGCGAACTTCATCCATGCCGGCCTTCAGGGCTGCGCGCTCGTGGGCGAGCACCTCGGCGACCTGCTTGACCTGCTCGGCCATTTCAGCGGCTTGGGCTCCGAGTCCCCCACCACCTTCGATCGAGGCGACGGCTGCGGCAAGACGTTCCTTGGTTGCTACGAAGTCGGGGTGCTTCTCATCGAACTGGCCCTTGTGCCATTCCATGATTTTCTTCATCTCCTTCTTGGCGGATTTTAGGGAGGACTCGGCGTGCTTCAGCTCGCTCTGCTCAAGCCACTTGTCGACCTCGTCAAGACTGGTGGTGATCGTGGAGATGCGGCGTGCGACCTTGCTGTTCAGCGCCTTCGCGGATCCGCCCTTCTTGGTGACCGGCTTCTTGGTCGGTTTCTTTTTGTCGGCGGGAGCGCTGCCCGTGACCTTGGTGGTGCTGGCGGCCAGGCGCTTGGTCAGGGCCACAAAGTCGGGGTGCTTCTCATCGAATTTGCCCCCGTACCAGCTGTGGATCTTGGCCATTTCCGCGGTCGCGGCCTTGAGCGAGCTCTTCGCATTGGCCACATCTTTCTTGCCCAGGTACTGATCGACCTCATTCAAGTTCTTGGTAATCGTATCCATACGGCGCACGATTTTGCTGTCCAGGTCGCCTGTGGGCGCGACAGCACAAGGGGAAGAAGTGGGCTTCAGACCGGCGGCCTGCAGGGCAGGAGCGAGGGAGAGAGCAAAGGAAAAGAGTGTTCCAAGGGTGAGCACCTTGGCGGTTCGGAATTGGGGGCGCATGGGACTTTGGTGGAGTTCGGGGTAGGGAGCGGAACCGAATGTCGGGTTCCACTATCCAAGGCGATGCGCGGCCCCAAACTCCGACAAAAAAATGCGATTGTTGTGCCTCGAAAATGCAGCAGGCCCCCGGACCGTGAAGTCCGGGGGCCTGCTGGGCTGAAGAGCTGGGTCTAGGACCTACTTCTTCAGGCTACGGATGAAGGTGACCAGGTTGTCGAGGTCAGCTTCCTGGATGGTCGGATAGGGGATCATGGTTGCTGCCATGCCATTGGCGGCACCACCTTCATTGATGACCTTGCGCAACTGCTCGTCGGACGTCTTGTCCTGCCATTCGGCGTTTGAGTAATCGCGGGGAGAGGGGTCGAAGGCCTGACCTGTGGGTGTGTCACCCTTGCCGGTATCACCGTGGCATGCATCGCAGCCATTGTCTGTGTACACCTTCTTGCCAGCTGCAACAGCAGCGGCGTCGAGGGCGGGAGCAGCGGGGGTATCGGAGCCGCCACAGGCGACGGGAAGGAGTGCCATCAAGGCGATGAGTGCTTTGTTTTTCATGGGGGTCGGTCTCGTATGGGAGGCAGAACGGGGCGGATTCTATCCGCTGGGCGTCGCCATGGGCCAATTCCTTCGT
>JAAETM010000568.1 GCA_024228395.1 bacterium | reverse complement strand
CCCAATCCCCCGGCACGGGCATGACCTTGCCAGCTTCATCCACAACGAAACGATCCCTACCCGAGGGGCGTACTGCTTTGGCTTCGAATCCCATGCGGGTCAAGATACCCTTTGAAGTCGCGAACTGCACGCCGCCCGGCGAAGACCTCTGCTTCAGTGCACGCCCCGGACCATTCCCAATAACCGTTTCACAATGCGTGCACCGTCGGCGCGCAGGCCGTTGTGCTCGTATTCGTTGGTGATACAGGTGCGCAAGTTGGGTACCCGCTTGGCGGTTTCAATGGACAATTCGCAGGGCACGTAGGCGTCGTCGTGATAGATGGCGGCTGCGATGGGGGCCGTGTTTTCGGCCAAGCGTTCGGGGTTGTAGAGTGTTGGCCAGTCGGATTTTTGGGCCAGCAGGTCCGCGGCTTCGGCGACGCTTTGCAGGGCCTTGTGTTCTTCAAACATCCAGGGGAAGATCATTTCCGCGGTGAAGTACAGGGGGCCGGCGCTCTCGGGATCGAAGGCGGGGAACTCGTCGTAGACCCGTGCCGCGGACCAATTGGAAGCACTGGCTTGGGTGTAGCAGCCTTCGTGCAGCAAGGCGTAAAGAGGCCCTGTGTCGAAGTGCGTGAAGTCCTCGATGGCGCGCAGGAACCCGTAGTGCATGACGGGATGGACTCCCCCGTCGATAAAAGCGCTTTCAATCGCGTAGTGGGCTGCCTTAAAACCATCGCTCATGCCAAAACCCGCGCCCAATTGCTGCAGGAAGCGCACACTGAAACGGCTGCCGCCGGGCAGGAAGACTTCGTTGGTCGAAAGGTGTTTCGCCAGCGCCTTCACGCGCTCCACGTCCTGCGGATAGCGTGCATAGTAAGCCGCGTTCTTCTCCTGCATGCGGTGGTAGGTGAGCCGATAGAAATCGTCGATGTCCGTATCCAAACCAGGCACGCCGCCGGTGATCAGGACCTCGCGCAGGCTATCGGGCGCCACGGAAAGATAGTGCATGGAACAGAAACCACCAAAACTCTGGCCGAGCAAGGTCCACTTTCCCTTTTCCCCTTGCAACGCAACCCGCAGCAATTCGCAGTCGGTCACGATAGAATCCATGCGGAAGTGCTGCAGGTAGCCCGCCTGCTTGTCCGCGGCGCCCTGGCCTTACAACCAATCGATGTGGTCGGAGTGCTGCGACCCGTGCCGCGCTGATCCAGTAGTACCACTCGAAACTGCGAGCACATTTCTCCAATCCAACCGTCGGGGCCCATGGGACGCGGCGACGCGCCGCCGGGTCCTCCTTGCAGGAAGAGCAGGTACGGCAGGCCCTTGCCCTCGGCATCCGCACTCACAACCTCGCGGGCATAGACTGAAATGGTCGAGCCCTTGGGCGAACCGTAATCTAGGGGAACCTCGAGGTGGTGATCGGTCAGGGCCAGTCCAGGAATGGTTGTGCGATCGGATTTCATGGCTCTATCTATACGCTGTGCAGCCCGGCCTGGCCATCGTGTGAAAGTGTACCTGGTTCCGTATCACGTTCAGCTCATCTCTCGGAACTCAAGGATGGGCTCTGGCCCCTCGCCATAGGCTTCGCCCGCGTAGCCACCCCAGCGGTTCACGATCTCGAAACCGCGATCTCGGACAAGTTGTTCGAACTCGTCCGCGTAGTAGCAGCGCATCGTCAGCTTCAGCGTTGCTTCGTCGAGCAGCTCCGAACCGCGCCGCTGCCGGAAGATCAGCTTGGGGTAGAGCACCATTCGTTCCTCGTCGATACGCGGTTTGGTCTGGTGGCAAGTGATCAGGTCTCCGTCGATCTGTTTCTCCCACCACAGGTACTCCTGTTCGTCGGGCCACTGGCGCTTCAGTTTCTCCTTACTCCTGTTGGGCCGGAGGCGGTGATGAGCGCAGTCCCCCCCGGCGCCAGGTGTGAGCGGATGGTCTCGAAGAAAGCATCGACTTCCGCATCCGTCTCGAGGTTCTGCAGCACTCGGAAGGGGGCCGTCACCAACTCGAAGCGCTGATCCAGTCAGAGCTGCGTGATATCGCCCAACTCAACCTTCACTTTTGAAGAGAGGAGCTTGGCGTGCTCGAGCTTCTCCATGCAGATGGAAATCATCGCATCCGAGAGATCCACGCCATGGACAAATGCGCAGCTCTCCGCCAGCGGAATCGACAAGCGACCAGTCCCGCAACCGAGCTCGAAGACCTTCGTCTCCAGGCTCGTGATCCTGTCGCGGTAGAATATCAGATCATCGGGCCCACCATTCAGGTCGTAGTAACGAGCGGCCTCTCTTCGGATGTCGATGGTCATGGCGCGGGTATGGCATGTGAGCCGGGACTTTCTGGCAGGGGCGAGAGATCTTCTTGGAGCAGGAGTCGGGACTCCTCCGATCGGGAAGTGCAACGTGCATCCACCAGAATACCAGTACCAAACCAACTTGGTTCGGTATTCGCGCTCACCTACTGCAAATCAGCTGGGTGCGGCACATAGATCAATTCGCGCCGCAAAAGTTCGCCGAGTACCTGGCGGCCTTCCGCCGGCGAAAAGCCATCTTCGACCAGGGCACCGATGAGAGTACTACCCAAGAACGGCTCGTTCTGCCCAGAGAGAATCAACCCGGCTCCGGCCAAGATCGGAGTTTCAAGGTTCTGGGCCGGAATGCCACGTATGACATAGGTCACTGACTCCATGCGCGTGCTGCACCAAAGACTGCGTGTTCCCACGTCAAAATGCACCTCGGCGTTGACTGCAAATGACAACGAATCCCACTCTTCTGCGGGAGGCAACCGCCGAGGGCCGTTTCCCTGCTGGCAGAGGTAGGCCTGCATGTTCCTCGGACGCACGATTTGCTCGATGACTGTGAAACGCTCACGCTCAGGAAGCGCCTCGATCGAATCACGCATGGGGCCTTCGGCGAGGTGGCCGTCGAGGCTCCACTGCTCGGGGCAGCACCAGCGCAAAAAGCGCAGGCCAGCAGATTCTACTAGATCGAATAAGCCGGGCACGTCGTACTCCGTTTCCAGGGGATGCAGGTAGCGGTCGGCAAATTCAGTGTCGGGCATTTTGGCAGCTTCGGACCAGGGGCAATCGGGGTTTGAGTCCTCCGCCAATGCTTCAACGAAAAGTCGCGCCTGACCTAGTTGCATACTGAGTTCAAGACCGGGTTCGATCCAAGCAGCCAGAGCACTCGACACACGCTTGACGTGCCTACGACCGATGGCTCCATAAACCATTAAGACAAGGACTCCGCTGGGTGCTAGCACGTCTGCCAAGTTCCTGAGGCCGGCCAGTGGATCACTTAGGTGATGCAAAACGCCTGAACTGTAGATGACATGAAAACCACCATCGGGCACGTCGAGACCCTCGAGGGTCATCAAATCCACCTCTTCCACCCTGGTGTTTGTGAGTTTGCGACGTTCGATTTCCGAGCGCGCATCCGCAAGTGACGCATGGCACAGGTCCACGCCTAAAACAGAGGCCTCGGGATGCAAAGTACCTGCGGTCACTAGCCCCACCCCGCGCCCGCAACCCGCATCCAGAATCTGCCTGCGGAGTCCCACGGGGCGCCCGAGATGCCCGCGACTACAAACCACGCGGGCATCGAAACCGAGGCGCAACATCGGAGTTCGGGATGTTGGGTAGGGGAATCTCTCGTAAAAGGAACGAACCGCCTCACGCTGCTGGCAGGGTGTTGTATTTGCAGAATGTGTCATGGATATCGAGGGCCTAGCGGGTTGGGTAGCCTGAGTAGTTTCGACGCAAGCGCACGCACGCTTTACCTCGCCGTCCCGCATTTGGGTGATAACGGCAACCGGCCAAGAGCTGCCCCATTCCCAGACTCTCGGAGCCCCCCGGCCACCTGCGCAAGGTGTACCTGGTTCTGTATCACACCCGTGGAGCAAAATCTCCAAGACCCAAATCTCCAGGTAATCCGGGTGGGCCTCCAGTGACAGCCCAAGTCCAAGTCGCGCTGCCCCCCCCCTCTGGTTCGCCAGTGCATTCCTCCACAGGGATGTGCGCGAAGAGGCCAAAGACCATATCCACTACTACCAAATCGAGGCTGCCGAGGAATTGGCAGATAGCATGCCGCTGCTCCTAGCCAAGGCCGGGTTCTAGTGGAAGTCATCGGTGCTGGTTCTTGGTTACGCCTGGCTGGGCATCAAGAAGATCCTTGTCACGATCCTCCCTTTCTACGGAGCGATCTCCAAATTCATCGACAAGTAGGACCCCCTCGCCCCAGGAGGTCCAAAGGTCAGATTCCCAGGCTCTCAGGCCTCTTTCGGAATTCCTCGCTCAGGTTTTGCGAGCTCGGGCGAAAGTAAAGAGCGGCACCCTGAATCTCCTATGCTAGGAGCGCGTACCGGCAGGGGCGGTAGATCAATTGATTGGCGAATTGGCGGCGGCGTCAGCAATTTGTTGGGCGAGCCGGCCATAGATCTGAATGCCTGTGACGAAGACGCCGCCCAAGGCAGCGGCGAGCTTTGGGATGGTTAGTTGTTTGATATCGGACATGCGTGCAAAATAATTTGGCCTTGCTGAATGAGGCACCGAGCCTCATGTGCAGGCAACTCCAATTATGGTATCTGGCTCCTACGACGATTCCCGTCACAGGCAATCTTATTCGAGGAAATCGCCCATTGGTCGGGATGCTCTTTCCGGCCAACACCGCAATCCCATCAAGCACTAATGACAGGATGCTCTAGAAGGAAGGCTTGAACCCTTGAATCACTACCTAGACACCCTCCCCACCTACAATCAACCAGTAACTCGAAGGGCCACACGAAGCACCCTTTCGATTGCCGCCCGGTTCCAACAGGAGCTGGGCGACCATCCTTTTCGGTTCGCTACAGCGCGTCGTGGTACCAATCGCATGTGATACCGATCCTCACACCCGCCCGGTGACAATCCAAGCCGAGCCAGGAAGTGTCACGTGTCCCTGGCTTTCATGTTGCTCAAAGAGTTCCGTGAAAGCGGCTTCGATCTTTTTGACCGTGGAGGGTGGTAGATCCTTTGTGAGATGGGCGGCGGGGCTGAGCTTCATGTTGAAATCCACCGCGCTGGGCACGCCCTCTGTACCAAGGGTCATATCCATCGTAAGCGGGTCGATTTCAATGTTCTTGAATCCGGCTTCGGAAAGCACTGC
This sequence comes from bacterium, assembly GCA_024228395.1. Taxonomy (GTDB): domain Bacteria; phylum Planctomycetota; class UBA1135; order UBA1135; genus NORP259. The sequence goes on along the minus strand of JAAETM010000568.1, from coordinate 12,811 downwards.
CCGGGTGTAATCCTTGTCCGCCAAACCAAATGCCCCGGGCGCGTGGGGCGCGGGCGGCGGCGGGGTTTCCGGTAGGAAAGGGAGCAAGCATGCCATGGGCTGCGAAACCCATGGGTTGTTGTCGCGCCCCTGCCAGCACAGAAACGTCAAGCGGCCGCCCTCACGCAGGCAGCGCCTTAGATTCGCAAAGGCAATGCTTGGTTGATCGAAGAACATGACGCCGAAGCGGGAGAAGAGAGCGTCGAAATCTCTTTCGGTTCGGGGTTGTCCGGCGTCCCCCTGCTGCAAGGAAACTTGGGGCAAGGCTGCGCAGCGTTTGCGTGCAAGGTCGAGCAAGGGTTCGGAAAAGTCCAAACCCAGGACCTTGCCATTCTCCCCCACCGCATGCGCCAACGCCAAGGTGGTGGTGCCCGCTCCGCAGCCCACGTCGATGATGCTCTCGCTGGACCGCGCGCCTAGGCGTTGCAAAACGGCTGCGCTAAAAGCCTGCACGGCGCGGTCGATGCGCTCCTGATAACGAACCCAGGATTGTCCGCCCGGGCCATTCCAGTTCTCTTGCTGCTCGAGGTTTCCCATGGGCAGAGCCTACTCGACCAGATCCCGGGCCGCCTTACGCAGTCTCTTCTCCAGGGCGGCCAGCTTGGCCTTGTCCATATCCCCCACCGAATAGACCGGGATGCGGCGGGCGAGGTGGATGCCGAGGGGTGCGAGGAAACCGCGGCGCCAGACGGCGGCGGTGATGCCCCGGGTGAGGACGGAGTCGATCACGCGCAGGGCCTTAAAGGTCTGAATGAGCAGGGCGGTGCGGCCTTCGAGCAGGCCTTTGGGAAGGCCACTGGAGTAGTCCACGCCCACGCCTTCGCACATGACCTTCTCGATCCAGCCCTTGAGAATCGCGGGTGGTGCGAACCACCACACGGGGTGAACGAAAACGTAGGCGGCGGCCCATTTGGCATCCTGTTGATAACGGTGCAGGACGGGGTCCTGCTCGGCGGTCACCTGGGACGCGTGGGAATCATCGGGGCCCAAGCGCAGGACCGGATCGAAGCCGTCCGCGAGCGGGTCGTGGACCCGGCACTCCTTGCCCTGCTTTTCGAGCTCGGCTTGAATGACCCTGAGGATGTGATGGCAGAGGGACTCGGAACGGCCTTGACCGACGACGAGCAGGACCTTGTTCTTGGCTTGGGTGGACATGGTTTTTCGGGGTTCGACGCTGAATCGAACACCTAACCTAAGGGACCCGTGAATAAAGGTCATTGACCATTGGTAGGTCTGCCTTCTCCCCGGGCAATTTGTGGGTTCGGGGGTTTCCCTAGTTGAACCCTGCTATGATGCGCAGAAGGAATGACCCCATGGACAAACAAACGACCAACTGGATGGCGATAGCGTGCTTTGCGCTGTGTGCCCTGTGTGTTTTTGTGGCGATTGAAAGATACAACACGAATGCGGACAACGTGCGCGCCATGAACGCCATGCAGGGGGGCCATGGGTTTGGGCAGTTGCTCGGCAGTGGAAATTTGAAACCGGCGACCCCCACCGAAACAAGGTACGCGGGGTTCTTTGCGGTGCTGCTCGCTGCTGGTGGGGTCGTGCTGCTGCTGAAAGGTGATGGATCCGGAAACCGGGACAGTAACCGCGGCAATCAGGGGGAATAGATCCCTGGAGCCGTCGTCCGGCAGGTCGACGCGCCTGCCCCCCAAAAAATGCCGAACTTCCTTCTCATGCTCGCTGCCCTGATATTGGGGCCCGCCCTGGCCTTCGCCCAGGAATCCGAAGACGAAGAAACGGATTGGATCAGGTTGTCATGGGAAGGGCCGGCGCCCGCAATGGATGTGGACACCGTGCTCTGGTTCGATCGCGAGCGGGCGCAGGTCTACCGATTGCCTGGGAATGAGGTCCAAGTTCAGGGGTGGCGGATTGAGGGCATTCGGGATGCGCTCGGGCTCATCGCGCGTAAGCGTAAGCCGGAGCGGGTCACGGTGCGGGATGAAAAGGGCTACTGGAAAGCGACGGTCGATTGGCACGGGTTGGATGCAAAGAGCACGCCGCTAGAGATTCCGATTCGGTGGGAGCGGTGCGGAAGGCTTGGGTTCTATGGGAAGGTGGATTCCACGTGGAGATACCAGGGACCGGGGAGTGAGCTGCGCGAAGAATTCCCTGAGCCGCGTTTTTCCCTGCGTGACAAGGACGGCAAGCGCATTCCACTTCACATCCCCCACAAGAACACAGCGCGTTGGATCCCGCCGGGGCAATACACCGCCCTGGTTTCCGCGGACAAACTCGTCCCGCATGAGATACCGGTGGAGATCATTGCTGGAGGGGAAGTGAATGTGAACTATGGCGTCAGGCGCTTTCCTGAGACGCGCAAGGTTCGCGGTTGGCTGCACCCGGGATCCCTAAGGCGCTACCCGGGAGAACGGGGCAAGATTTGGGGAATGTCGGTGGAGCTTACAACCCAAGGAGCACGTTGGGAGGCCGAGGTGTTCACCGGCGGTCGGTGTGGCAGCGGACTGGAGTACCATGATTTCGTTCACTGGACCGAGATCTGTGAAAAGGAGCTTGGGCAATTTGAATTCCTTGGAGTGCCCAAGGGGCCCTTCCACGTGCTGGCAAGCGGACGCTCAAATCTCACCGGTATCGACATTCTCACGGTGATCGAGGGCGACCCCCAAGGTGATCAAGACCTACATGTCCATGCGCTCGAAGAAGCCGAAGGTCCCGGCTGGGGATTCTCGAGAGCTGACTTCAAGCACCTGCCCAATAAGGAGCAGCGCCTAACGGAGATGTTTGATTCATGGACCATGTTTGTGCGGCCCGTTTCAAAGGTCTCCCCCATCAGACTCGATTGCCTGGGGTCTTCGGTGTCCGTTCCCCTATCCCTCTTGAGCAAACCACAGGACTGGGCTGTCGTCATCCCCTCCATGCAGCCCATCTTCGGAACCGCAGCCGACTTCAATTCCGAAGGAAACGGATTCCAAATGGCCATGCTCTCCCCCACTCCCGGATGGGGCAAGGCCCTGCTCATTGTCGATCCGTCAGGGAAACCGCTCGCCGGCGCAAAGGTGTTCTTTGATGACGTCGAAATCGGACAGAGCGATGCCAAGGGCAAGTTCATTGCCCTCACGCTGAAATACCCACAGTCGATCCGCGTCGACCACGGCCATGCTGCATGGAGCGGATGCCCAAACGACTGGATGGGGTCCCCTTGGGCAACGGTGTCACTTCGCTAGCCGGGTAGATCCCTATTTTGCATGTTCGGAAGCGCTCACAGGCGCCTACGAGCCCGCATTCCGGACACTAAGTAAACTTTAGGTGGCGGAAGATGGCGCAAGATGACTTTCCCGGATCTCCCGAGTCACGCCATTCGGCTTTTGTCGATAGAATGAACGCGTTCCGGGAGCCTCTTTCCCGTGGGCCCTATCTCCTCAAAAGTCATCGAGAAACCATGAAACTCGCACTCACCCTCGGCCTTGCGGCCGCTGCGTTGGCGCTACCGCTGCTCTCAGCTAGCTTCGCGCAGGACAATAAGATCTCCGTGGGCAGCGCGCCCGAATACACTTTCCATGAAGCTCCCACCAACGCCATGGGGACCAAGGCGCTGAAGGACATGCGCGGCAAGCCGGTGCTGGTCGAGTTCTGGGGCACAAAGTGAGGCCCCTGCGTAGGGTCGGCGGTGCCGGCCACAATCAAACTAGCTCGCGAGTATGGCGATAACTTGGGAATCATTCTGGTCGAGAGCCAGGGTGCCACCCAGACCGCCGCAGAGAAATTCGCATGGGAACACAAGTGGATGGGGACCGGTGCCATGTGGACCGGCGAACGCCCCTTCGCCACCGGTTCCCGTGGACTTCCCAACTTTGCCCTGCTTTCGGCAGAAGGGAAAGTGCTCCTGATGGGCAACCCGAACTCGATGCACGGTGACATCAAAGATGCCATCGAAGCGGAGATCAAGAAAGCTCAAGGTGCCCCCGACGGCTCGCCCAAGTCACTCAAGAAAGCCTACACGAACTTTGCCAAGGGCAAGTACGCCAAGGCCGTGGCTGAAGCGCGCAAGGTTGCCGCCAAGGGTGGTGCCGATTCCGAGGATGCCGAGGCACTTGCCAAGGAATTCGTCACTCGCATCGAAGGCAAGTTCGACCGCGTGCAATTCCTGATGGACCAGGCTTACCTGGTGCGGGCCGAGAGCATGCTCAAGGACCTGACCAAAGCCGCCAAGGAGCTGGAAGAAGTGGCTGAAAAAATCGCCACCCTGGAAGCTGCCTTTGCCGCCGAAGGCATGAAGGACGAGATGAAAGCAGCCAAGCTCTTCGCCAAGCTCGAAGACAAGATGAAGGAAGAAGGCATGGACGAAAAGATCTTGAAGAAGATCGCCAAGTTCGTCGAGAAGAACTCCTCCATGAAGGTTGCCAAGCGCGCCAAGCACTTGGTTTCCCTCGGAAGCTAACTTTCACGCGCTGACATGAAAGAGGGGCACCCCGCCACGGCAGGGTGCCCCTCTTTCGTATCCATGCGGGCCGCTAAGCTGGCAGGTACAACCACAGGAAGAACAGTGGCAGCACGATTCCCGCTAGCGTGAACCACTTGCCTCGACCGAAGAACCCCTTGCGGCCTTTGATCATGAACAGGCCAGAGATCGCCAGGAAGATCAAGCACACGGCAAACACATCCGAGACCCATGTCCACCACTTCTTGGCATGATTCAGGTGCAAGAAGTTCATCTCGTAGAGTATGGCACGGGTTTTGGTGATCTCAACATCCACAGTCCCGGTGGGCAAGTCCACCGCATAGGTGGTTTCCCCAGCAAAGATCTGCAGGGTTCTGGAGTCGGACCGGAAGGTGGACTTGTGCGCGGTAGGCTTGCCGAGTTTTTCAAGCACCTGCTCTGCCGAGAGACCTTCCACTGGTCCAATCTCTTGCGTGTACTGCTCCACGGTCACATTGGGATTCCATTGGTGAATGTGATTGACCGCAATGCCGGACACCGCATAAATGACGGTTAGCCCGGCACACAGGTAGCCCATGTCACGGTGAATGATACGCAGCCACTTGCGGAATCGATTCTTCTTGGCCATGCCTAGGAGTCCACGCGGGCGCCGATACCGGAAAACAGCCAAGAAACCTCGGCTTCGGTGATGCTCTCAGGATCGAATTTTTCGCCGGCTTCTGCCGCATGCTTGGCACCTTCCTCGCGCAGCTCTTCGATCGAGTCCACGAGTTCTTCCAACACGCCTTCTGCGACAACCTTGCTGCCCATGATCGACATGGGGAATACGATCTCCCCGTCGGTGACCTTGAAGAAAACGGTCTCGGGAGCCTCTTCCCCCTCCTTGAATTCACCTCCAATCTCGATCCAGCAACCACGCTTGGCGCAAACGCCTGTGACGATGCCTTCAACGCGCAAACGTTTGCCTACGCTCTCTTCCCTATACACATCGTTCAAGGAGGTGACCTCGGTCAGGATGAGCTCTTTGCCGTAGAGCTTGTCACCTGAGCAAGCTCCGAGAGCGACGCCGAGCAGGGCAATCGCACACATGTTCGTGATGTTCTTCATAGGCGGATGCTATCCATACCGCCCATGCCTAGAAAGTCACTTGGGCCCCACAGCTATCATTGGTCAAGTCCAGGGTTGGCCCCTGGTTCAGGGCTTCCCCATCCGGCCGGGACTCGCACGTGAAATAAACCGGGGTTAGGACAGCTTGCGGTAGGCCTTTTCAAAACTCCAAGCTCGGCTGTAAACGTGACTCTGTCACATCTTTTCGTCGGCGATCAGACGCATTGGGGTCGCTCGCGTTGATAAGCGGCCCCAATCCGGCCTATTCCACTTCCAGGCGCGGGTGGTCCCCATCCCATCCCAGAAGGTTGCCTTGCAAGCTGGCAGCACCCTCGGGGGCGGATTCGCTTAACTCAATCCTTTCCTTGGACCCTTGAAGCTCCAGGTAGGAAACCTTGGCCTTGCATGTGCTGCAGATCCCCGAAACCACTTGACCCCGGGCCTGAAGGTGCACTCCCGTCAAAACGTAGTTGGCGTCTTCAGCAGCGCCCTCGATCTTATCGAAGTCGAGTTTAGTTGGTTTTGCGTAAGCGACCACACAGGTGCTTTCGCGGGTATCGATTGAAACTCCGTCGACGCCAGCCTGGCGTCTCAAGGCCTTCTCTAAACCGAAGGCCTTGTCGTTTCATATTCATGTGTTGAAGAACAACTGTAGGGTCGCAAACGGGTTGTCGAGTTCGGCAACAGAACGGCCGAGCACGCTGCCCGAAGATTGGCAGGAGCTGAACCCAAACAGGGCCGCCGCCAGAAGAAGCATCAGAGTTTTCATTAGAAGCGCCACCCCAGCGAAAGCTGTAGACGGTTGTCGAGACCAAGTTGTTGGCCATTGAAGTCCTCATACAAAGGAAGGTCCACCGAGAAGCCCAAGTCCAAATCCGGCCGCGGATGCCACCCCATGGCGAACTTGAAGAGCAGCTCATCCCCACCCGAGTTGTCCACACTGACGCCGTGGTCTTCGGCATGCCAGCTATGGCCCCACTTGAGCCCCATGGTCGCGCTCGCGCTGGGACCGGGATAGGCCTCGTGGATAAATCGATACTTGCCCGAAAGAGCGACGGTCAGCTTATCCGACTCTTCGAAACTCTGGGAGCCTTCGCCATTGGCCTTGAAAAGGGTCTGAAAGTCAAACCGCCACCGATCCAGGGACAGCGTGGTCGCCAATCCCAGGAAGGGGTCCCAGGAGCCCGAACCCGCCTGCAAGGAAGGTGAAAGGCGTGTCCCTCCGTCTTTGGCTCCGGTTTCACCCGAAGGCACTTCCACGCCAAAGATCCAAGCCGAGTGCCAGGCACTGCGAAACCAATCCAAACGCTGGAAGCGGTGCTTTAGGATCAGGGAAAGGTCACCCAGGCCAGAATTGGAAACGCCACCCACATTGGTGTCCAGGCTGCGATCGACCAGCGGCAACAGGGCGGAGAAGCTCCAAGCACGGGCAAAACCGTGATTGATCCCAACCACCGTGCGCATCTCTTCGAAGCGCCGATCCAGGGGGTCGGTGATGTCGGAGGAACCCGCGATGAGGCCTTCCTTGGATTTGAAGATCTCGGTGATGGAGATGCGGGTACCCGACGTGAAGATCGTTTCGCCTGCGAAGATTTCGATGCCGCCGTCTTGGGCTAGGGCGGAAGAAGCCAAGGCCAGCGCCAGGGCAATTCGTTTTAGGAGAACCATGGGTGGCATTCTACGGACCGGTATTGGGCCTGTGGTCCAGGGTCCATGCGAATACCCAATTTTTTCTCGTTTCTCTGTCCTCCCCCAGGTGTGAGCTGCATTTCAGGGTGTTCCGCGCGACCGCGCCCCCCCTCTTACCCCCATACAGTCATGTTCACCCTACGCCTACCCATCCTCGCAACTCTCATGGTCGCCGCCGGATCCACCGCCAGCGCCCAACGCACCCTCTTTTCTATCGACTGGCACAGTCAGACCGTTGGCGTGCCCGACAGCGGCACCGCTACGCCGATCACGGCTGGCGATCTACTCACTCCGGCCACCAGCCCGTTAATACTCGGCCCCCTGACCACCCCCGCCATCGGCCTCACCCATGGAGGCCCGGGCCTCGGTCTGTTCCCTGGCTGCGTCGGGGCACCCGGTGGGGTCATGTGCTACGTGGAGGTCGACGCCCTCTCCTTCGGCGAGGACCAACCCTTCACTCCCGGTCTGCAAGCAGCCGGCAAACTGCACATGTCCGTGGACCGATTTGCCGCGGGTGAAGCCGGCGCTCCCTTGCCCCCGAACGTGACCAGCGAAGGCCCCGCTCTCGATGCCGCTGGCGATGTCTTTCTTAACCCGGACATGATCCCGTCCGGCCCTGTTGCACCGGGCCCGGCCTGGGGCAATCGCGGGGTCATGGATGAGGACGGCCTCTACTCGGGTTCAGGTTACCGCTACCCGGGGCTTGGCCTTTCCGCCACGATCAGCGCTGTCACGCTGCCAGACAACTTGGATGCCTTGGACACGATCACCATGCCCGCTGGCGCTGGCATGCCCCCGGTCGTCTACTTCAGCATGGACGATCAGGGCATCGACCCGCTGACCGGAATCACACACTCCGCGTCCGCCAACACCCATGGTTTTTATGGAGCGGATGTTCTGAGCACCGTGATCGGATCGGGAACCCCTACCCTGTACGCCCCCGCCACGTCCCTTGGTTTGAACATTGCCATCGGTCTCAACCCCGATGACCTGGATGCTTTGATCCTGCGCGAAAATGGTGACGGTATCTTCCAACCCTCCCAAGTCCCCATGGATTGGAATACGGGGAGCACCGACATGCTGCTCTTCTCCGTGCGCCGCGGTTCCGCGGTAATCGGTGAGCCTGACAGCATCTTTGGCATCCCCATCGAAGAGGGTGACATTTTGACCACCCCCCTGTCGACGGCATTCGGCGGCCTCTCTCCCTTCCCCGGTATCTTCTATGCAGCGGAACGCTTGGGCCTCGGCACAATTCGCTCGGGCACTGTGGTTGGCAGCAACTTTGCCGATGACCTCAACGCTTTGGACTCGGTGCAGGGTCTGATCAATGACTGTGATGGCGACGGGGTTGAGGATGTGGTCGCTATCGCCAACGGCCTGGTTCCCGATGCAAACCTGAATGGCGTGCCGGACTCCTGTGAGATTTCCACCACCTGCACCCCACTGCCCAATTCCACCGGAGCTACGACTTTGCTAACCGGGACCATGGGAAGCGGCGTGGGCTCTGGCCTGCACTTGGAAGCCGCCCAAGGCCCACCCAGCCAATTCGGGTACTTCCTGATCGGAACCGGTTTGGACTCGCCTGGCCTGTTCATCGACAGCGGCGTGCTCTGCTTGTCCGTGACCGGCACCAACCTGATCTCCCGCTACACCGGCCCGGCCGCCAATCAGATCTCGTTCGGTATCTTCGACGCCGCGGGAGTCCTGCAAAACATAGCGGGAACGGCCACCTCTTCTGGAGGAACTGGCTTTGACGTGCCCACAGCTATCCCTGTCCCCATCGGTGGCACGATCAACGCTGGTGACACCTATCACTTCCAGCTTTGGCACCGGGACATCCCCATGACATCGAACTTCTCCAACGCGATCACGGTCACGTTCTAGAACCCAAGTCCCTTGTACTTGCAACCGCCCGGCGGGGATGAAAGTCCCCCGTCGGGCGGTGTTCTTGCCTCCAAAAAAACCGGGGAAGTGCCGGTTGGGATAGTTGGGCGCCCAGGTTGCCTGGAAATCCGCCCCTACCCGCCCTAAATGCGACTTTCTTACCCATCCACACCCATCGAAACGCTGGAAACCACTATACTGGGAGTTCGCCCCTCCTGCCAGCAGACCTGAATCCCCCGGGAATCATGAAACTCTCAAGCTTCATTCTAGGTGCAGTCGCGCTCAGTCTCTCCACCACTGCCAATGGACAAACTTTCGGACCCGATTTCGTTGCCGACTACACGCTCACTGACCTCGGCACTCCAACCTCCGTACCTGGCCCCTTGGGCGGCATCCACTTCAAGCCGGGTGACACCAATACACTGTTGCTTGGCGGCAGTGCCAACAACTCGGGTGGAATGATCTACGAGGTTCAGATCTCGCGGGACGCTGCAGGGCACATCATTTCCTTCAATGGCCCTGGTATCGCGGTCTTCACCGCTCCCAACATCGATGGCGGCATCGCCTTTTCCGCCGACGGCGTCATGTTCGTGACGACCTATTCGAACAACCGCCTACTGCAGTTCCTGCCGGGTTCCGTTGTTCCGGATAGCGATATCGACCTTACCGCCCTGGGTATTCTTTCCAGCGTGGGGACCTGCCAATTCGTTCCGGCGGGTTTCCCTGGAGCTGGCATTTTCAAGATCGGCTCCTACAGCTCGGGCGATTGGTATGACGTGGACCTTCAGATCAACGCGGCGGGCACCTACGACATCATGGGCGTCACCAATACCGTCAACACCGGTGGCGGCCCCGAGGGCATTGTCTACATCTCCGGAGGAAACCCTGGATTCGCCGCGAACAACGTGCTCATTTCGGAGTACAGCGCCAATCGCGTGAGCGCTTATGAAATCGATTCCAACGGAGACCCTGTGGTGGCTTCGCTGCGTCCCTTCTTGGACGGCCTTAGTGGAGCTGAGGGCGCCGTCATCGATCCGGTCACTGGCGACTTCTTGTTCAGCACCTACGGAGGAGGCGATCGCGTCATCGTGGTGCGAGGTTTCGATCTGCCCTCGATCTTCTGCAATGGAAAGGTCAACTCCCAGGGCTGCACACCGACCATCACCTACACCGGTAGCCCCAGCATAACTGGGCCTGACAACTTTGTGGTCAACAGCGTCGATACGCTGAACAACGCCTTTGGCATCCTGATTTGGAGCACCACCCCCGGCACCGTTTTGCTCGGCGGCGGAACGGTTTGCCTCAACGGACACGTCTTCCGCCACCCGGTTCAGGATTCTGGCGGTAACGGCACCCTGCAAGGTTCCGATTGCTCGGGGACCTACACGGACACGCTCAGCCAAGCCTGGTTCAACCAAAACATGCTGTCCGCAGGCACTACGGTGTTCGTGCAATACATCGCCCGGGACAACAATTATGCGGAGCCCAACAACTACTCCTTCTCGGACGGGTTGCGCTTCACCATCGGCCAGTAAGCGACCGGATTTCAACTCTCACCCCGGGGGTCGTTGGGCTGCCGGGGTGTTTTATTCCAAGGCCCAGCCCAGCTGACCGATCAACTTGGAGATGGGCTGATCGGTGGTTGTGTCCCAAGTGACCACCGGCTCGGCGGGGCCCAAGGGCTCCAGCGCACCCAATTGATCGACGAGCACCTGGTGCGTGGCCTCGGAGATGTTCCCCTTCTCCTGGGCGCGCTGTCGCAGGCGCGCTTGCAGGGTTTCGAAATTTGCGGTGGTGTGCACGATAGTCATCGGCACTCTCACCCGGCTCGTTAGGTTTGCGAAGGGCCTGCGGTGCTCGGAGCTCAGGAAAGTCGCGTCCACAATGATCGTGTAACCCGCGCGCAACACACCTTCGCTAAGCTCCAACAGTCGGTCGTAAACCACTTGCACATTTTGCGGCTCATACAAGGACGCATCGGCCCCGAAAATCCGTTGACGTTCACGGTCAGAACGCAGGCGAACAGCACCTAGCTCTTCCACGAGGGCTTGGCTGACCCACGACTTGCCACTGGCAGAAACCCCATGCATCAAAATCAAGCGCGGGTGTTTCGGCTTCAAGTAAGCCGCTGCCAAGGCCATGTAACCGTCGTACTCCTCTTGAATCGGTTGCGCTTCACATCCGGCTTGCCCCATGCAAATGGCGCAAACCTTGGCGCGCACCATGGCCCGGTACATCTGGTAGAAACGCATCAGAGTCAATCCACCGTAGTCGCCGGTGGTTGACAGATAGCGGTCGAGTACCCGGTAGGAAAAAGCCAACGCCCCGCGATCCTGCAGATCCATGATCAGGAAGGCCAGGTCGCTGATCACATCGACCCAGCGCAGGTCCGCGTTGAATTCGATGCAGTCGAATGGGGTGATGCGCCCCTCCACCAGGGCAATGTTGCCCAGGTGCAGGTCCCCATGCCCTTCCCTCACGAACCCGCTGGCCTGACGAGCCTCGAGCAGCTCGCCCAAGGCCTCAAAACGCCGTTCGGTCCAGGCCCCCAAGCGAGCCAATTGTTCACGTGGCTCCGCCTCCGCCCGGGAGAGCAATTCCATGAAGTTGGTCCGCATGGGCCCGATGACTTTTTGAAGGCAGCCCTGGCTTCCGGTCGCCCTCTCCACCCGCCCATGGAAAGCGGCCACACAATCCGCCAGTTCGTCCAGATGGGTGGCTAGCAGACGCCCGTCCTCCAACATGTGGTCCAGGCGATCCGCCTCGTCGAAACGCTGCATCAGGACCGCATAGTCTAAAACCGGACCCTCCCCATCGAGGTTGGGGTCGGCCGCTGTTCCGTGCACCTCCACCACCGAAAGGTACAGCTCGGGCGCGGTTCTACGGTTCAAACGCAGCTCATCTTCACACCCGATGCGGCGCTTCTCCAGGGTGCTGAAGTCCAAGAAACCAAGGTCGAGCGGCTTCTTGAACTTGTACACCCGATCCGAGGTCAGCAGCAGGGATGAGATATGGGTTTCAATACGCTCCGCGCCGCCTAGCTTGGCGGCCAGGTTCTCGATCAACCCCAGATGTTCGGGCATTGGGTCCACAGGGTCATCCTACTGCGCGGCGCCCTGTAGCTGCACGTTGTAACACCCGCAATTGACATCTCATATGACGCGTGCCTATCCCAGGAAATCGATTACCCTATGGGGGCCCCTTTGCCTCCACACACCAGCGCCATGAGTCCAACAAACACCGTCCAGGATCTGACCGAAGCCCTCAACAAAGCCCAAGGACAACTGGAGGCCGCCGAACTTGAGCTGCACCGGGTTCACCGCTTTTTGGACGAGTGGGGTTTGCCCCGCGAATTGGCTGATGACCATACGGGCCATGTCACGGAGCTCTCGCTGATCGGTAGATTGGAATTGATCGCCGAAGATGCCGAGGACGACGAAGAGGAGGATTGATCCCGTTGCGGCCCGTGTGCCAATGGTGGTGCTGCCAAGCGACCCGACCATGACGTACCAGACTCAGATCTCATTCGACACGAGAGGTCGCGGAACCACCGATATCACCGCGGACATCGAACGACTGGTCGATGCTGCTGGCGTGCTCTTTGGCACGTGTCACGTTTTCCTACAGCACACCAGTGCTTCGCTCTTGATCACCGAAAACGCGGATCCGACGGTGCGTCGGGATTTG
>JAAETM010000567.1 GCA_024228395.1 bacterium | reverse complement strand
ATGGAGGGGTGCTTTTCGATGTGATTGAGGATTAGTCTTGAGAAGCATCCTGGTTTTAGACGGTGGAGGGTTTAAACACTCTTATCTTCACCGTTTGGCATCAGGATGTACTCCGTTTGTTGGGTTAGTTTCCAGGATTCAGCAGATTGGCCCCGTTACTGCCTCAACTACAACTACCAGGCGCTGATTCCAGACTCGAGCGATGAACAAAGCTGTGGTCAGGTAGCGGGGTGGGAAAGTCCGGCCCATCAAAACCAGGGAGTTTTCCATGCTGCGTTAGCTGTCCACGGCCTTGGTCGTCGCGGGCGACCATCCTTGGCTTTCCGGCCGAAAACTACCCACTGATTCCTCTGAGGAGGCGAAAATAGAGGTCCCCATATAATAGGTCCCCATATTGAGTTCCCGCCTGGACTGCACCGGGCCAGGTCCGGTCAAGCGAAGTCAATAGTTCTGAAACCATGGTCATCGCTTCCTGCACACTCGAAGGAGGCCGTGGCAGGGAACCAATGACTTCCCCATGTTGGTCGGGGTTGGAGGCCACGCGGCGAATGATCTCCCTGCCACCCTCGGAGACATGTCCTTCAAGAATGCGATTCGATGATCCGCTATGCGCGCCAGGATCTTGGGTTGTGCAGGAGTAGATCGCCAGAAGCGTTGCGGCGGCAAGTGTCAACTTTCTCATGGCTGATGTTTCGTCCGTTTGTCGATTGGTATTGTTCAGTTGGTGGTTGTCCATTGTATTACCTCCCCAAATGCGCGAAGTAACTGTGATGAGGTGAATAGGAATCCCAAAGGGGCTGCTTCGGGGGTGGGGAGAGACCGCGTGCCCCAAGAACACCCGCTCGGCTCTTCCGGTTCCTCTGAAATCACGGCAGCAACATTTGGGAACTGGCCCCTGGCTGCCTCAATCCCCCTGTTCTTAAAAACCGTCCCTTTCGGATTCCTATCTATCGCCCCATGGGGCTAAGCTGCAGGCACGATGATGCGACCTAAAACATGGAGTCTGGCTGCCAGCCTACTGCTCCTCGTGGCTTGTGGCTCGAAAGAGTCTTCAGAGCTGATCTCGAAAACCCCCACGGACGGCGCACCCGGTGGCGTTGGCCAGGCACTGACGGGCGCTCACGTCGAAGCCGAACGGCTTGTCGCACGTTACGGCTGCACCAGCTGCCACGTGGCTACGCCCGAGCGCGTCGAGCGTCTTGCGGGCGTGGTGGCTCCGGAACTGACGCGGGTCGCCGAGCGCTTGTCGCTGCCTGCGATCGCATCCCAGGCCATCGCTCCCCGTCCGAACCCTGTCACCGGCGAGTTTGCCTGCGCGGCCGGGGCGGACCCGGCCGATGCGCTGGCCATTGCCATTTGGCTGGTGAGCGGCGACCTCATGGTCGACGTCGGTGCGGTCGAGGTCTTGCCGTCGGCAATCGAAGCTGGGCGGCAGCTCTTCGACACCATCGGCTGCCGTGGCTGTCACGATGGAACCGGTGACCATGCCGCCAAGGGCGGCCTCGATGTGGAAGCCTTTGCAGACGTTTACTCGATCACCTCACTCGCCCACGTGCTCGCTAAGCCATTTGGTACGCACCCCGACTTCGGGCTCAGCGTTTATCAAGCGCGAAGTCTCGCAACCTACTTGCTAGCTGGCGAACGAATTCTATTCAAGCGCAGGAAGGGCCTGCGCTACGAGTACTACGAAGCCAAGGATTTCCCCGGCACCGAGCCTGACTGGGACGTGATGGAGGTGACCTCCACTGGCCAGACCGACTCGATCGACATCGAAATGCGGCAGCGTGACGACCGGTTTGGCCTGCGCCTTACCGGCGTGTTGAAGCTCCCTGTCAGCGGCGAATACACCTTCCACCTGGTCAGCGACGACGGCTCGTACCTCGATTTGGCTGGCCAACGATTCATCGACCACGGCGGCCTGCACGGCGACGTCACACGCACGAAAACAATCGAGCTTGAGGCTGGTTTCGTTCCCATACAACTCTCAATGTTCGAGCGCACCGGCCGTGAAGCGCTCAAGCTTGAGTTTGAGGTGCCCGCCCCCGCGGCTGGCGCAGCACCCATCGAGCGGCGCGAGTTCAAGGCCGATGAGCTGTTCTTCGACAGCGGTGAGTACGAGATGCGGGCGCACTTCCCCGCCGATAGGCTCGGTGACTTTGAGCCCTTTTCGCCAGACAAGCTGCGCGAAGCAACCTCCGGGGAAGAAGGTCGTGCGCTCTTCCATCGGTATGCCTGCTCAGGCTGTCACCAGGCCCCCGATTCCGCGCGGATCGTGCCATCGGTTGCAAGGCCCCTTGCCGAGCTGAAACACTCCGGCGGCTGCCTCTCGGGCGGACCGCCCGAGGGCCAACAGGCCGGCGCGGCGCCGACCTCCAGTGTGCCTCAATTTGCATTCCTCGACGATTCCCGGGCAGCCTCGTCGACCGAGCGCGATCGGCTCGCCGCCTACCTAAACGACGCACAGCCTCCCAGCGGCCCGCTCGCGCCTGCGGAGATTCTCGCCCGCGAGTTGCCGCGCCTCGGCTGCATCGGTTGCCACAAGCGCGACGGCGTCGGCGGTGTTTCCGGCGCGGAGCGTTCGTACTTCGGGCAGAACTACACTGGCGATCACCTCGGCAACGAGGGCCAACTGCCCCCGACCCTGACCGGCATAGGATCCAAGCTGCAACGGGACTGGCTCCAGCGTGTGATTGCGGATGGCAGCCACGGCGGTGGGGGAGTTCGCCCCTACATGCAAGCCAAGATGCCGGCCTTCGGCGAGGCTACAGCTGCGCGCCTGGCGAACGCTTTCGAAGCCGTCGACCTCGGCGTGCACGAAGACAAGACCCCGGAATACGGCGAGGCCGCCGCGGAGGCCGGCCGCAAGCTAGTCGGCATCGCCGGTTTCGCCTGCATCGCTTGCCACAACGTGGCAGGCAAGCCCAGCCTCGGCATACCGATGATCGATCTGGCGAACACGCCCGAGCGCCTGCGCCACGACTGGTTCCGCCGTTGGCTCGAGGACCCGGCTAAAATGCGTCCGGGCACCCGCATGGCGGCTTACTTTGCCGATGGCACGAGCGCGCGTAAGGACATTCTCGATGGGCATGCCGACCAGCAGATCGATGCCATCTGGACCTATCTTTCGATGGGCGCGGGCATGCCTCTGCCGACGGGCCTGGTGGTCGACCCTGCGACCTACGACCTGGATCCGATCGATCAGCCGATCCATCACGCATGCTTCTGGCGCGGCGCCAGCGGGCGTGGTATCGCGGTCGGTTTCCCGGAACGCAAGCACTTGGCCTTCGATCAAGAGCACCTGCGCCTGGACAAGCTCTGGTACGGTGCCTTCGTCAATGCGGCCGCCACATGGGAAGGCCGCGCCGGCGGGCTCGTCTCGCCTGCTGGCGATGGCATACTGAATCTGCCTGCCGGCATGGCCATCGCGCAGCTCGGCGACCCGAACGCGGTCTGGCCCAAAAGTAATCGTCGCGACCTCGGCTGGCGCCTGCTCGGCAGCAAGCGTGATGCGAGCGGCATTCCCACCTTCCGTTACGCCAAGGGCAATCTGATCGTCGAGGAAACCCTCGCGCCGCTCTTCGGCCCCGACGGTCGCTTCCGGCGCCACTTTCACTTCAGCGGCCTGCCCGAGCAAGGCTTCTACCTGCGTCTCGCGGCAGCAGAAGAACTTGAGTCCTCGGCCGGCAACGCCACCCTGCACGGTCCCAACCTTGTGGAAGGCAACCCGCTTGCCGAGCTGAAAGTGCTCGGCTTCGATCCGGCTCTCGAGCACGCGCTCAAGGGCTCGGGCGAGCTACGGCTCAAACTCATTCCAACCGGCCCCGAAGGCACCCTCGACGTGGAGGTCGAATACCAATGGTAAGTCCCAGCATGTTCGTTCTCCTAGCCCTGGCGAGTCTGACGGCGCGCGAGCCCGCCACGAACCCCGCATCCCCTGGTCTTCACGGCGGCACTTCGTTCCGGAGTCCCAGCGAAACGATCCCGCCGCCGATCGAAGCGAACTACTACCGGCTGGTGGACATGAAACCGCAGGCCGGGCTGAAGAGCGCCCTCGGCGACCTGGCGATCGAAGTTGGTGGGCTCTGCTTCCTCGGGAATGAAACCCTGCTCGCAGCCACACGCCGCGGCGAAGTCTGGATGGTGAAGGACTACGCCAGCAATCCAACGTTCTCGCTGTGGGCCGACGGCCTGCACGAGCCGCTCGGGCTGCTGCCCCTCAACGGCTGGATCTACTACGCCCAACGTGGCGACCTGAGCCGCATGCGGGACTCCGATGGTGACGGCGGGGCCGATGAGTTCGAGGTGGTCAACGAGGACTGGTCGACCAGCGGCGACTATCACGAGTACGCCTTCGGGCCCTGCCTCGATGCGCAGGGTAACTTCTGGGTTACGCTCAACCGCCCCTTTGGCGGGGAGCCCTTTGGCGAGGTCGACTTCCGCGGCTGGGCCGCGCGCATCAGCCCCGATGGCAGCACCTGCGAGATGGTCTCCTCGGGTTTGCGTTCGCCAGCTGGCGTCGGCAGTGCGCCCTGGGGCGAGCTGTTTTATACCGACAATCAGGGCGAATGGGTCGGCACCAACAAGCTGACCCTGCTACAGCCCGGCGACTTCCATGGTCACCCGTGGGGAATCGAGTCCAGCGAACTTCCGATGTCGAAGATGCCCTACCCGATCCCCACGCGCGACTACGAAAAGCGCTACCGCGCTGGAATCCTATTCCCCGATGCGGTGAAGGAGATCGAAGACCTGGTGCTGCCCACAATCTGGTTCCCGTATGACAAGCTTGGCCGCTCGGCCTCGGGCTTCGACTGGGACGAATCCGGCGGCAAGTTCGGCCCCTTCTCTGGCCAACTCTTCGTCGGCGACCAAAACGAAGCTTCGGTGATCCGCGTGGCATTGGAAAAGGTCGACGGCCATTGGCAAGGTGCGGCCTTCCCCTTTCGCAAGGGCTTGGCTTCCGGCGTAATCCGCGTGCGCTTCGATCGCGAGGACTGGTCGCGCGGCATGACCGTCGGCATGAGCGACCGCGGTTGGAAGTCGATCGGTTCGGCCCGTGACGGCCTGCAGCGCATCGAGTGGACCGGCGAGACGCCCTTCGAGATCCACACCATGACCGTGCGCTCCGATGGCTTCCGCCTGAAGCTGACGCGCCAGTGTGATACAAGCCTCGTCACCCCCGAGGGTTTCGAGCTGAGCAGTTACACCTACAAGCTGCATGAGGAATACGGTTCGAACGAGATGGACACCGCCACACTCCTGGTGAGCGCGGCCACCGTTAGCGCCGACGGTTTGACCATCGACCTGGTGATCGGCACCGGTGCGCCCCTCGACATGCCCGCTGGCTCCGACTCCACTTTGCGCGAAGCAGGGCTGCGCCCGATCCCTGCGCCAGCCCTGCGCCTCGGCTACGTGCACGAGCTACACGCCAACTGCCTGCGCGACGCGGAGACAGGGTACCCGCTCCTACACGTGGATGCCTACTATACGCTGAATCGCCTACCAAAGGAGTAGCACGGTACTGCCTCCCTTACCCCCCGCACCACCAATGATTGGTGCAGCCGGTAGGGAGGTTTGGGCCTTGGGGGGGAGATTCGAGTGGGGTAGCACCGTGGGGAGGCCAAGGGTGGCGACCATGCTGGGCTTCGTTTCCGAGAGATTCTCGAAGGGTGGGGCAACACCCCCGCATGTCGCGACACGACGTTAGCTTGGGTAAAGCCCTTGGACCTGGGCGCGGAAGCGTGCGCCGAGTTCTGCGTACTTGGCGCGCAGGTTCGGGTCGGGCTCGGTGACCGCGTCCGTGGTTCGGATGCAGTGCGCCGTCAGGTCTTGCAAGGAGGCCGACTTCCCGCTTTGCCCGTGCCAGCAGCGGCGTACCGACTTAGTATTAGTTCACCTTGCGGCCACCCGGAAGCGATCCGAGAAAACAACATGCCTGTGGGCTAGGGGCCGGGCATCCAATTTGAGCGTGGGAACGAATTCGCGTCCATTTACAGGGTGCCATCCGGTCGCTACCAGTTCTCGGAGTTGAAGTTTGATCCTGTTAGCTTGGAATACAAGCCAGGTGACCCCACAAAAATTATGGGGATCTATTGCGGCAATACCGCTGGCAAGCAGGGCGTTCGCAACATAGAAAACGTTCCGACTGCCGTTGGTGAGGGGCGCGTGGCTGTGCAATTCTAAGACTCGGGCACTGTCTACGTTTGTGATCGTGATGGGGGGGATGAGGTTGCCCTCTTCGACACCGATAAGGATGGTATTCTCGACCATATGGAAGACTTCAAGGAGGCACAGTGGTTCGCGCTTGATCTCTGAACGCAGCGTGAGGATACGAAGCAACATGAGGCCGCTCCAGAGTCTAGTTCTGCCCCTTTGGAATTCCCATCCACCTCAGTCGTCTGCGACCGACAGCTCGATTGTCTTCTCGGAACAAGTTCCGTTGGAACCGGTCACTTCCAAGCTGAGCTTCAGTTCGCCTGGACCGGTGGTGAATAAATACAACTCTTTGCCTCGAGGCTCCACATATCCCGATGCAGAACCACTCACACGCCAAACAAGCTGGGGACCCGACGCCTTGATCTTGGCTTTGTCGGGAGCTTCGCTATCGCTTACATCGACTTGCAAGAGAACTCGCTGCTCCGTAACCACCGAGGTGTGTGCCGCAGTGAGGCGACCGATGTTGGGTTTGGGCAAGGGCAATTCGTCCGGGAGCATCGAGCGCAAAAAGGGCGGCGCCGTCCAAGCTGCTCGCAAGCCCCAGCATGGGAAAATTTGGAGTCGTGGGAGGATTCAGATTGGCTATGCGGAAGGTCACAGTCCCACGCACAAAAGCAACCCATGAGATGGCCTCGGGCCCTGCTCCCGACCTGCCAAAGAACCCAACTTCCCCAACGCTGTGTGGGGATTGAGTGTGAGGAGCAGCTCCAGGGGAGCTCTTGTTCGCCAACCACCGCACGAGCTGTTCCCTTGCTTGAGCCACCGTTTCGCCAACCCGCAATACAATACGGAAACTGGGTCTCTCCTTAGGTTGAGCTGCCCTTGGAGTGTACGAGCGTGAGATCATTCCGCGGTAGCATTAAACAGGCCCCCCGCGAAAGCTTGGCACATCGTAGGCCCCCAGACAAATCCATTGCGCATGGCTCCTTGCGGCCATTTGGCTACGGCGTATGGGGAGCGCGGTTTCGCATGGGGATCTTGAAGTTCCTGTGCCCAAGTCGAGCCGAATCGGCCTCATGTCGGGCACATCGATCATGGCAAGCATGGTCGTCGAGCACCCCATGTTGTCGGAACAGTTGAAAAAGAATCCGTGTGCTGCACCATTGAGTAGGGCGGACAAGTTCATCCTGTGGGCTCCGGAATCAAAGTAGTTAGAGAAGCCACTGCCCCCACCCAAGAGGACAGTGTCATAGCGCATGTTCTCAATCGGCAAGGGATTCCCAGGAGTCCCCGATACGAATCCCTGCACAAACGCCTCGACCAAGCCGGTATCCGTACCCGTATCGAAGCCCAGTTCTTCCGACCAGCGACTGACATGATCCAGAACCTCGACCCAAGGTCCAGCGTATTGGGTTCCCGATTGGCCAGCAGCGAATTCGGGTTCGCCGAAGAGGGTGTAGATCAGATGTTCGGTGGTATGCATCCCAGGAATGTCGATCCATTGGGCCACTCCCACTTGGGAATATTGCCAATGCCAATCGATCGAGATGAGTGACTTTCCAACTTTGTCGGGCAGCGGAACACCATCAAAATAAACCTCATCGCCAGGTCCTATGGGCAGGCTAAGCCCATTGCCTCCTGTGGAAAACCGGACTCCTAGCCGCAATCCGTAACCCGGTACAGGATATCCCGTCCCCATGGCCGTGCCGGTGGCGGACGTACCCACGTCAGCCAGTGTGACCTGTAAACGTGGTTGTGTGTTTCGAATGTACGCCAGGGGATGCCCAGGGTCAACTACATTGCCCCATTAACGACAACTGCCCAGGGTCAACTACATTGCCCCATTAACGACAACTACACTTACCCATCGGGGTTGGGTGTAGTTGTCGTTAATGGGGCAATGTAGTTGACCCTGGGCACTAAGGCTACACCGGGGGGGAAGATGCAAGCCCGTTGCTGCATTGCGCACGTGAATTTTGGGCTACACCCGGGCCCCCATTTTCACAACCGAGTCCAAAAGCTCACGGCCTGCTACCTACCCCACAAACGAGCCGCGCGGAGAACCCAGGGGCTCTCCGCGCGGCTTGGTGGTTTCAGACCAAAGCCTAGAATCTGGCAACCTTGGGGACTACTGGAAGAGCACTTCCAAGCCCGAAGAGAAATTGCTCAGGGTGGGGGTGCCAGAAAGGTCATCGCGGCCCCACTGCTGGAAGTACCAGGTTTCGCCGCCAACAATTGCGCCAGCCATGGGCGGCGGAAGTGGGACGGTTGTCAGGTCGAGCATAACCTTGAAATTGCCTATAGCATTGCTGTAGCCAACGGATTGTGCCACGAAGCGAGCAATAGCTTGACCGCCGCCAATACAAAGGGTTCCAACACTGCCGGGGACTACGACGGGGGTGCCGCTGCCTTTGCTAGCGATGAAGTAGCCAAGTTGATTAGCCGGAAGGTTGGTTGCCAGGAGGCCAAAGGCGTTGTCCGTTGCGACATTGGTGCCAAAGCCGACTAGGTTGGCGCCGACTCCGGTAGAGTTAACCACACCGGGGCAGGTCGCGTTGCCAATGGAGGTCGTGAGGATGTTCAAGACACCGGGGCCTTCGTTGCCGGAAGAACCGCCAAGCTGGATTAGGACCGGGTCTCCAGCGGCAAGGCCATAGGCGAAAGTGGTGCTGTGAACTCCGTGAGAGCCATCGTTCCAATCAATACATGTTGCGGCGCAGCCGATACCGCTGTAAATAGCCATAATGGTGTCATGGGCTGTGCCAGCTGTATCAAACTCATAGTCGCCATCGACCGGAGCGGTCCACTGCATGAAGACATCTTGATTGACACCGCCGCTGCAGTTGCCGCCGTCGCCGACAAAGCCGGAGGAAATGACGCCGGTGGAGTCCCATGCGAATGCGCCCAAACCTGAAATCGTGGTTCCGGAATCGCAAGGACCGGATGCCGTGAGGCCTACATCAATGTTCAGCAACCCGGAACCAAATTCACTTGCAGCGAAGCCACCGATTTGAATCAAGAAGGTGTCGCCAATGCTAACACTTGGGATCACGACGCTACTATTGAGATTACCACCGGAGTCACCGTCTTCAACCACGCATGTGGCGGAGCAGTCGACGCCGGAGTAAATGGCAAGGTCGGTGTCCCAGGGAGTACCAACGGTGTCAATCGTCAGATTACCAGCGGCGCCGACTGAAAAAACCCAGAACTTGTCGTGGTTAAAGCCTCCGGTATAGTTCGAGCCCGTATTGTCACCGTCTGCACAAGTGCCCTCGGTATAGTCGCTAGACTCCTGCGTGTTGGTGGTGTCAAAAGTGTAGCTGCCTTCACCGGGAAGGATGGTGGGTGCGACACAGTCATCCGTGCCGCCTTGGGCAGTGGCGGCACCGGCGAGCAGGATGCCGAGGGCAGTGCCTAGT
>JAAETM010000566.1 GCA_024228395.1 bacterium | reverse complement strand
CTGGAGTTGACCGCGGCCGAGCCGTGGTTGCAGCCATTGGGGATCGAATCCCTATGGAATGATGCCCGCTTGGGCATGGCCATCAAAACCGGTGCGCGTAAGGTGGGCGCCGATACCCAGGTGGATTTGCAGCTCACCGATTTGGCCTTTGAAAACCAGGGGCAATCCTGGTTGTCCCTGGGGGCCTTGCGCATTCCTTCGGTGCTGATTTCGAAGGAAGCGATCACCATGGAGCCGATCGAAATCGAGGCACCCACCCTGCTCCTGCGCAGGGCTTCCCAGGGGGAGATAGAGGCGCTTGCTTTGCGCTTCCACCCCCTGGAGGGGGCGGGAGAGGCAGCCAACTCGGAGGCAACCACGCCGAAGGGTGCAGGACCTGAGGGGGGGGGCGGCCTGGACCTTAACCTGGCGGGACTGCAGGTCCATGGTGTGCGGGTGCATTGGCAGGACGAAGCGGTTGAGCCCGCCGTCGACACCTCATTGCGCATGGAAGTGGGTGTGCAGGACCTAGTCCTTGGAAGCCCCGCATCCGAACCGGCGATGTGGTTTGCACAACTGGGAGTGGATGGCAGTTTGGAGAACCTGCGGGTTGGCGGTGAGCTTTGGCTTGATCCGGCGGACTTGCGCTCGCATACCCAGGTGTCCATGGCAGGTTTGCGCCCTGGTGCCCTGGCGGCATACCTGCCTGCGAACATGGCCATGGAGTTGCAGGATGGCCGGCTGGACTGGCGCGTGCAGGCGAATTTCACGGCCAGGAGTGAGGGCGGACATGGTTTGAGCGTGGAAGCGCAAGACTTGGTTTTCCGGGAAGGGGAAGCGGGTCCGAAACTTTTGAGCTTGCCACGCTTGGCCCTGAATGTGCCGATCCTGGATCCAGGGGGGCATCGATTTGACATTCAAGAGCTGTCGCTCAAGGGCCTTGAACTTCCGGTGCGCGTGGACGAAACCGGTCGCTTGTTCGGCTTGGGTTTCTCGTTGGATCCTGGCGTGGAGTCCGCTGTTGCGGAGGTCGAAGAAGAGGTCCCTGCTCCGGTTGTTGACGACAACATCCATGCGGGTGGCACCGATCAGGTGATCGTCAGCAAGGCGGAGGATCGAATTCTTCCCCTGGTGACCCTGGACGGCCTGGACGTGGGCATCGAGAGGTTTTCGTTTGTCGACGAGCGGGGCGGGACGCCCTTCGACTTCCGCCTGCACCTGATTCAGGAGGGCCCCATGACCTTGCTGGCCCCCGAAGCCATCGACCTACCCCCGTTGAAGTTCAAGGTAGAAGGTGCTGCGAATCCGGTGGTGGATTCCATCGAATTGGACCTGGAATTGGCACCCTATGCCGCGGAGCCGACCTTTGACCTACAGGTGTTGATCGCCGGGGTGCATGGCGATCAGGTGACCCGCGTGCTGCCCGCCCTTGCGGATACGCTGGACGGTAGTGCTTGGACCGATGGCCAATTGCGTGCCCACGTGCAGGGGCAGTTGCAGATGCTTCGTCGTGGCCCCTTGGACTTCGACCTGGCCCAAGGTTTCGGCTTGGAGTTGGCGGTGGACGATGCGGGTGTGCGCGCCACCGCCGAAGGCCCGGACCTGCTCGGTTTCGAGGAATTGACCGCGTCGGTGCAGTCGATTCGCCCGGACACGGGAAATGTGCATGTGAAACGTGTGGAGTGGGTCCAGCCCCATGGCTCCGCTTGGCAGGATGAAGAGGGTTTGCACCTGGCGGGTTGGGTTTTGAAGATGGCGCAGCCCGTCGAGCAAGAGGGCGTGGCTGTCGCCGCCGATGATGCCGCCATTTCTGAAGCGGAGGCCTTGGTGGACGCCGATCCCGAAGGTGTTACCCCTTCCGACCTTGAACCCGAGGATGGGACCAACGCCGGGCCCCCAGCGGAAGCCGCAGTCGAAGCACCAACCGAAGCATCGGCCGAATCTGGCCCTGAGATTCGGATCGACGAAGCACTGATCAGTGGCGGCACATTCCTCTTTGAGGACCGCACCGTGGAACCCGTGCTGGTATTCCCGATCGATGACGTGGACTTCCAGGCCAAACGTTTCAGCACGCGCACCCTGGAGGAAGAGCGGCCATTCGACTTCCGCCTGGCCCTCTATGGGGCAGGGATCGAGCTGCCGGAGCGCACCGGCAGCGGCAATTTGATCGGTGGCATCTTGGGGTCCGTGGCTGCCCTTGCTGGGAGCGATGGGGTTGAATTGGAACAGCGTCCCGTGTTCGACGAATTGACCCTGCGTGGCAAGATGAGTCTCGGCCCCTTGCCCAAGGGCTGGTTACAAATGCGCCTGCGAGGTTTTGAGTTGCCCGCCATTCGTGGCATGGCGGCGCAGGCTGGTGTGGGAATCGGTGACGGCCTGATGGGGGAGTCCGCCTTGCTGCACATGGATGGAAAGGGCGGGCTGCGCATCTCAAGCCACACCCACTTCAGCTACCTGTCCCTGTCGGAGCCCCTCGGTGGTCCGATCTCCAGTTTCCTGAAGCTACCCGCTCCCTTGGACACGGTGCTTTTCGTGCTCAAGGACGAGGATGGCGACTATAGCATTCCCTTGTACTTGAGTTTGGACGAGGGGGGAGCTTCCGTGAGCACGATTGTCGCGGCGATCACCGAGTCCTTTGGTTTGCTGATCGGGGATGCCCTGGCCAGCGCGCCCATGCGTATCGTCAAGGGTGTGGTCGATTTGGCTGGCATAGATGCTGAGCCCATCGAACTATCCGGCGATGAGTGGGTGGACGTTCCCTTTGGGGCTGGGGTTGTGCAGGCTCCCGGTGGTATGCAGGCGCAGGTCGCACCCCTGCTGGAGATGCTGCGCCGCGATGCCACCCTTTTCTTGACAGTCGAGCATGCTTTGGGCAAGGATGACGTGGCGCAAGTCTGGGTTCTAGCCAATCCAAGCCGCTCCGAATGCCTGGAGTTGGCCACGTTTTACCGTGGCCGGCGAAGTGACCTGTTGCGCGATCGAGATGATGCCGCAGCGGAGGTCCGTGTCGCATATGCCCTCGGTCAAAGCGAGCAAGCGCGCTCTCGAACCGCAGTCCTCAAGGGGCTAGATGCGGAACTAGGCCAAGCCGAATCGGCCCTCGACAGGGTGCTGGAACGCACCCGCGATCAAAGCGAACGAGCCCAGCTCCGGCGCACCAAAACCGCGGCCTTGCAAGTGTCTCGACGTCGCCTGGCGCGCATCGAAGCCATCCTGCGCAGCACCAAAGTCCCCAGCATCGGCACGCGAATCAACGCGCGCCGTCCACGCTTCTCCAAGTCCCAAGCCAAATCCCAAGGCTTCATACGCATCTCCGTCGAACGTCGCCGCTAATCCCCCACATCACCATGCGCATCCGCACCAGAACCCTGCTGCTCCCGCTCCTCCTGGCCATTCTCCCCGCCTGTGTTACCCATTCCCACATCACCAAATTCAATGGTGTGAATGGCATTCGCGGTGAGCCGATCGAGTACCAGACCACCACTTCCTACGCCCTCCATTTCGTGTTCCTCTTCGGCCTCCTCGGTGACGCCAGCAAGGAGAACACCCTGGACGAGTTCACTCGCGAGGCCAGCGCCCGCGGCGCCACCCGCATGCGGATCACACAGATGTCTAGCGCCACCTACTGGTACCTGGCCTTTCCGCTTTCCCTCTTCTTCCATCCCGTGCGACATACCGTAGAAGGCGAAGTCGAAGGTACGAGCGCAGGCGAATAACCGGTAGGGGGCGGGCATCGCAGACGCTCCTTCCATTCGTTTGTTCCTACTCCGCCCGCACACGGCCAAGCTACAATCACAACGGCAAAATCCGACCACGCATGGGTTCGAAACAAACTCACTGGGAAACCAAAACGTGCGTGCGGGGCAATCCATCGGGGAAACAGCGGAATCAAACCTGCAGCGTGCGACTTTCACAACCTCCTCAGGGAATTGGACAAAGAGCCAGAGCCGGATGTTACAAATGTCGAAGTGCCCCACAAGCTACGCGATGTTCTGCGCCTGGCGAATGGTGAAGCCCTGACCCTGGGCGTGTCCAAAAAGGGCGCCACATGTTTTGAGTCGTGGGTGTTTGGTCGACCCAATCGATCTGTTGCCAATAAGGACCTCTGGCTGCCCGTGGACAAGTTCCTAGCTCAATGTTCTTGTCCAAGTCCGGCGGCTTCGACATTGACTCAAGCAAACCCGATGGTGGTTTGCCCCCGACGGTTCGGCGCAAGGTGGTTACAGAATAGATCTTCCCGGGTGAGCCAATTGCAGCGTCCGCATCTGTTGCTCCTGTGGCGCGGGCTGGGTGGGTGAAGGGGGCTGGCGGGGCAGCGCAAGATGTGGGCGCCTTGGGCGAGCTGGAACAACGCCCATCGCCGCCCAGGGCGCGGGCGGCCAGCATGGCGTTCCAGATGCGTCCATGATGGAGCGCACTCGTGTCGATCACTGATTGGGCCGCAGCTGAGCCCTCACCGACCAGGATCCGGCGGGACATGACGCGCCAGGTTCAAGTTGGCCATGCGGGTGGCCCGGGCCATGCCGACTTCCCCGGTCCGCGAATTCATCACCAGGATCGACCAGGTCGCCAGGGCGGGGGGGGGGGAGCCAGGATTAGAAAGGCCAAGGCGATTTGGGGAAGCGCCGGGGGAAAGCCTACTCCAGGGATGAAGAAATCGGGCAGACCTTGGGAAAGCGTCGCAAGGGGAGAAGCCGGTGGGGTATTATCCCCCTCACCGGGGCCCCGTGCAGCGATCTGCAACAGGCCCACGACCCCCAATTGCCATGAATACGGACGCTGATTCCTACCGCAGCCCCCTGGGCACCCGCTACGCCAGCCTCGCCATGCGCGAGAACTTCTCCGACCGCACCAAGTTCCTGACCTGGCGCAAGCTCTGGATCGCCCTGGCCGAGTCGGAAAACGAACTCGGACTGAAGATCACCAAGGAACAGATCGCGGAGCTCAAGGACAAGCAAGAGCACCTGGACCTGGAACTGGCAGCCCGGTACGAAAAGAAACTGCGCCACGACGTGATGGCCCACATCCACGCCTGGGGCGATGTGTGTCCGGGCGCTCGGGGCATCATCCACCTGGGAGCCACCTCGTGCTACGTGGGGGACAACACCGACCTGGTGCTATTGCGCGACGGCCTTAAGCTGATCAAGGGCCAACTGGTCACGGTCATTTCACAGCTCAAGGCCTTCGCCCTCGAATGGCGCAGCCTGCCGACCCTGGGGTTTACCCACTACCAACCCGCGCAGGCCACCACGGTGGGCAAGCGCGCTTGCCTTTGGATTCAGGACCTGGTGCACGACCTCGAAGACCTCGAGCATGTGCAGACCATGGTCCGCTTCCGGGGCGTCAAGGGCACCACGGGCACCCAAGCTTCGTTCATGGAATTGTTTGAAGGCGATGGCGCTAAGGTGCGCGAGTTGGACCGCAAGGTGACGGGGAAGATGGGCTTTGAACACACCTTTGGTGTGACCGGTCAAACCTACCCGCGCCAGTTGGATTTCCGCGTGGGGCAGGTGCTTTCGAGCATTGCCCAGTCTGCACACAAGTTCGCCACCGACCTGCGCCTGCTCGCCAACCGCCGCGAGCTGGAAGAACCCTTCGGTAAATCACAAATCGGTTCCTCGGCCATGCCATGGAAGCGCAATCCCATGAAGTCCGAGCGCATCTGTTCGCTCTCCCGCTTTGTGATCGAAACCCTCGGCAACACCGCCCATACCGCCGCAAACCAGTGGTTAGAGCGCACCCTGGACGACTCCGCCAACCGGCGCTTGTCCCTGGCGGAACTGTTCCTGGGCACCGATGCCGTGCTCAACCTATGGCTCGATGTGTCGGGTGGAATCGTGGTTTATCCCGCGGTCATCAAACGTAACCTGGACATGGAGCTACCCTTTCTCGCCACGGAAAACGTGATGATGGAGGCGGTCAAAGCAGGCGGTGATCGCCAGGATCTGCACGAGCGCATTCGCGTCCATAGCCACGCCGCAGCGGCCGCCATCAAGGAGGGCGGCGAAAGCGACCTGGCCGAACGGCTGCAAGCGGACCCCGCATTTTCTGCTGTCGCGTCACGCATGCACGAGATTCTGGACGGCAGCCGCTTCGTCGGTCGCGCCCCCGAGCAGGTCATCGAATTCATGGAAGAAGAGGTCGACCCGATCCTCGAACGTTACAGCGATTTGGCCGGCGTCACCGGCGACGTGCGCGTCTAACCCCCCCACACCATGGCAGGCACCGATTCCACCAAGGCCGTATTGCTCGCGGTCCTCGCAAACCTCTTCTTATCCGTGACCAAGCTGGCCGCGTTCCTGTTCTCAGGATCGGGCGCCATGCTTTCCGAAGCCATTCACTCGGCCGCCGACACGGGCAACCAGTTGCTGTTGTTCATCGGTATTCGCCGCAGCGAACGACCGGCTGACGCTACCTTCCACTACGGCTTCGGCGCCGAGCGTTTCTTTTTTGCGCTGATGAGCGCGGCGGGCATTTTCGTGTTGGGTTGTGGCGTGACCATGTATCACGGCATTCACATGCTGCTGCACCCCGAGCCGCCCCACTCGGGTTGGTTGAATTACGCGGTACTGGGCCTGAGTTTGGTCGTGGAGGGAGGCGTGCTGCTCAAAGCCTTGGGCGTCGTAAATAAGGAGCGGGGCAAGACCCCCTTGCTGGAATATCTCCGAAAATCCTCCGATCCGACCCTGGCTGCGGTCTTGCTCGAGGATGGCGTGGCCTGTTTGGGCGTGTTGGTGGCTTTTGCCGGCATCGCCATCGCGCAATCCACTGGAAATCCCACGGCCGATGCCATCGCCACCCTGGTCATCGCAGGTTTGATGGGATTCATCGCGGTTTGGCTGGGTTACAAGAACCGTTCCCTGATCCTGGGCCAGTCCTTGCCTGCTGAGACCCAGAGTCAGGTCATCGACTTTCTGGAGTCCCAAGACACGGTCGAAGGTGTTTCGCGCGCCAAGAGTATCGTGGTGGGGGCGGACAGTTTCAAATTCAGCGCTGAGATCGACTGGAATGGTTCGGCCTTGGGTGAGCGCCTGGTGCCCTGGGTCCAGGACAATCTTCCCTCCAAAGGATCTGATGCTCTGACCCCCTTTTGCCAGGAGTTCGGCGAGCGCATGACCCAGCTGGTGGCCGACGAGGTCAACCGCATCGAAGGCGAGCTGCGCACCAGGCACCCCGAGCTGATTCACCTGGACCTTGAGGATGATTGACCCCCATTGGGAGCCATTCCAGCGGGGTCGAGCCCCGCGGGCCCCGCTCTCGATCAGATTTCCGTCCGCAAGCGGCCAGCATGAATTGACATGCCTGCGGGATATAGGCACTTTCCTAGGCGAAATCTGCCCCCCGTCCTCACGGGGGCGCTAAAACAGGGCCCCTCAAGCCTTGAATGGCCCGGCTTTCTCCAAGATCCAGATCACCTCCTTCCCCCGAACTTTCTTGACCAAGCCCGGAATTCCCAACGAACTGACCCTGTCCACCGCTTGCTACGGACCCCGCCTACAGGCCATTGATGGCCAAGCGCTGTCCGCCGCAGCCATGGGATTTCGCCGCCTGGAATTGGGCCTGAACGATTATCCTTCGGACCTTTCCGGCTGGGAGGACTGCCGGCGTGAGGCCGGCGTGACCATTGAGTCGGTGGTGGTCGGTTCCCTCAAGCCCAAGGGCGAGGCGTACTCGGGATCCCAACTGGGAAGCGCGGATGCGGACCTGCGTGAGATGGCGATCAACAGCACCCGCCGGCACATTCGCGTGGCGCAAAACTTGGGCGCTGGCGTGGTCGTCGTGCGTGGCTGCGAGGTGGGAAGTGCCAAACTGGACGCGGAATCCCGTGTTTTGAGCGTGGAACTGGATGAGAGCGATGCCGACAATCTGGCTGCCGTTCAGGAAAAGGTCGCCGGATTCGTGGCCAAGGTCCAGAAGCGCGGCCAAAAGCAGATCGAACACCTTTGCCGTTCCCTGCACGCGCTGCGCAACGAATTCCCGGAGACCAAAATCGCGATCGAGCCGGGTTTGAATTTCAACGATCTGCTGAACTTTGAAGCCATGCAGTGGGTGCTGGACGACCTGTCCGGCCAGGGGGTTGGTTACTGGCACGACACCAGTCGAGTTTGGCAGCGCGGAATGGCCGGCCTACCGGGCCAAGGCAAGTGGCTGGAGACCTTCTCCAATCGAATGCTGGGGGTGCACCTCCAGGATGCCACGGCTGATGAAGCGGACCTGCCCCCCGGCTTGGGTGAGGTCGATTTCCGCATGGTGGGGGAGTATGTGTCCGCGGATGTGCCCCATGTGATCGAAGTGCACTCCAAGCATGGCCGCGCCGAGGTCCTAGCCTCGGTCCAGTTCCTAATGGGGCATGGTTTGTAAGACCCACCGGGGCCCTGGGGGCGCCAGTTTGGGATTTGGGTGCATAAGGCTCTGTGTTGTAGCTATTTAGGTCGTTTTTTTCAGTTAGGGGCCGCTTGGGGGCTTTCCAAAGAGCTCAAGCGCTGTACCTTTTCGCCCAAACCCCTGACCCATAATGGGAGACCGCGAAGAAGGTCCTACGGATTGGAGCTTCGCGACCGATAAGGGGGCAACCCCATTTCACATGGATTTCACTACTCGCCAAGCGGACCACGAGCCGTCATCCACGGCCGGTGACTCGAGTCACGATTCAGCCGACGGTCACAAGGTCGAGCTCTTCGACGGGCTCGCGCCCCACGAGCATCTACGCAAGACAGTCTTCGCCGCCAACGGGCGGGCGAATGCGGAAGTGCGCGGTCGGTTCCTCGTCTTGACCCATCGCGGTCCCGACCCCGATGCCCTTGGTGCGTGCGAAGGAATGCGACGCTTGCTGACCGAGGGTTACGGAATGCAGGTCACCGTGGCGACCCTGGGCCGGATTCACCGGGCGGAAAACCAGGCCATGGTGGAACGCTTGGAACTCGAACTCGAAGACTTCGAAGAAATCGATGCCACGATGTATGCGGGTGTTCTGTTGGTGGATTCCCAGCCGGAGTTTGGTCACACCATCGTGCCCGAGGACTGCGAGTTGATCGCCGTACTCGACCACCACGTGCCGCCCAATCAGAAGGGCGAAGAGCCGCGTCAAGTGCAGCACTGTGATGTGCGTTTGAGCATGGGGGCCACCTGTTCCATTGTCTTCGATTACCTACGTGCGGAGAAGGTCCCGATTGATACCAAAACTGCCGGCGCCCTCTTCTGTGGAATCCGCTACGACACTGCGGATCTTTCTCGAAACGCGGGCGAGCTGGACGAAGAGGCGTACCACGCCACCTTCCACGATGCCGACCGCGAGCTCATCGCCCAAATCAACAACCCCACCCTCCCGCGTCACTATTATGTGGAGCTGGCGAAGGCCCTCACCATCGCCCGTCAGCACGGCCCGCTGATTCTGGCTTTGATGGGCAAGGTTGACAACCCCGAGTCTGTGGCCGAGATGGCGGACCTTTTCCTGCGCATGAAGGGTTGCTCGTGGGTGTTGGCCGGGGCCGCATTCGGCGACGAGTACATTTTGTCCCTGCGCACGGATTACGCTTTCGGAAAGGCCTATCCCCTAATGCGCCGTGTTCTCGATGGCGCGGGGTCTTTCGGCGGACATGGGCATATCGCTGGTGGTCGCATCAAGTTGGAAAACGACAAGGAGAGCTCGATTCGAAGCGCCGAACGCATGTTGCGCGCCAGTGCCCTCGAGGTCATTGGCCCCGAGTTGGAAGATGGCATTCCTTCGGAAGGCCGCTTGTTGACGGAGTAACTCGGGCATGACCGAAGCATGGGTCATGGCG
This sequence comes from bacterium, assembly GCA_024228395.1. Classification (GTDB taxonomy): domain Bacteria; phylum Planctomycetota; class UBA1135; order UBA1135; genus NORP259. Next base: position 3,793 of record JAAETM010000566.1, on the reverse strand, counting down.
ATTGGGGGGATCGATCCTTCGGGGGGCGCCGGGCTCGCCGTCGATCGGCGTTCGATCGAAGCTGCCGGGTTGGGCTGTCAGTGTATTGTCAGTGCAGATACCGACCAGGACGATGGGGAGGTGCGCAGTCTGGGGGCGCGTCCGGGCGACGTTTGGCTTGGGGAGTGTCGAGGCCGAGTGGCCGAGGGCTTGCCGTGCGCCGTGAAGTTTGGCCTTCTGCCTGGACGGGAAGCCCTGCAGGCTGCCGGGCAATTGGTGGATGATCTCTTGGAGCGCGACCCCGACCTAGCCGTGGTAATGGATCCGGTTCTGCGGTCCTCAAGTGGTTTTGAGTTCGTGACGTCCGGGGACCTTCCGGCATTGCTGGGTCTTTGTCGGCGGCCCTTGGTGCTCACGCCAAACCTTGCCGAGCTGGCGACTCTCACAGGCCGGGACCCGGGTGGGCTGCCCATGGATCTGGATGAATGCCTGGCGGCGGCCCAGGATCTCTTGAAGCGGGGCCTAAGAGCCGTGATCGTCAAGGATGGACATGGGCAGGGTGAAACGATCTGTGATTGGCTCTGCGAGGGTGACGGGGTGGAGCCCAAGCGCTTGCAGCGCCCTCGCGTTCGGACTGGGGGGGGCATGGGCACCATACGGGGAACGGGATGTCGCTTTGCGAGTCACTTGGCGGCGGGACTGGGCCTTGGCCAATCGCTGTTCGAGGCCTCGCTTCGGGCCGGAGACTGGGTCGCCGAAGAAATTTCAAAAGGGAGCTAATCCGGGCTTGCCATCCGGCATTGTTGCTGTATTCTTCCACTCCCCAAAGCGGGCGGCTGTAGCTCAGTGGTAGAGCGCAACCTTGCCAAGGTTGATGTCGACGGTTCAAATCCGTTCAGCCGCTCCATTTTCCTCTCCTCAGGATTCACTCCTCGGGCAGCATGGAAAGGGACAGCACCAAACGGCCCGATGGGCCGTTTTTTCGTGTCCCATGGACCGCGCTCCAGGAGTCAGGGGGGCGCACCCTCCCGGTAGATCGGGATTTTCATTATCCCGCAGGCTCACCAACCGCCATCATGGACACTGTACCCATGCCGATTTCCCTCACACTCATCCTGGGCCCTGGTTTGGCCGGAGCCCTTGTGGCCTCCTATCTCCTGGGCGCCATCCCCTTTGGCTTCTTGATGGCCAAGACCATCAAGGGCATCGACCTGCGCGAGGTGGGTAGCGGCAACATCGGCGCCACAAACGCCATGCGCGCCATGGGCCGACCCCTGGGATTGACCGCCTTCCTGCTCGATTGGGGCAAGGGTTTTGTGGCGGCTTTTTGGTTTGCGGATTGGGGCGGCACAGAGGACTTGCTCAGCGTGCAGGTTCTGTGCGGAGCCCTGGCCGTCATCGGTCACTGCTTCCCGGTCTACCTGCGCTTCAAGGGCGGCAAGGGCGTGGCCACGGCCAGTGGCGCGATCATCGCCATGGATCCCGTGGTGTTCCTGGTCGGCGGCCTGGTTTGGCTCGTGACGCTTTTCATCAGTCGCTACGTGAGCATCGCATCCATTCTGATGGGTATCGCATTTCCCATCACCGCCTACCTGCGCTGGGGTCAACCCGGATGGTCGTTCGTGCTGGGCTGCGCGGCCTTGGCCACCCTGATCCTGGTACGGCACCGGGAGAACATCTCCCGCCTGGCGGTGGGAACCGAAACAAAGATCGGGCAGGGCAAGCTCGATCCCGAGAAAGACAAATACGTACCGGGAGACAACAAACGTGGCTAAATCTGAGATGAGGATCGCCGTGCTGGGCGACGGAAGCTGGGGCACGACCCTGGCCTTGGTGCTGGCTCGCAACGGGATCAGCACGATCCTCTGGAGCGCGTTTCCAGAGTCTTGCGAAAAACTACGCCGGGACGGGTGCAATAAGGTGTACCTGCCGGGTGTGGACTTTCCCGATGACTTGGAATTGACCGCCGATCCTTTCGAGGCCGTGAAAGGCGCCGATTTCCTGGTGAGCGTCGTTCCCACCCAATACCTGCGCGAGACCGTGCGGCGTTTTGAGGACGTCATCCCGGGCGACCTGCCCATGGTCTCTGCTAGCAAGGGCATCGAGGTCGAAACCCTCAAGTCGCCCAGCGGGATCATCGAAGAAGTGCTCGGCGCACGCCCCTTGTGCGTGCTCACCGGTCCGAGCCATGCCGAAGAGGTCGCGCGCGGTCTGCCGGCCACCCTGGTGGCTGGCTGCGAAAACCTGGAATTCGCCCGGCAGGTGCAGGGAGCCTTCAATTCCGACAGCTTCCGTGTGTACACCCACGCCGACGCCAAAGGCGCTGAGTTGGCAGCCGCCCTCAAGAACGTGATCGCCCTGGCCGCGGGTATCTGTGACGGGTTGGAGCTGGGTGACAACGCCAAGAGCGCCCTGGTCACCCGTGGTGTGGTGGAGATGGCCCGCTACGGAAAGGCCCATGGAGCGCACCCTGAGACCTTCTTCGGCCTAGCTGGCATCGGCGACCTTGCCACCACTTGCTTCTCCAAGCATTCCCGAAACCGTTCGGTGGGGGAGGCCCTAGGCCGCGGCCGCACCCTGCAGCAAATCCTGAACGAGATGAACATGGTGGCCGAAGGTGTTTGGACCACCAAGGCGCTCTTCGGCCCCGAATCGGAACTGGCCGGAATCTCCATGCCGATCGCCGAGCAGGTTCACGCCGTGCTCTTCGAAGAAAAAGATCCGCGCAGCGCCGTGCTCGATCTCATGAGTCGCGAACCTGTCGGCGAAATGGACGGACTTTGGGGCTAGGCTAATGTTGTCCGCAGAGATTGGATTCCTAGGCTTCTTGATCTTGACCGTGGTCCTCTTGGTGGCCGTGGCATGGACCGGGTTCAAGGCCCAGCGCCGCATTCATATTCCCCTGGTTTTTGTCGCGGTGATCTCATTGGCACTGTCCATCCGCTACGCATTGCTGATCGGGCCCCACTACGACCTTGAGTCCGCTGGGATCATCACCCCGATCCATATGAATATTGCGAAGTTGGCCACCGTTTCCTATCTGTTGCCAGTCTTCACGGGCATACGCATTCTCAAGAGTCCTGGTGTTCGTCCCCTGCACCGCAAAGTAGCTTTCCTTGTGATCACTCTTACCGTGCTAGCAGCCGCCACAGGCGCGGTCATGTTGCTGATGGCTGACCGCGTGCCCCAGTAGGGCATACGCTATTGGGTTTGCGCGGCAAGGAACGCGATCAGTTCTTCGTGCAGGATCCAGGGCACCACGAACAGGCCCAGGTTCGCGACCCACGCCAGGGTCGCCATGATCACCCAGGAACGCTTGGCGCGCAGGGTGAAGAATGCGTAGAACATGCCCAGGCCAGCGAGGCAGCAGGTGACGGAATAGACGGCAACCCAGGAGGGTTGGTGTTCGGGGTAGTTCCGGTGCCACGCGAGTGCGCTCCACCAAATGCCCCAACCCAAGGTGGCCACCGACATGGATCGCATCCAGGTACGGTGGCGCCGGCGCGCGGAATTGCGCGGCTTGGTGAGGGATCGGAGGGGCTTGGCCATGCCCCAAAGATAGCAGCTGGAAGGCTCGGGGAGGCTCCTGCACCAGCTTCCCGTGCCGCTGGACCCAGGAATCCCGAATGTCGAACCCCTGGTATGCCTCTGGTTGGACCAATTTCCTTAACAAAGTCCAAGCGCTTGATTGACGGGGGGCCTTCCAGCACCTAAATTCCTCGTCCCTTAGGTCGGGGCGTGGCGCAGCCTGGTAGCGCGCTGCAATGGGGTTGCAGAGGTCGGAAGTTCAAATCTTCTCGCCCCGACCATTTTT
>JAAETM010000565.1 GCA_024228395.1 bacterium | reverse complement strand
TTGCCCCAGAGGCGGCCCCGGCCCGGCTCACCCGGCTGCGGGAGAAGTTGGATGCACTGTATGAGGCGCAGATAGATCGAGTGGTACTGCTGGAGTTTGGTCCTAAGCTGGCCAACATGGAGGCGGATCTGTTTGTGCAGAGGCTATTGATAGACGGCCTGGATGTGCGCTACCTGTTCGTGGGCGACGACTTCAAATTTGGCAAGGGGCGAGAGGGTGATATAGAGCTGCTACGGGCCGTGGGTGACAAACGCGGTTTCGATGTGGAGAACATGAATACCTTTGCCATGGGTGAGGAGCGGGTGAGCAGTACCCTGATCCGGGAGAGCCTGTCCCGGGGTGACCTGAAGGCTGCCAGTCACTACCTGGGTCGTCCCTACCGCATCTGTGGGCGTGTGGCCCATGGTGATGAGCGGGGGCGCACCATCGGCTTTCCCACCGCCAATGTGGATCTGCACCGTAAGGTGAGTCCACTGCGTGGTGTATTTGCCGTCAAGGTTGGCGGGCTGGGAGAAGAGCAGCTACCGGGGGTGGCCAATATTGGCAACCGGCCAACGGTGAAGGGAGATCTGCGTCATCTGCTGGAGGTGCACCTGTTCGACTTTAATCGCACCATCTACGGTGAGCATCTGGTGGTGGAGTTTTGCCACAAGCTGCGGGATGAGAGACGCTTCGACAATTTTGAACAGCTTAAACACCA
>JAAETM010000564.1 GCA_024228395.1 bacterium | reverse complement strand
CACCTCCACCGGGTTACCAAAGTCTGGGGTAATGACGAAGTGCAGATTGCCCTCCAGGGCATGACCAAAGATGATGGCGTTGTTATAGCCGTGCTGCTCAAACATCTGTTGCAGCTCAACCGTGCCTGCTGCCAGCTTCTCCAGGGGGAAGGCGATATCCTCGATCACCACGGCGGTACCTGCGGCACGCATGGCGCCCACGGAGGGGAACAGCCCCTTGCGGATCTTCCACAGGGCATCAAACTCTGCTGGTTTGTCAGTGAAGCTGCTCTCTCCCAGGGTGTTGGCGGAGGTGAGTGATTGCAGGATGCTGGAGATCTGTTGGCTTAGCCCTTCACGGTCTGCGGCGCGGGTCTCGATCAGCAGGGCGGCGGCGGTCTCGGGCAGGGTGGTCAGCTCGCCGGGCACGCCCGGTTTGTCCTGCACCGAGCGCAGGGCCGCACGATCCATCATCTCCACCGCGTCCACCGGCTGCTGCTTGAGGGTGACCACTGCCTCGCAGGCGGACGCCACATCTGGAAAAAACACCAGGCTGCTGGCCTTATGCGGATGCTCCGGCACCGTGCTAAGGGTGATCTCCGAGATAAACCCCAGGGTGCCTTCGGAGCCGATCATCAGATGTTGTAGGATGTCGATGGGGTCGGTGTAGTCCACTAGTGCATTCAGGCTGTAGCCGGTGGTGTTTTTGATCTTGTATTTGTGTCGGATGCGCTGGGCCAGCTCGCTGTTGCCCCGGACCGCCTTCCCCATAGACTCGAGTGAGTTG
>JAAETM010000563.1 GCA_024228395.1 bacterium | reverse complement strand
CGCGGTGACACTGAAAACAGAATAAAGGAGCACAAGAACGACCTGTCCATTGACCGGACGCGTTCCTCACGATTTCTTGCCCACCAATTCCGAGACTTGATGACAGCACCGGCTTATATGCTGTACCAAGAAATCCGCTGGCAGCTTCGCAAGACCGAGCTTGCTCGTGCACAAGTATTCAGAATCCGGCTCGCACTCATCAAAGTCAGTGCACGAATCACCGAATCAACCCGACGCATCGTCCTTCACCTGTCTGACAATCTTCCATTCCTTCGCCCATGGCGCGTGCTTGCACGCGCCATGGGCGCAAGTCCCGCAACTTAGGTCGCTGAAGACAAGGCGAATCTGCTCATCCGAGGGGGAGGTCTGTCTCGACCCCTACTTCTGGCAGAAGAAGGGGTAAAGTGTGTCGATTGTCGGATGCTCAAAGCCTACTTCGGGCAACTTCAAGGTCGCAACACTCCCATCCCGCCATTTCTCCACATACACACCCAAGCCAAGAATGAATCCAGGTGCTTCATGAAAGGTGCGGGCTAACCCTCGATTGACAGCCCACCCAGTGATCCCGAGCCGCGTACGTCGTCACATGTTTTGACAGGAAGGTACCAGGCGGGAAACAAATGAAGACCGTGACAACGTACACGCCTCGGGATCACGTGCGGACTTGGATTGTGCCGCGCTCGTGACATGCGGGCGGAGCATGGCCGCATGGAACCGGGATGGAATCTTCCTGGAGTCGTGATGCGGGGAATGAGCCAAAAATAATGAAATTTGGGCTACTGGGCCCCAAATTCCGGATCTGTTGGTAGGGTGTGAGCATTGCAAAATCATCAAGTGGAATTGTTTTCACTGGTTTTGAAGCCCTACCCCCTTTGGCCGTTCCCATGAAAAATATCTGCACAGGACTGTGCTTGTTCGGTTTCGCGCTACTGCCCATGGCGCCCGAAGCCACGGGTCAAGTCATTTTCGACAAGGTCCAGGTTGCAAGCAAGTCGCGATTTCAACCGGTGTCCTTCCCCTCGGTAATTTTTGTGGATGCTTCCGCCACCGGAGCAGCCTCAGGAAACTCTTGGAGCAACGCCTTTACGAATTTGCACCCGGCCCTAGCGCTCGCGCAGCCCGGGGATCAAATTTGGGTTGCCGCGGGCTCGTACTATGTTTCGGATCCGGGCGGTTCCCAGGCCGAGACGTACACGATTCCCAGCGGAGTGAAAGTCTACGGGGGGTTCACGGGAACAGAAACCCAACTCACGCAACGCGATCCGGTTCTCAACCAAACGGCTCTCAGTGCGGACATCAATCGGGATGATGTGACAGTTGGTGTCTTTGATATCCATTCCTCAAACAACTGGAACATTGTGACCATGAATGGTGCGGATGCAAATACGCGCTTGGATGGGTTTGACTTGCAAACTGGGCACCTGTGGGGGGCAACTGGAACGCGTAGAAATGGCGCGGGCGTGAACCTCACCGCCAGCAGCCCCGTCATTGCAAACTGCAGTTTCTCGTTCTGCGTGGCCAGCAAGGGTGGAGGCATCTACTCAGATACTGGGGATGCCACCATTGAGTCATGTACATTCACGTCCAATTGGGCATCTGATTATTCCTCCAATGCGGCCGCGATATACAACGAATCAGGAGATATGGTGATTAGGGATTCGATCTTCTCGGGCAACCGAGCCGAGTCCCGCGGTGGTTCGGTACGCGGGGGAGCGATGTATAACGGCGACGGCAGCCTCATTGTCGAACGCTGTCGGTTTGTTGGCAATACAGCTTTGCCCCGTTGGACATATGGTACGGCGGCCTATGGTGGCGCGATTTACGTCAACAGTGGTTTGGTTCGCGTTTCTGACTCTCTCTTCGACGACAATGATTCCAACGTGGGAGGTGCCATATCGACCGGGTTCTACCTCACCCCCGTCTGCGAAATCTACAACAGTCAATTCTTGGGGAACACGGTGCAAGTGGCGCTAGTGAACATCGGAATTGAGAATGGGGGTGACGGAGGCGCCGTCTTTGGCGGGCCCACTTCGGTTGTGGACATCGTCGGCTGCCAAATCATGGGTGGTGACGCGGACAACTATGGTGGCGCCTACGTGGGAGGCCTCGGATTGGTCTCCTCATCCATATTTTGGGGGAACACGGATTCCCGGGGTTCGATCGGCAAGTCCCAGGTCAAAGCCCACCGGGTCTATTACTCCTGCGTGGAAAACATGCTGGTGGGCGAACCCGGAGAAGACCCGCCGGACCCGGCCAAGTTTCCCAATTCCATCGCCCTGGACCCCCTGTTCGTAACCACGCCCCAGGGCCCATACCGCCTTTCGGCCGCGTCGCCCTGCATCGACGCTGCGGACAAAACCGCCTGGCCCATGTTCATAACCCTTGACATGGACGGCAACCCGCGCTTTGTGGACGATCCCTTGACACCGGATACGGGTGTCGGACCCGCCCCGGTTGCCGACATGGGGCCTTTCGAAGTCCAGTAGAGGTACCAGACAGGACAGCCTCCACCGTTTATCGGGGTCCAAATCGTTGCGCGTCGCAACGATTTGGACCCCGATTGATGTTGGAAGTCGTCCGGTCTCGACACCCCTGCTTTTTTTGGCAGGGCGCGGCTCGAAGGGGAAAGCCTTTACCTCTTAGCGGCTCGGCAAGTCCGTTTGCGTACCCGCGGTCATCCTCGGGGAATGAGAATGCCCCGGAGCCGTTTTCGTCCGCATCTAGGCGTCGGATGAGACGTCCATCCTGGGCTCGGATATCAGTAATAATGCCGAGTGTTGACGGCTACCAATAAGCGCAGAATTCTGGCGATTTCAGTTTCGCCCCCCACGGGTAAGGGACTGGGAATTGGGGCTGCTGCTGTGGCTCGGCAAGACTGGACTGGCCTGGGTGCCCATTCGGGAGACCCTGATGCGTTACGCGAACCCTGCACCCTGTGAGCAACCAGCCAATGGAGACAACCAGAGGGGGGAACCAGAGCTGCCCATGTCAATTTGACATAGACCCAGAGTCAACTCTGGCTGCAAAAGCCAGATTCACGCGGAAAGCTAGAGCCACCTACATGTGCATTGGCTTCATGGTCAGCCTCTGAAAAACGATAGCACATCCCCCATATTTCGCGCGGAAACAGTGACCGGCATCGACCTCGGAGACAAGCGGAGCCACATCTGCGAGCGACATACCGAGCCAACCACCAAACCCCACCTCGCTTCCCGCTGCTCCCCCGGAAGTGCCCATTTGGAACTGCTATCCACAGTCGGTATCATCAAGTCCATGAAGTTGAAGTACGCACTGGCAATATGTTGCATGCTCGCTTCTTGCAGTGACAAGGAAGCGGGCAGTGGATACCAAACAGCATCTACCAATGGATTTTCGACGCCAACTCGCGAGGAATTGCTAGCTGCAGTTCCAGACGGGCATATTTACGTTTCAACCGATATTCCTGACATACAAGTTCATGGCAAGCTCCCCTCGTTTCTTTTCGGAACTCAGCCTCAAGTCGCATACGGAGTGAGCAAGCCTGTGCCAAACCCTCCCGAGGGAACGCCGGTCCACAGATGGGGACTTTGGCACTATTTCTATGAGGACGTCAATGGAACAGGAGATCCATATTCTTGGACATGCTTGGCTCAGCGCGGATCCTTTGAAGACGGCAACAGAATTGGCAAGTGGACCATGTGGTACCCAGATGGCAGCAAGCGCGGAGAGGGAGAATTTGCTGACAATTTGATGACCGGAGAGTGGTCGATTTGGACACCAACCGGGGACTTGGATTTGCAAAACAGTGGGCAGTACCTCAACGGCATGAAAGCGAAGTAACGCCTCATTGACAACAAGGGAACCATGCCACGACTGTCCACCGATGAATAGGGAAGGCTGCGAATCACAAATGGACGGAAGCGACCCTCCGGAGCCGAGGAATAATCAACCGGATAATAGACTGAATGGTCCCTATCACCCTGAGTCACCCGACAATCCTAACGGAATCCCCTCCAGCCGCCCTCTCTTCTAGGCTTGCGTCCCAAGTCCGTGTCGTTCTCTTTGACACCGATAGGGATGGCACATTTGATTCCACGGAGGACTTCACCAGCGACGAGTGGCATGCTCTTGAGCTGTGATCGCGGTAGAGCAAGAGTAGCGGTGTAAATTCAATCAAGTTCAACTCCCAAATCCTTGCACCTTCGGGGCCTGCGAGCCACCCTGCCCAGCGTCAACTACATTGCCCCATCGCATTGCCTCACCAGTCTTGCTACTTAGGGCCGGGTGTTGCCTCATCTGT
>JAAETM010000562.1 GCA_024228395.1 bacterium | reverse complement strand
CGTAGGTCGTGATTTTCGTCTTCTCTGGACTGAGGGCCAGTCCCAGGTCCTTGAGCACGCTGCGAACAAGGGTCAGTGCCTCTTGCGCCTGCTGTTTCGTCGAGCAAACGATGACGAAGTCGTCGGCATATCGCGCGAAGCGATAGCCGGCGTCTGCCAGAGTCCAATCGAGGTAGTTGAGTACCATGTTCGCCAGGAGGGGCGAGATCACTCCGCCTTGCGGCGTGCCCACCGTAGTGGGCTTGAAGACCTTATTCTCCATGACGCCAGCAGTGAGAAACTTCTCGACTAGGCGTAGGATGTTGCCATCCGCTACTTTCTCAGCCAGAGCTGCCATGATGACCTGATGCGGTATGTTGTCGAAGAAAGCGGTGACGTCGGCGTCAAGAACGACCCGATGCCCCTGCCTGTGAAACTCCAACAACCGCTCGATGGCCTGGTGGCAGTTGCGCTTCGGGATGTATCCAAAGGATGCCTCATGAAACGTCGGTTGGAAGATCGGTGCCAGGAGGCCACGGAGCACCTCCTGAGCGACCCGATCGCGCACCACTGGAATCCCTAACGGGCGAAGCTTCTTTGATCCGGGACCTTTTGGGATATTGACTCGTCTCAATGGACGTGGTCTGAAGGATCCATCCTTCAAGTCCCGGGCCAGGGCTGTCAGGTTCTCGTGCAGGTTTGCCTCGAACATCTCGATGCTGACCTTGTCGATGCCTGCGGCCCCTCTGTTTCGCTTCACCGCTTTGAAGGCCAGAAGTCCCCTTTCCAGGTCGATCCGGCCGGTCAATGAATGCACTTTCAGTTTCCTACTCATGGTGTGTCTGTCACGTCTTGGGACCACGGTCTTCGGGCCGCTGACCTATTTGAGAGTGTTTCTTAGCGTCTCCTCGGGTTTCCCTACAAGAGCGAGGGCGGGCCATTTGGTGGCTTCATTCGGGGAGGCTAACTACCCCATGTGATCAGTGCCGTTGTCCGTCTTCTACGGTTTCTCCTTTCACTCGTGCCACTGGGTGGCTTTTCAGCTACTCCGGATCTGCTGTGATCCCCAAAGAGGAGGCGGCTCAGACGAGCTTCTCCTCACCGCCGCCTCGCCGGGGCCATTTCACCTGTGGCTTATAGGCCCGGCTTACCGAGCGTCGGACGGCTTGGAATCTCACCGGTACAACTCAGCGCCATTGTCTCCAGGCGGCGACACGCATCACCCGCAGGGTCCGACGCCGATACCCACGTCTTCGGCGCCGGGAAGACTCGCAGGGTAGAGTCCCCCGTGCTTCATTCAAGGGCGGTAACTGGCACACCCAACAGGCCGAAATGCCGTCTCCCGAAGTCACTCTGCCTGGCTCCTTCGTGACCGCCCCTTCTCCGGGCTCTCCGGTGGGACGACCCTAGCTGCGTACCCCCGCGGTAGATGCGAGGTTCGAGCAGAGCGTTCTGTACAAGCGTGGACTCGCACAGGTAGGCTTCGGTGTTGTTGATGGACCTCCTTTCTTCACCTCACCGTTTTATCGACTCAGCGCTGAGCCATGGCGGCTCACGCACCCTTTCAGGGTT
>JAAETM010000561.1 GCA_024228395.1 bacterium | reverse complement strand
GGGTTAGCCCCGCGCATCGAGCGAGCTCTGGTGAATGACTGCTTCGCCTGTCGCAAGGGGAAGGGATCCCTGGCAGCCGCCAAACGTTCCCAAGCTATGCTATCCCGCTTTCCCTGGTACGTACAGGTGGATGTGCGCTCCTACTTTGCTTCGATTGACCACGGGATTTTGCTGGAGCACCTGGCTCGTTTGTTCCGGTGCCCCCGCCTGCTTGCACTCTTGGCCCGCATGCTCGAAGCCTATTCCCACCAGGCCGGAAAAGGTCTACCGATCGGAGCCTTGACCTCCCAATGGTTTGCCAATTTGTACCTGGCTCCTTTCGACCGTTACCTGCAAGGGCAAGAGCATACGTTGGGCATGGTGCGCTACATGGACGATGTGGTTTGGTGGGTTCGCGGGGATCGAAGGACCAGCCTGGTGGAGGCTCGAACATGGATTCACGATCGCCTGGGCCTGGAATTGCACCGCGAGCGCATCCAGCGCTCGCGCAGTGGGCTGACCTTGGTGGGTTATCGGGTCTTCGCGGACCACCTGGGCCTGACCTCCCGCCGCAAGCGACGCTATAGGATGGCCAGGAGACGCTGGGAGCAGGCCTTTGAGGCGGGATGGATCGACAGCGCGCAGCTCCAGGCCCGTGGGGACGCGGCCTTGGCTATTTGTGCCCATACGCGCTCGCGCTCCTTCCGCCGGGCAGATCTGCTTCGGCGGCCAGCGGTCGATGCCTAGAATCGCATTGGGGCCCAGGGTACAATGACTAGCGGCGCGGGCCACAAGGGCTCCAAGCGGGTGAACCGTGGTGGCTCCTACTGGAATGATGCCAGGAACGTGCGACCAGCGTACCGGAATCGGTGGATCGACGAGCATGATGCGAACCACAACCTGGGCTTCCGCTTGTCCCGAGAGCAGGGGTGCACAGATGTTGCACCTATGACCCGGACCGCGACCGGTCGGGTGGGATTTCCCGCCCGCGAATCTCCCCTGGGCGGGTGGTGTGCTCGTAGGGAATGGTGGATGCCGTTTTCGAGCGCTCACCACCCGCATTCTACCCGCTTGCTGTGCTAGACTGGCGACCGATGGCATCCTGGGAGAAAACTCAATTGCAGAGCCACCCCCTGGATCGCGGGGTGCCGCCCGCCTGGGCTTCGGGCTGGGGGGAGGATCGCCAAGGACCCTTTGTGGAGCTGGAACTCTCTGGGGTCACGCAGCGCATGCGCTGGATCCCACCCGGGTCTTTTCAAATGGGATCGCCTGGCGGGGAGCCCGGGCACTTTGAG
>JAAETM010000560.1 GCA_024228395.1 bacterium | reverse complement strand
TTCGAATCCTCGCAGTACATTTTGAAGTGATTGTGGGATACTATCGGCACGCATGTCCCCTCCTCTGAGTTGCTTGGCGAAGTACCACCAGCTTCGAGTTGGGGGCGTGCGACTAACAGAGCGCAGGCCACGAAAGTTGATCAGTGAGGGCCCAAACCCAGCCCTGAGAAGTGCGAAACGCTAGTCTAGGGTCACATCCCGGTTTACTCCAAAGCACGTCACATGTCGGAATTCCGGGCAGGAAACGACAAGGGACCAACCGACGTTGGCCCCTTGCTCCATCTGGTTTGAATTGGGATCTTAGTAGAGCACAGCCAACCCATTGGAGAAGTTGGAGGCTCCACCGTTCTCGCGGTGCCACAACTGGAAGTTCCAGATGCTGCCTGCGGTGACCATGGGGTTGCCTTGCAGTGGCATGTTGAGGGGGACATCGAAGCCCGTGCCTCCCGATGATGTGGCCGTATTTACCAAGTTGTCAAACACCCCAGAATTGCTGAAGATGCCTACGGAGTTCTGTTGGCCCCCAGCGACGTTGAAACGACCCAATGAGCCGACAAGGCACAGATGCCCTTGGCTGATGGAAATGCCAGGAACGTTTCTTCCGGTGGCCATCAGCATGTATCCAAACTGATTGGGCGGGCCGCTGGTGATCTCCAAGTGCAGGTCGCTGCCCACGCCAGAGCCGAAACTGCCGGAGAGCTCCGTGGGCACGCCGGTGGAATTGGAGTCGGCAGGGGAGCAGAAGGGAACACCCGTCGTATTGCTGGTTCCAAACTCAAGCTTGATCAACGCATCGCCCAATTGCCCCCAGGTGGTCGTAGTCAGGCTACAAATGATCCAAATGTCCCCCGAGGAGGTCCAGTCGGACATACCGTGGATGGAGCCGATCAGGGCATTGTCATCGAATAGTCCATTGCCATCCACGTCTATCGGATCGCCGCGTCGCATCACAATCTCGCTACCGTCCCGCACCAGAACCCACTCCCCGCTACCATTGAACAATGTGCCATAGACCAGTGTTTCTCCGTTGGCGTGACCCCGGGCAAAACCAAAGGCCCCGGAGAAGTTCGAGGTACTGCCCCAAAGTTCGGGAGAGCCTGGGATTATGGGTCCAAACTCCTGTGCTATGACCGTCCCATCCTCGACGACCCAATCCCTGTAGGTGATGGAGGTGTTGCGGCCCCAAGCGAACCAGGTGCCGTCTGGAGTCATGTGCACTCCATCGATGTGATCGATGGGGCGCGTGAAACCAGCGCCGGGAATTGTTGTGCCTTCTTCTAGCACCACATTTCCATCGAGCAGGACGGCGTCCTTGCTGCCTCCGAGGGTCACTCGGGTAAAGCTATGGGCACCATCATTGGAGACTTCTATTCCCTTGCTTTGAATGTCGATTTGACCAATAGTCAAGCTGCCGACTTGCCCGGCTGGCACGGTGGCTCCGCTCTGGGCCAAGAGCGACATGTTGAAGTGTTGGGCTTCGTCCGTGAAAGAGGTCATACCCTCCAGTTGGGAGCGAAACCCCGAACTCCCGTTTGAGGAAAGACGTGGATCGAGGAAGAAACTCCACGATGCGCCCGGAATTCCTTGAGCGGGACCACCTTTCGTTTCACGAATAGCCCAGGAGGAGCCCATGTCTGCACTGAAAACCAATTCCGAAGTGAATATGGCGCTGCTCAACGGGGCGGATACCACCAATAGGTGCCCCGCGTCATTCACATCGGTCCATCCTGCGAACCAGACTTGCGCCACGTTCCACGGGAGAGGGGTGACCGCCTGCAAGAAAAGCAAGGACCCGTCGACAATGGTCACATCATCAAAACCATTTGATGTATCACGCTTGCAAGTCAGGACCCAGTGATTGCCAGAGGGGGAGGCGCGTACTTCATTGAATGCGTCGAATACACTGCCCATGGTTCCAGGGACAACCGAGGTAGGCGAGCCCGGAATCTCAGTGTATATGACGCTGTGCTCGGGTGTTTGGGAAGGGGAAGCCAAGAAAACAAGCGCAAGAAGAGTGGAAAGTGCCATGGTGTGATCTGACTGGGAGTAAGAGGCAGGAATTCCAGGTAATCAATCCTATCAACTCGCGATCAGGCTGCATGAGATAGCCCAGGAAGTGTCCTTCAGGCGTCTTTCAAGTCGTTTCTCAGCATCGCAATGGGCGCTCCCGGCCCCTCTCCTCGAAGCTCCGAATCCCCTGCAATCGACCCCGTAGTCGAACCCATGTTCGGCAAGGGGAACAAGGCCAAGCGCTTTCGGTATCTTGCTTGGGCCCTATGCTGGGGCTCATCTCCGTGATTGGCAGTCCTGCTGTGCCGAAAACTCCAATGCCATCGCTCCTGTTGCTTGCTTAGGTGGTGGTCCTGGCCTTGATCATCCAAACCCTTCTCAGCAGAAGTGGATACTTCCCCAGGGTCTATGGCCGCCTCGCAGCTTGGACCGCGCCGATCACCTGGTTTTTGTCCGCAATCCCCTCCTATGGCCATGCGTTGGAGTGATTGACGCAACCGGCACTGCGGGGAGCATCGACGGACGGCCAAGCGGCATGGTGGTTTGCAACGTTGTGGTGGGCTTTGGGATGGGCAACGACGGCCTCCGCTTTCACCATCCCCAGGCGCGATAACAACACCAGCCAATTCTGATTAGTTCGAATGAATGGAACTGCGGTTTCGAAATGCGGCGGGGGCCAACATCAGTGGTAACCAGCACACGATTAGACGTAAGAAAAAAAACGCAACGCCCAGCCCGAAAACCAAGAAGAATGGAGGAAATGCAATCAGCCATTCGGGCGCGGGACTGCCCAGGTAACGCGTGATGCCAATCGTCAATCCTTCGACCACCAATAGCACAACCAAGCAAACCAGGAACACGTTCAGGAATCGGATAGAGCTTTGGACCCGGGGGGCGTGGATGAGCGCTTCACCGACCTTGGGGTCGGGGAACAGTGAGCCCAGGATGAATGCGAAGGAGCCGAGCAGGATATAGCTGTCGATGGCGAGTTCGGATCCCATGCTGTGCGCCATGACCACATGGGTTCCGTGGATCAGTGTATTGAGGGGCGGAATCGATATCAAGAGGGCGAGGAACAGAAGGCACATGTTCCAGGACTTGGCCAGGCCAAACAGGGAGGTGCTCGCATCGAAAATGGCAACGCCTGCGAGAGATTTGGCGCGCAGAGCCTGCACAACCTCCTTGATCACGATCACAAGGATGATGACCTCCAACATACTTACAACGAACGATATCCACTTAAGGAATTCCGCCTGGGGCAGGTGATACGTGTGGTGCACATAGTTGGTGAATGAGTTCAGCAGGCCGATACCGAACAAGGCGAAGGCGCTCCTCGAGTGCCCTAAGCTCTCATCCCCAGACTTTTGCACACCGATATACAACAAGCCCGCGTAAACCATCTGGTTGAAAGACGCGACCAGGGTGCCGCAGGACTTCCACTGCACCTGAAGGTCTGCCAGGGGGCGCTGTTTCATCCACGGCAACAGGTAGGCATGGCCTTCTGCAAAGGTCCACAGGAAGAACAGCATGCCCACACTCCACATATAGACGTACACCGGCCGGGCGAAGAATTCTCTCCGTACCTTGGATATGAAAGTCCAACAGAACAGGGCCCAACCCACCCAAATCATGAGCGAGAGCGCAGGGTGTAGGGCCAAGTATTCGCGCCCGGAAACAATGCCAAACGGCAGGGTGAAGATCGCGCCCAGGCCAGCCAGTCCCCACAGCACCATTTGAATGCGAAAGCGCCAAGCATCTCCGGCGGTGGTTTCACCAAACTCTGTGTTTAGGTATGCGTAGGCACCTGCGGCGGCAGCGAGGAAAAGCCACGCGGAGGCAAAAGTCGTGTGCAGGGGGCGCAATTGGGCCAGGCTGACTCCACCCTCAAGCAGGGTTTCGGATGCGGCGGGCATGTAGGCCAAAGCTCCCAGGGCACCGAAGGTCAGGGAAAGCACGACACAGCCCAAAGCGCTCGCAATCAGCACGAGGACCATGCGCTCACCGCGGTCCATGCCAGCGGGTCGGAGTTTTGCGATCATCTAGAATACTCGAACCATGGCAGGTCCTTGAGAGATCTAGTGCTGACGCCTTTCACGGTTCCGTATCCAGCGCGGATGCCTTCATCGGCATCTTGCAAGCGGATCAGCATCTGCACCAGGGATTCGATCTTATCAGCTGACAAACCGAAGTTGGGCATGCCCTTTTCTAGTGACCCTTGAGCTAGCACTTTGCGCACGCGGTCCTCGCCGGATACACCCACGAGCGTTGTGAGCCTGGGAGCTTGTAAGGAGCTCGATTTGTTGGGCAGGTGGCAGCTAATACAACTGTGCATTTCCATCAACGCCCAGCCGCGGGCTTCCGCATCGGTCCAGCCTGCAGGTGGAATCACCTTTTGCACGATGCTGGAGAAATGTTCGTGGGGGGTGATGGCGGAAGCCGCACGGGGTTGACCCACGCCCGCTTCATTGATTTCACGGAGGTAGCTGGCCAGTTTGTCGCGTTGTTCCCGATCCAGATGGAAAGCCGGCATGACCTTGGAACCTTCTGTCAGAATGGTCGCCAAGCGCGCGTCGAATCGTGTCCCATTTGAATCGGCAAAACGGCTGGCCACATTGGTCAGATCCGGGCCAAGAAACCCGCCGAATCCGAAGAGTTGATGGCAACTTTGGCAATTGTGCTTCAACCATAACCCCCGCCCCTGGATTGCGTGGTCACTCAATCGAGTTTGGGCACCGATAGGGTCAGAATACACAAACCAAGTCTGTGTAAAGAAAATCGCCACTAGGGCGATAAGAAGCGTTTTGCGCTGGGGTACGTTCATAAGCCCCCCGACGGAAAAGGGCGCAGCATCATAACGCGGTGTCTCGGCAGATGGTTTTCTTTCTCGGATAACCGTGATTCTGCTAACTCCGTTATCTGGGAATCGCCGGACGCTCGCCGCCCTGATTGAAATCAACCACCTTCACTACAAGGGCATGCAAAGAGGGTGACCCAGTGTCACGCGGACGCCCCGCAGAGCGACTAAGGGGGGTCACGTTTGGTGTTGGATTTTCCCTACCCCCCCAAACGCTGCTCGATGACGGTGTATGACCAAAATGATCACGGAAGAGCCTTCATTCAAACGATAGATTGAATTCCTGGAACGCTGCCTCAAGCGAGCGAAAAACCTGTTCCGATGAAGCCTCATCCTGGGCGTCACCCAGGTTGTCCACCAGCTCCATGTAGGGCAACAGCCATTCATGCAGTGCGTCATGCGCCGCGCCGGTCATGGTGCAGTCGGCCGTGAGCAAGGTGAGAGCTTCCTGAAGATCCCCCGCAAGGGCTGCATAGTCCGCACCTTCGGAAGCGCTAAAGCCGGCCACGGCCTGTTCTGCAGTGCGAAGGTGAACCATCATCTCGGCGTGTATCTTCCATTTCGTATTGGCGCTCGCGACAGCCGCTTCCTCGTCACCGGGAAGACTCTCGGAGCCGCAACTAAAGAGGAACAAGCCAAGAATGAGGGCCACAAGAAACTGAGTATCAAACTTCATTAGTGAGCAGGGATTCAAAAGGGGAGGTAAGCGTTCACGGGGTATAATCGCCGTTCTAGCAGCCCTCAGGCGGGGTCCTGAGTGGCCACGAGCCAGCATACCCTACCCCAATAGCTTCGGCAAGTGGGCCCCGTGCAGTACCGCGGTGGTGACTTCCCCGATAAAGTCATGCAGGTTTCGGCCCGT
>JAAETM010000559.1 GCA_024228395.1 bacterium | reverse complement strand
GGACGTGTGTGGACGCCCCGGGTAATGCAAGCGATTTCTTGGTTTGGTTTTGGCAATGTGATCGGGTTCTGACGTGTGTCCGACCTCTGATTGCGGCTTTGACACGCCGCGGGCCCGTATGGAGATACGAGGATCAGGTCCATTTCGCTCACGCGCGCTTTGTGCGCCTCGTCCGGTTTCTGGTTTTCCCGTTCCCATCTCATTGATCGTTTGCCCTTACTTTTCCAATGACCTGCTCACATACCCATCTGCTCAGGCTTTCGCCGTCTCCAGATGAGAATTGTATGTTCCACCATGGGCGAGAAGTGCCCAGATAATCCTGCCCATGCGGTTCGCTAACGCGACTGCAACCAGCATTTTTGGCTTGCGTTCCAACATGCGTGCGAGCCATGAACCCGGCTGAGCCCCTTTGCGATCAGCCCACTGGGTAACGGCCATGGCACCCACGATGAGCAGTCGCCGCAAATCTCGGTGTCCCATCTTTGAGGTGCGACCCAACCTTTCCTTGCCACCAGATGAATGCTGTTTTGGCGTCAGCCCCATCCACGCTGAGAAGTCTCGCCCCCGTTTGAAGATGCTTGGATCGGGTGCAAAAGCCAGTATTGCTGCCGCCGTTATAGGGCCAACCCCGGGAACAGTCATGAGTCGTGCCGCCGTTTCGTCCTTGCGGGAGGTTGCCGAAATCTCTTTTTCCAGAGCATCAATCCGCGTTTCCAAATCGGCGATCTGATCGAGGATCATTGTTGCGTGCAGAACAACAGCTTCAGGCAAAGCGTTCCCCTCGTCAGTCATGGCGGATTGCAACCGTTTGAGATGCACCGTGCCCACAGGGGCTACAACACCATGCTCTGCCAGATGCCCGCGCAGCGCATTGATCGCCTGGGTCTTCTGGCGAACAAACAGGTTGCGGGTCTTCAGCGCCATCCCTGCGGCCTGTTGATCCGCCGATTTGACGGCAACAAAGCGCAT
>JAAETM010000558.1 GCA_024228395.1 bacterium | reverse complement strand
CTTCGGGAGTGAATCCGCGGCGGGCGAGGATGTTGTGGATTAGGAAACGGTGAATGCGACCATTGCCATCTTCAAAGGGGTGCAGGAAGACGAAGCCAAAGGCCATTGTCGCGGCGTGTAAGACCGCTGGCGCTTGGCTGTCTTCCAAATGTTGGTGAGCTTCAATGAAGCCTTCCATCATGCTGGGCAGATCGCCCGGCTGAGGACCAGCGAAGTGCACTTTTTCATTCTGCCAGCTGACCGATTCGCCCACATAGTTTTGCGTATCCCGGTATTGTCCTTCTGCGAACCTCTTGTCGACGATCCTGTTTTGCAATTCGACAAGGTGGGAGTTGTTGCAGTAATCTTCCGTTTCAGCGGACTGGAGGAGTGCGACGAAACGGTCGGTTCTGTTGGGGGAGGGCCGATCCTTTTCGATTTCGAAGGAGGACTTCGTTTCCTTTGAGTAGAGGTAGTTGAGGGCGCGCTTGAGCAACTCGGGAGGATAGGGCTCGACCACTTTCCGGCAGCGAGCGGGCAGGTCTGCGGCTTCGAATTCAGCCAGGGTCACGGTTCGGCGAACTGTCGGGCAGAAGGAGCGGTTGCCCAGTGAATTGTCATTGATCCTCTGGCGCCGGACTTGTTTGGGGTTGGAAACCGTGTAGTACCGATCGGCGTCGAGCAGGTCCACGTAGTTGCCTTGCTGAACATCCTCCAAAGGAAGAGGCCTGCCTGTAAGGAATTCAAATAGGAACCAAGCCCGGCGTGCGTATTTCCCCGTTGGCTTCGAGCGAACGTACTCCAGAAGATCTTCCTCGGGCATGACCTCAAACAGTGTCGCAAGGATGGCTAGATTGGTTCCGTCGTACTTGAGTGCGAATTCGAGTTGCCCACCTGGGGAGTCTCCAGGCCAATACTTGGCGGGGTAGGTTTCCTCCTTGAGCCCATCCTCGTCACGGATGCGGTGCGTACCGCCCGAGGCCACCAAGGATCGGTGCCAGTTGGGGATGGCTTCCAGGTTGTAGCTATCGAGCAGGGCCGCGTAGCCGGCAAGTCGTGTTTTGGGCTGTGCCATGGGGTCGGGTGGAAGAATGAGTACGGGACTTGAAAATATGTTATGGGGGGCTGGCTGGCTAGTAAAATCATTATCGGCCGTCTCCCAAACCTACATAAGACTGTCTTACGGGCTACAAGGGCGTTTTTCGTGGGGAGCCGGGTTCCACAGGCCATCCTTCCACCTACAAAAGCGCGACCCCCAACGAAGCCGGGGGTCGCGTTTGGCAGATGTGGAGGGGGAGTCTCGACACATCTCCTCCTCGTGGGCTGCGTGGTGGGCGGCCCCGTGTGGGGGCGGGCGCGGGTCACTACGGCAAGAAGCTCTTCTTGTCTTTCAGCTTGCGCGGCAGGTATTCCTCGAGCACAAAGTTGAGACCCCACTTGGCCAATGCCTGCTGCTCGGCGCGTACGCCCATCTTTAGCATTTGGGTGATGGCCTTCTTCCAGGGGGCGTGGGCCTTGAAGAAGGGGTCGTTTTTTAGGGCGTCTTTGGCGCGCTTGATGTCGACCGGCTTGAGCGGGTGGGTGGCGTCTTCTAGTTTGAAGTCGATGATGTCCTGGGGGGTGACGCCGAGGAATTGGGCTTTGGGTACGCAGAAGAAGCGGTTGATGTGGGCGGCGTTGCCGGAGCCCACTTTCAAGGTGCGGTAGATGTTGGCGATGCCGTAGGGGTCGCAGTCGACGAAGCAGAAGATCGGTAGTTTCTTTTCGTCGGAGAGGCGGCGCATGAAGCGGCGTTGGGCGCGGGAGGGGACTCCGCCCATGGAGATCAGGATGCAGTTGGCGTCGCGCCAGTACTGGTGATCGTTGAGGCGGTGGAACATACCGCCGGTTTCGATAGCCAGGATGAACTTGGCCTTGGTCTCGAACTTGAGATGTTCGACCGAGGACGGGATCGTGTACGCACCGCTGCCCATGGCGGTGCAGTCGATGCGGATCTCGTTGCCGGTGGTGCGGTCGCGGTCGATGACGGTGAGCTCGCCGGCCAGGGCGCCGCCGTGCTCTTCGGGGCGGAAACGCAGTTGTTCGCGGGTTAGGCCTTCGAGGCTAGCCAGGGCCTCGATGTCGTCCATGACCGCGTCGGACTCCGGCTGGGCGGCGAACTTGGCGTCGCTCCAGTTCTTGGAGATGTAATACGCCTCTCGTTTTGTGGCGAAGTTGGCGTTTTCGACCATCTCTTTCGAGAGGGACATGAGGCGCAGGGTCTGGGCGAAACTCTTGACGGTGTTGACGGTCAGAGCGCGCGCCTTGCGGCCCTTGCCCAGCTCGAAGTAACCCACCTTCTTGGTGTAGGAGACGTTCGTGAGGGAGCGCACCGGGAATCTGAGTTCGGGTAGGGTGCGACCCAGGATCTTCTTGTGCACGCCGTAGGCGGTGGTGGTGATGACCTTGATCGTTTTCTTGTCCAGATCGGTCAGCTTGGTGGCAGCTTTTTTGGTCACTGCCTTTTTCTTGGATGCTTTTTTCTTAGCCATAACTAGAGATGTGCTGGAGGTCTAGAACTTGCGCGAGCGGTGCAGCACGTCTTCGAGGGTTTCTACGGTGTCGTCGCGTTCGGTGTCGTCCAGATCCAGGATCTCTTGCAATGCGATGCCGATGTGGGGGATGTACTTTTCGATGTATTCGCGCTTGTCGAACTCGCGCTTGAGGCGCTTGCCCTTGCGAATGTAGATGCCGAGCTTGCGGCCGGCGTCCTGCAGGCAGCGCTTGACCTCGGTGATGATCTCGTCATAGGAGGCGATCGCTTCCTTGGACTCGGAGGTGAAGGGTACCCAAACCGAAGCGATGTGAACCATGATCGCCATCGGAGCCACGGGCAGGGAGCCGCGCGGTTGGTTCAGGCCGTAGGTGCGCCAGTTGGTCTGCGTGATGCTCTTGGTGATCGCGCAGCCGGACTGCTGATAGAGCAGGGGCACGCGGTTGGCGAAGCGCAGGATGCGCGCGGGTTCATCCGCGTTGGCGACCAGGTCTTCCACGGCTTTTTCGGCCTTGGTCTTCTTCTGGATGCGACCGGTGTCGGTCAGCTCCAAACCCACGCCGCCCGGCTTGCCGTAAGCGATGCCGACTTCGATCTGGAAGGGGTTGCCACGGTAGACGGCCGCAGGCCGGCTGGCGGTCACATAGAAGTCCGCGGTGAGCTCCTTCTTGAGGCCCTTGAGCAGCAGGTCGTCACCGATCGGCGCAATGCAGTCCGTGGGCGGCGAAGAAATCTTGGTGGAGTTGATCGCCCGGTGCAGGTGCCCCGCTTGCTCGCGCGCGGTGCGCGTGGGATAGGACTTTTCGGTGAGTCCATTGCCCGCTTCCTTGATGATGCGCTTGGCCAGGGTAGGGCCCACGCGGCAAAATTCCTCCTGCAGGAAGCCGGAGATCGAGCGGCAGCTGGTCTCCTTGAGCATGGTGATCAAGCGACCCATTTCCACGCCGTGGGGGTGGGGTTTGATGTCGATGGTCTTGGCCGGCTTTTCCTTGGTGTTGCGGTCGTAGACGAATTCTTCGCCACTCGGATCCACCAAGATCAAGGTCAGGTGCGGGTTGGCGATGGCGGTCTGCTTGAGATACATGTCCACCGAGCGGACGCCTTTTTTGTAGGTGGCTTCCATCTCGATTTCCACACGCGTGCCGTGCTTGCGCTCCGGCCATTCGATCTCTTGGCTGGAGTGGATCTCGGGTTTGTTGCGCAGGGAGTCGATCGAGAGGATCGCCTCCACCGGGCGGCCGCGGCGCGTCTTGGAGATCACGCGCACGGGTTTGCCCGTGGTCAATTTGCCATACATGCCGGCGGCCGAGATACCGATGCCCTGTTGGCCGCGGCTCTGGCTGAGCTTGTGGAACTTGGATCCGTATAAGAGCTTGCCGAAGATCTTGCCGATCTGCGTGTCGGGGATGCCTGGTCCGTTGTCCTCGATGCAGACCTTGAAGAAGGAGTCGCCGATCTGTTCCAGCTCGACCCGGATGGTGGGTAGGATCGAGGCCTCCTCGCAGGCATCCAGACTGTTGTCTACGGCCTCCTTGACCGCCATCAGGATGGCCTTGGAAGGGGAATCGAAGCCCAGCATGTGCCGGTTCTTCTCGAAGAACTCGGCCACAGAGATGTCCCGGGCGCCGCTGGCACCTTTGCCCTTGGAGGCGGCGGGAGCGGCTTCTGCTGCGGCCTTTTTGGCCTTCTTCTTAGTAGTCTGCGGCACTTCGGAGTCGCTAGGGTCGAATAGGGAGGGGTTGTCCACGGGGTTCAGCCTTGGAAGGGTTGGGAGCGGTCCATCGGAGGGGGGCCGAACCCGATCGGTCCCACGCTTCGCCACTAGGGTTCCACATGGATCTGATCCGTATTCCCCACGTCCCCCCCGGGCCGCGCGTGCTCCTAGGCTAAATATCCGGTGCGCCGGATGGAATCTTGGGCTCCGAAAAAAGGAGCCGCCCGGTCCCTTCGAAGGTATCGAAGGGCCGGGCGGCGCCAATTCTCAGGATAAAAGCCGATCAGGGGGTCGTGTCCACCACGGTTTCGTCCACCAGGGTCAGGGATGTGCCCGACGTGAGCACGAATTCCACGGTCTGCGCCTGCATCTCGGCGGTGGCTGCTGCATTGGTGGTGGGGTCCAGGATCGAGGAGTGATCGCCTTCGATGAAGTGCACCGAGCCCTGGATGCCGCCGCCAGCCACCGTGTCCTCGATGATCTTGGTCAGACCCATGGTGGCGATGGTGGGG
>JAAETM010000557.1 GCA_024228395.1 bacterium | reverse complement strand
TGGCCACCAGACTCGACCCGCTACCACTGATCGTGGCCAGGTAAGCGCCGGCTTCATGGGCGGCTGCCAGAGCTTCGGCCCCACCGGGGATCAGGGGCAGGCGCGCGTGCTCGTGCAAGTGCTCGGTGCGAGCGTGGCGCAATAGCATGGGGTCGGCGGTACGTAGGCCTTCCAGCAAGGCCACCAGACGGCGGGGTTGATCCAGGGCCTGTTCGAAGGGAACTTGGGTGGGCAGGTTCTTGCGGGCCAGGGCCGTGGGCAGGGGTGTGTTGCCCCAGGCCACGGCGAAGGCCAGGTCGGGGTGGATCTCTTGACGTATCACGCGGAAGCTGGGGCTGCTTTGCACGGTCAGCACACAGCCTCCGAGCAGGGAGGCCACCACGTTGTCGGGATGGCCTTCCAAACGCGTACCCAGCTGGATCAGGGTGTCCTGATGCGCTTCCGGATCGATGTCCAGGGCTTGGCAGGCGAGCAGCAATCCGGCGGCGGTGGCTGCCCCGCTGGAGCCCAGGCCGCGGGCCACCGGAATCTGGGAGCCCATGGACCAGAGACGTCCCGACGGGACTGGGCGCCCCTCATGGGCATGCAGGGCGTGGAAGGCGCGCAGGACCAGGTTCTCGGGTCCTTGGGGAAGACCAGCGGCCTGGCCGCCCATTTCGGCGAAGCGATCCAGCATTTCACCAGAGTCATCGCAGCTGAATTCCACGGTTAGGTAGAGGTCCAAACACAAACCCAAAAGGTCGAAGCCCGGGCCTAAATTGGACGTGGATGAGGGCAAACGAACTTGGGTCGGGGCGGACATTTGTTTTTTTTCACAGAGGAACAACGGGGGCCAAGTGAGTGATCATGTTACGCCCGCCCATGATGGCAAGTCTTTGTTTTGCAAAGGCTTCTGCGGTTGCAAAGGCCAAAAGTGTACCCGGATGAAGTGCGTTTTGGATGGTAGCCAAAATAAACGGCTACAGGTTGTGCTTGTAGGTTCTCACAACACTAGATAGCTTGGTACCCACACGGGAAGGACGAGACCATGACCCTTGGGAGGGTCGCTTGAGTCCTTGTGTCATAGCTCCGGGAGGGTTCCGGGAGCCGTGATCCCAGACAACGTGGGGTTGTCTGTCCCAATCGCATTTCTATGGTTCCTGGAGGAAACCAAATGCACTACGAAGAAGATGGGGAAAAGGATCGTTTCTATTCACGATTGGCTTCTATTCCCGGGATCAATCCCATGCCGTCCGTCGGAGATTGGATTCTCCTGCACGTCACCGAGCCGTCCGACCTGGCGCGCAAAGTGAACCGGCGCTTGGCCCCTGGAATGGTTAGCGTTCCGCGGGGCATGGACGGCGCAGTTCGCGTTCAAGTGGGGGACCCCAAGGACAATGAACTCCTGTTCCGCACCATTCGTGAAGTGGTTGCCTGAATAACCTTCGGCAATTGGCGATTTGATTCCGCCCACGAAGCGAGCCCGAAGTCGAAAGACCTCGGGCTCGCTTCGTATGGGTGGTGTTGCTTCCCTCGGAGCCTGCGGCGGCGATGGGTGCGAAACCGTATACTCGCGGTATGCAACTATCCCTGCTCGCATCCGTGCTTTCCAGCCTCCTTCTTCTCGCTCCTGTTCTTCAAGCCAAGGGCGATCCCAAGCCCCTGGCGCCTGCGAATCCGGCCATCGAAATCTCATCGATGCGCGCGCATATGGCGTACTTGGCGAGCGATGAGCTGCGTGGTCGCGAAGCCTTCACCGAGGATTCGCTGCAGGCCGCGAAGTACCTGCGCGCTTGTTTGAAGCAGGCAGGCGTGGCCCCGGGTTGGAAGGGGGAGTACTTCCAACCCGCGCCCTTTGAACGCATCACCGAAGAGGCCGCGCCCGAATTGACGCTTGTGGATGCAAAGGGAGTGGAGCACACCCTAGAGTTCGGTCGCCAATTCCGCGCGAGCGGCCGCCGAGGTTTGAATTCGACGGAGGACTTGCAGGTGTTGCATGTGAAACCCGACGGCGAGTTGAGCGCGGATGGCTTGAAAGGGCGCGCCGTGTTGTTCCAAGGCAGCTCACGCGAATGGCGATCCTGGTGGGCGAAGCACAAGGATACGGGCGTCGCTCTCGTCCTGCGTTACAGCTCGGGCAAGAAGGAGCGCAAGTCCCTCTCCGCCAGCAGGCCCTCCGTGAAGCCCGCGTGGGGCGATTCCGCTGGTAAGGCCAGCACCCCGATCGTGACCCTTTACGGCGACATGGATGCTTGGATTGGCGGGGCGCGCGGGGCTCGAATAACGGCCCATCAAACCATCGAAGCTATCGTTGAAAACAACGTGGTCGGTGTCTTGCCTGGGGCGGGCACGCCGGACAACCCGGACCTCGCCAAGGAAATCATCGTGGTCTCCGCCCACTACGACCATGTGGGCATGAAGAAGGACGATGGCAACGGTGGGGATTTGATCCACAACGGGGCGGACGACGATGCCAGTGGTGTGGTGGTTCTGCTCGACCTGGCCGAGGCCTTGGTGGCCGGCGAACGCCCCGCGCGCACCATCGTTTTCCTGCTGGCCGCCGCAGAGGAAAAGGGCGTTCTGGGCACCAAGTATTTCGCCGACAATCCCTCCTTCCCGATGGAACAAATCGTCTGCAACCTGAACCTGGAGATGTTGGGGCGCCCCGACGACCTGGTGGGAGGTCCCGGCAAGCTCTGGCTCACCGGTTTCGAACGCAGCAATTTGGGAACCATGTTCCAAGAGGCTGGAATCCCGGTGGTAGAGGACAAGCGGCCCGAAATGAACTTCTTCGGGCGCTCCGACAATATCGTGTTCGTGCGCAAAGGGGTGGTAGGGCAGACCCTGTCCTCTTTCAACATACACAAGGACTATCATCGGGTGAGCGATGAGATCGGCACCATCGATTTCGAGCATATGAAAGGCGCGGCCGAGGGCGCCCTGGCGGCGACTCTGCTGTTGGCCAATGCGAAGGAAGGCCCGCACTGGCTCGAGGGTGAGCCGAAGGGTTATAAGTAGACGCAGATAGGGGGCGTCAGCCCCCCAACCGTCAGGAATTGACTGGAGGGTGCCGCATCAAAAGGAACCCGGAACCGAAGGCTTCTGGTTCGTTTTGATGTGGCACCCTCCGGCTAATTCCTGACGGTTGGGGGCCGACGCCCTATCTACCCTTGCGATTGTGGGTAAAGGTGTGGCCCGCGGGAGCCTAGCTTCTTACAACTTATACAGGGTTCATCGCAGGGTGAACCATGAGGGGGGCCGAGGGGGCTCCTGTACAAGTAAGGAGCAAAATCACATGTCTAGCACCACACGCAACAAGAAGCACAAGAAGGGGAAGGGTTCTCTCAAAAAGAAGGACCGCCGCTTGAACCGCAAGAGCGCGGATCGCCTGGACCTCTATCAGCGCTCGGTGAACTCTCCGGAGACCGACGTGGATTTTGTCACCGAGCAATTCGAGGCCCTGCGCGGTCGCTCTGCGCGTCACTTCCGCGAGGACTTTTGCGGCACGGCTGCCATGGCCGCGGAATTCTTGAAGCGCGACATCAAAAACACGGCGGAAGGATTCGACTTGGATCCGGAACCGGTCACCTGGGGCAAGAACCGCAACTTCGCCAAGGTGGAGGATTGGGAGGAGCGCATGACCTTCCACCTGACCGACGTGCGCAACCCCGCCGACAAACGTCCGGACCTGACCTGCGCCCAAAACTTCTCGTACTGGTACTTCAAGGAGCGCGCTGAATTGCTCGGCTACTTCAAGAGCGTTTACGCCGACCTGGCGGAAGATGGTTTGTTCGTGGTCGACCTGTACGGCGGCCCGGAAGCCATGAGCGAGATGGAGGAGGAGCGCGAGATCGACGGTGGGGCCTTCACCTACGTCTGGGATCAAAAGCAATACAACCCCGGTTCGGGCGAGTACAACACGGCCATTCACTTCCGGTTCAATGATGGATCCGAGTGGAAGAACGCGTTCGAGTACAACTGGCGCTTCTGGCACCTGACCGAGCTGCGCGATGTCATGTTCGAGGCCGGATTCACCGAAGTGCGTCCCTACTTCGAAGGCACCGATGAAGACGACGAAGAAGAAGGCAACGGCATTTTCGATTACGACGAAGTCGGCGAGAACTGCGAAGCCTGGCTCGGTTACCTGATCGCGCTGAAAGGGCCCAAGTCCTCAGAGACTGCGCCCAAGAAGAAGAAAAAGAAGAAGTAGAAAATACCTGGTACGGTATTTTCTACTTCAGTCGTGTTTGATCTCCTGCACGTTGTGGATGGTGCCGACTTCGTCCACATCAAAACTGCTGGGTGTGGGGCAGCCATAGCCTCTTTCTAGAATCACAAGTTCAATGGGAAAGTGGCCTTCCGGTTTTAGTTCGATGACATCGTTCGCGTCGGCGTCGTCGATCTCTGGAATGCGCACCAGGGCGATGAGGGTGTCGCCCTGTGGGCTGGTAGCCAACTCAGTGATGTGCTCCTGACAGTGGTCGCAACTCTTTCGATAAAGCACCACATGCACGGGAAGCGGAAGGTCCATGATGGAATCGGCGGGATTCGTGAGGGTCGCAAGATCGATATCGTAAATCAATTGGCCTTCCCAACTTGCTATGTCAAACATGTAGTGGCCGCGCGTGTCGATTTCGGTACCAGTCCCAACGACTGTGCTGGTGCCGTTGGCATCCACTTCCCTGGGCGGGATGATGACCTCTATGAACAGGGTCCATGGAAGGAAGAAAGCTAAGGCGAAGATCGGAGCCAGCGTGATGGCTCGTAGTACGGGCTTGCCCGTCTTGGGCAAGCGCTTCCACGGCTGGCTAATCAGCATGAGTGCGAGCAGGGTGCCATCGATCGCCAGCATCATCCATGGGGTTAGGTTCAGGTAACCCCCATCGCAGCCACAATGTGTCGCTCCTGCCTGAATGAGTTGAGAGAGTAGGCCGAGGAAAACAACGTAGATTGCGGTCAAGCACATCCAACCCAGACGCGGCCAAATTAAAGCCACGGCTACGATGCAAAGCTCGATGGCGATGGCGCCGCGGAACGTGTCGTAGGCGCTGAGCGGGGAGAGCCCCAGGATGGTCGGCGGCAGATCCGTTGGGTTGCCCTTGAGCAGCTTGAGAAGCGCCCCCATGAGCAACCAAGCCATGCACAAAAATATCGCAAGGCGGGCAGGGGTGGAACTCGGGCGGGAGTCACCCGCGGGGTTGAATTTGGCCATGGTCGACAGTTGGGGAGAGGGAGGCAGGGCGCTGGGTCCCAGGCAACGTGCTAGTTGTACTCGCTGGAGCCCCGATCGTTGGCCAGGATCGGCCAAAGCAGGTCGTCACGGTCCCATTCTGGGTCGATGAGACACACGTAGCGGGCTTCTTGGAGCGATTTGAGAGCTTTTGGGCCGATGCGATGCGCGAAAACCTCGAGCTCGGCTGGACCTTCGCCCGTGCCCACGTGCAAGTATTCACGGTCCCCGTGGCGCGCGGCGGGCATGGCCTGGCCGCCGGTCTGGTGGCTGGCGAAGTCCTGCAGCAGCAAGCGCGTGCCTTGGACCTTAGAACGCAGCTCTGCGACCCGGCCCGGGGGGGCGAAGCCGACCACGAAGGCCCGCTGACTCCAGGGCAAACCATCGTGGCTGAGGGCGGGGCAGGCACCTGGCTGGGAGGCTGTGGTTAGGAAGCCGCTTTCATTGGCGGCCACCAGGGCGGGTACCAGGTCGTCGGTCTCCTCGTCGATATCCGCCGCCATCCAGCCGGGGAAGGCGGGCATGTCCCCATCCAGGAATTCGACGGCCAAGGCGCAGAGCTTCTCAAACGAAGTCGCATTTCGCCAGCGCCCCCAGGCCTCATTCTGTTCCTCTGGAGTCATGGGGAGGATTGTAGCGTGGGAATTGGATGGGGAGTAGGGTTCCGGCTCTACAGGTTTTGCGGGGGTCTGTCGATGAAACGGGAAGCCCATCCGCCGAAACCCCTTTTTAGGAACGCCCATTTCCATGGCTTGGATCGATTCACTTTTTACTCGCATGGTCGAGGTTGGAGCCTCCGACCTTCACATGACATCCACCTTGCGGCCGATGTTCCGGCTGGACGGGGACATGGTTCCCGTGGAAGGTTGCCCTGCGATTTCCGCCAAGCAGATGAAGCAGGTGTTGATGGAGATCACGCCCGATCGCCAAAAGAAGGAGTTCGAGTTCTGCTTCGATACGGACTATGCCTATGAGATTCCAGGCCTGGCTCGGTTCCGTGTGAATCTGTTCGCCGATAGCCGCGGACCCGGCGCGGTGTTCCGAGTGATCCTCGATGAAATCCTGACCGTTGAGCAGCTCGGCTTGCCCGCCGCGGTCACGGACTTTTGCTACCTCTCCAAGGGGCTGGTACTTGTAACGGGCCCGACCGGTTCCGGTAAGTCGACGACCCTTGCGGCGATGATCGATCACATCAACAAGAGTCGTGCCGACCACATCATCACGATCGAAGATCCGATCGAATTTGTGCACCCCGATCACAAGTGCTTGATCAACCAGCGCGAGGTGGGTGGGCACACCGAAAGTTTCAAGCGCGCCCTGCGTGCCGCCCTGCGTGAAGATCCGGACATCGTACTGGTGGGTGAGCTGCGAGATCTCGAAACGATTGAGATCGCAATCGAAACCGCGGAAACCGGTCACTTGGTCTTCGGAACCCTCCACACGACTACCGCCGCGTCCACCGTAGACCGCATCATCGATCAATTCCCCTCAGACCGACAAGCCCAGATCCGCACCATGCTATCGACATCGCTGAAAGGCGTGGTCGCCCAAACCCTGTGCAAAAAAAAGCGGAAGGGCCGCGTAGCCGCATTGGAAGTGCTGGTGGTCAATAGCGCCATCGCCTCGCAAATCCGCGATGCCAAAACCCACCAGATCCCCTCCAGCATGCAAATGGGCGCCAAACTCGGCATGTGTACTCTGAACGACAGTTTGGAAAAACTGGTGGTCTCCGGCCAAGTGAGTGCGGAAGAGGCTTACATCAAGGCCGTCGACAAGGAGGGCTTTATGATGAAGCTCAGGCACAACGGCCTGGAACTGAACTTGAGAGGCACTCAGAAGGTCGAGGAGGCAGCAGGCACGTCTTCTGCCCCCGGGATGCCCGCCCCTGGAATGCCAAGGGAGAATTCGCCCGAACCTGCGGCTCCCTTACCGAGTAGTCAGCAAACTGAGAAAGACAGCCCCGGAGCAGGGCCCGCGTCGGGCATCGAGGACCCCTTCGAGCGCTTCAAGCAGCGGCGCGGACAATAGGCGAAGAGAGAGAAAAGTGGCGGTGGGCTGTGCACTAGCACAGTCCGCCGTTTTTTCCAATCGGACCGCCCGCAAGCCCGGGCATTTCATGAGCACGCACCCCAGGCTTCGCAAGCGGACCCCTTCGGACCCCTCTCGTCCCCTGACAGGACTTTTCGAGTTTTGCCCTCCTCGACAGGTAAACCCCGGTCCGTGCAGCGGATCGCAGGTCCCTTTCGCGACCTGTGAAGCGGATCCCTACAGCATTGCCTGCCGGGTCAAAATCCACAAAGCCCTGCCAGGAGCCGAATTGCTGTGCTTGGAGCACGTCTTCATGATTAGGCAGAGGGGCTCTTTTCCAAGACACCGGCCAATTGGCGATTCGTGCGGCATTTCAAACCACGACTGATTAGGAAGTGAAGATTGACTTCCGAAACGGGCGTCTTCGCGGAGTTTTCCACGCCCTGGGCGATCATGCGGATCAGACGGGAGGAACTCACTTCCTTTGTGAGGAGCAAGAATGGAACCCGTTGGTAGTGGGGGCTGGATCGAACCGAATCAAAGAGCTGCTCAAAGGTCCCGTCGGGTAGCTCGAGCTCGGAAACAACAAGGTCAATGTCGGGGTTCTCAGAGAGCTCCTTGATAGCTTTCATTCCTGTGTTCGCACCAATTGCCAGGTACCCGTTGCCGCGAGTGAGACCTATGTGCCGGTTGAGGGAGACTGGATCGGGGTCGACGAATAGTATTTTGGCCATGGGGGTATGGAGGTTGGGGGTCTTCCACCTTTCGATCACCCATGGGCCGAATCCGAAGTCCTATCCGCCCTTATTTGGTGGGGTCCAGCCTTGGGACGCCCCTTGGCAGCGACCCCACATGAACGATAGGCTAGGCGCCCCCAGGTAGCGCCTAGCCTATCATTCATGCTTGTGGTTTTCTGACCGGTTAGGCTGCCACTCCAACCTCTAGGGCTTCAAACCAATCGAGGAAGCGCTGGACGTCATCACCCCGGAATAGGGCGCCGTGTTGGGGGGCCATGATGTCGATCTCCAACTCACGCACGCGTTTCACCCAACCATTCTTGGCCCGGTTGCTAGGCATCCAGCGTTTGTGGAACCCCTCCATGTATTGGATGTGATCCTCGAAGTTTTCGACGAAGATTCCGTCGTGGCTCGGCGGCAGTAGCGCGGCTCCCACATCGCTAGAAAAGAAGATCTTGGTGCGCTTGTCATACAGACCAAATTGGCCTGAGGAGTGCACGTAGTGGGAGGGGATGGTATGCAGGTCCATACTGCCATTCAGGGGCAAGGTCATGCCCTCATCCGGGATGGGGGTGGCCTGACGGCCGACACCAAAGTGTGCGATGAAGCCCGCCCACGCGGAGGGGGCATAGAATTCCATGTCGGGCTTGATTCCGAGCCAGAGGGCCAGCGAGGAAACAATGTCCGGGTCCTGGTGGCTGGCGAAAATAGACTCCATTTTTTCCATGGAGATCACATTGCTCAAAGCCGTCAGGAACGGTGGGAAGATCTCGGAGCCCCCGGGATCGACTAGCATGCCCTTGTCCCCGTGGGTGATCAGGTATTGGTTGGTGTCGATGACGCTGTCGCTCTTGGCGGGATCGCGCCCGAACATCACCCAACTGCGAATATCATCTTCATAAATAACGGTTGTCTTCATGCTGCAATGCTCTTGGTGGTGGTTGAGGCGGGTCCTTGGACCCGCTTGATTTCGTCAATGAGGCCATTGACCTGGACTCCGGCGTCCTTCTGGATGATTCTGAGCTCCGCGGAAATTTCCCGCATGGAATCGACGATGGCTTCCACCGATTCTCGACGTTCGGTCCAGCGGGAGGCTTCCACTGCGGCTAGGACGGCCAGGTATTCGCTCTGGCGTACGGCGACCCAGCCGCTGCGATTGAGCAGCACCAAAAGCTCTTGGCTGATGCCAGCCAGGGTTGCCATACTAGCGAAAATGCTGGCATCCGCCTTGCAAAGCCCATTCCAAACCATGGATTCGCTGGGGTTGAGGTCCATGGGACGGGTACGGGCACCTTGGAAAGAGTCTGGCCAAATCAGCTTGGGTTTGCCTTGGTCCACGCGCATCAGGTCCAGCGTGTGTCGATAGTAGAGCTGCATTGACTCTGCACTCATGCACGTCGCCATGCGGGTCGCAACTCGAGCGGAGACCGCGTCGATCTCCACGATCATGTCGCGCAAGTAGTTCGTCATCGTGCGTAGTTCACGCATGACGACGATAAGGCCCTCCCCCGATTTTCCGACCACACTAGAGGTGACTTCGGCGTTGAGGGAAAGCCGGCGCGCTCCCACGAATAGGGGGCGCATCTTCAGAAAGGCCCTATTGATATCCAGGGTCCTCCTGCGCATTTTGTGCACAGCGTGTTGCTTTTTAGTCATGTCGAGATCTACCTGAGTTGTTTTCGTGAGTTTGTGGATGTGGCTGAAGCCGATGCCTGAGCCGATCCCAGCCGGGGTACCCTTTTCTTTTGCTGGCACAATGCAGCTTCCTTGGTACGCCTTTGCCCGGTCTGGGATGGAAAATCCTTGCCATGATGCAGTCGACCAGGATCCAATGCCGCGAGCGATGTACATATCTACGATAATGGGTTTGGCCGAAACCTTAGACGGAGGGGCCGATACGGCTTGGGGGTGGGTGACAAAGCATTGGAACGCAACTCCGGGGTTGACCGCGATGTTGACCCTCGTTGTCAGCGCGCTCGTGCTGGTTCTCCTGGGTATCGGGCTTTCAAGGCTGCGCAGTCGGGCTTCCGGACAACAGAATGGTGCTGAGGGGCGGAGATTCGAACTCCAATGGGTGGCGGTTGTTTTCGGTTTTGCCCTGCTGCTGTTGGCCCTTTTGATTTCACCGATCCCGGATGCGATCAAGAGCGATATTGTTCAGGTGCTTGGGATAGTCATACCCGCAGCGGTGGCTCTTTCGGCCACGGCCTTCCTGGGAAATGCCATGGCTGGCTTGGTCCTGCGCCGCATGCAGCACTTCCGCCTAGGAGATTTCATTCGAGTGGGGGAGCATTTCGGCCGCGTTTCCGAGCGCACCCTGATGCACACCGAAATCCAAACCGAAGATCGCGATCTGACCTCCCTGCCCAACCTGTTGTTGGTCACCCAGCCCATCAAGGTGGTGCGGCGATCGGGCACGGTCGTGTCGGCGACCGTTTCGTTGGGTTATGAGATCCCATGGTCCAAGGTGGAAAAAGCCCTGTTGGAGGCTGCCACCCGGGCGCACCTGCAGGACCCGTTCGTGCAGGTCAAGGAGCTCGGCGACTTTTCGGTGGTTTACCGGACCGCGGGCATGCTGGAAGAAGTGCGCTCCCTTTTTACCAAGCGTTCAGATTTGCGCACGCACATGCTGGACTGCTTGCATGAGGACGGCATTCAAATCCTCTCACCGAATTACATCAATCTGCGAGGGCTTTCGGAGAACGCACCCGAGACTGTTCCGGAAAAGATGGAAAATCAAGCCCAGTCGGGAAAGGCGCTCGGCGCCGCACCCACCGACCTCATTTTCGACAAGGCCGAATCCGCCGCTGCTTTGGACTCGCGCAGGGAGGACCTGGTCCAGGTAGAGAAGGAGCTCGCCAGTGAAGATGGCAAGGACAAGTCCTCCAGGGATTCACTGGAAAAGCGTCGGAAACGCCTGCTCTCACACATCGCGTACTTGGAAAAGCTCACCCGGAAGGAGTTGGACTAGCGCTCCGTTAAACCCGAACTTGCTTGAATTCGAGCAGGTGGGTTCCGCGCAGGAAAGCGAGGCCGGTCATGCCCTTTGGGTAGGGCTCTTCCGTGGCTCCACGGCCGGGGTAGCCATATTCACCAACGGCACCGTCTTCGAACTCGATAGTGAAGTAGTAGTTCGTGGAACCGTTCCAGCCTTCCACTTTGGTTTCGCTGCGACGGTCGACGATCATTCCCGGTCGCTTGGTTACGGGGTCGGCGATGGCCTTGGCGCGTATTCCCATGCCCTTGATGACCATAAAAATGCCGAGCAGGAGGCAGACCAGCGCGAAAGCAGACCAGGGCAACAACAGGGTGGATTCGGAGGTCAGCACACCCAATCCGAGCAGTACAAGGCCCAGAACAGTGAAGTTGCGACCATGCCAACTGAATCGCCCACCGGTGAAGTAGGCTGGGGTCTCCAGGGCGTGGTGCTTTTGCACATCCGCGAAGGTCTTGTGCTCCTTGATCTTACCGATGCGGCCTGCGTTGGGGCTCACTCCGCCAGCCTCCGCTTGCTTCCCGACAACCACGGGGACGGCGCAATAGGCGCACAAAGAGATCGGGATATCGGGCAGTTTCACCCCGCAGCTTGGGCAGTGCGTGGGTCGTTGGTTTTGGGTCGCTTCGGTCACGCGAGAATCATACCAGGATCGGGCACCCCAGGCCGACGCAGGGCCTCGAATGGACCCTGGTTTCCAGCGGGGGATCTATCCGAGACCAGGGGGTGCTCCGGATTCCCATCCTTGAGCACTCCGCAACTGGGCTCCTATTGCGGGGCGGGGATTTCCAGCGGGGGCAGGGGGTGGGTGAAATAGGAGTTGGGCCGCACGGCGGCGACCGGCAAGGCCATATGCTCGAGAACCAATTGGGGCAGGTGATGGTCGTGTACGGTTCGGGGATCTGCCTTGGCAGCACGCTGGCCTGGGGCTTTGATCAGGAGCCGGCCATCGGGCATTCTGAGAACCACTAAGGCGCTATCCAGCAGCTCGTGCGAGGCAAGGCTCTTGAGTAGAATGCCGAGGGCTTCATCCCCATGGGCAGCAGCGTCCGCCGCCGGCGCCATCACGGGCATGTGTACAAACACAAAGAATGGCTGGCGATAGTGGTGTTCGATCCAGTCGCTGGCCAAAACGGCCAGATCCATGGCGCTGCCGGGGATGGTTTGGTAATCCCCGAACCCCTGGTTGAAGCCGGATTCCGGGGGCATGTTGCAATCGCTTGAGAGCACGGCACTTGTGTTGTACCCGTGGTCCACCAAGTATTCAGCCATGGGGGTCTGGTCGGCCTCCAGTTTGCTATCCCCTTCGGGACCATTTCCAGCCCCGTGTTCCCCTGGAGTCAACCCGGTCAACATCGACGCGGAGATGCGTAGGGGGGGGGCAGGGCTCGAAGGGGCGAGGGCAAAGCTCGTGCTGATTTTCTCGAATTGCGCCGCATTGGGCAGGTCTGCAGCGTTGGAGCTTCCGCCTTGGCCCATGGCGATCACAATCAGGTGGAAGGCCTTGCCGGTCGATCCACTTCCTGAGCCGCAAGCTCCTAGCAGAATGGGCAGCGAGCAAGCGAGCGCAAGCATCGATCCTGCTCTCAGATTGCGGTTTCGTCTGGTTTCCATGGGAGCAGTGTACCTACCAGGGCTCCAAGGGCCATCATGATCCATCTTCCCCAGGAAAGCGTAACAGGGACGGGCCAGTCGGCTATGATCCTACACCATGTTCGACCTGCAGTTTCCGACTCTGACCCACACCCGTACCAGCCGGCTCCTCATCCTGGTGGTGTGCCTGCTGATCGGAATGGCTCACGTCACCCGTGCCGAGCCGGGGTCCAAGGGTGGTGAGGGCAAGAGTTTTGGCCCACTCAGTCACCGCCCTACCTCCGAGCCCGCACTGGAATTGATGCAGTTGCCAAAGAAGTGGCACCGCACCCTGAAGCGCCGCATCCAGGGGCTCAATGAAGAGTCTGAAAAAGGTCGCCGCTCCTCCTTGAGCAAATTGCTCGGCACAATGTCCCACCAGGAGCAGTTGGCCAAGGGCAAACGCGCCAGCCAGCAAAAGGGCCCAGGCCCCGCGGACGTGGCCTACTACATCGAGACGCAGATCATAAAGGAGCTCCAGCGCGCCCGTGGCGCATGGGCCGTGGGTGCCCTGGTAGAAACGGCTCTAGATGAGGGCGAGAAGGAGGAGGAGCGGGTCACAGCCCTGAATCTGGTGGTCAAGTCCAAACACCAGGATGGGGCAACCCTGCTTATGGTCATCGCCAATCGGGACAATCGGGCCCTGCGCAATGCGGCTCTGATCGCCATGGCCCACTGGCCGCGGGCAGAATTGGACATGCATCTTTGTCAGGGGCTTGCCAAGAATCCCACCAGTCGTTCCTGGAAGAAACTGGTGGCACACCGGGTGGGGTCCCATGGTCCCTTGGACCCGAAAGCCGGAGCCCTGTTGATTCCGGTCCTGCGCCAAATGGTGGTTTCAGATGATTGGAAAATCGCTGGGCAGGCGCTTTGGATTGCCAAGGGTCTTTCCAAGGAACGCCAGGTGGAATTCCTGGTGACGTCCATCGCCTCCGTGGCTGAAGCCGTGAATGCGGGTACCGTTCGCTGGCGCATCCTGTCCGACATCGGCCGCGAATTGCGCGCTATATCTGGTCGCTCCATGGGCTTGGACCCACGGCCTTGGCAAGCTTGGTACGAACGCGTCAAAGCCGGCGAAATGGAATTGGACATTCACGATGAAGATGAGCCGCGTTCGTCAGTGGCGTTCTTCGGCATTGGGCGTGTCTCCGACCATGTGACTTTCGTTATCGATGGCTCGGGTTCCATGCAGGCTCCGTGGGGGACTGGGAGCAATACGTTCTATGAGGAAGCCGTGCGTCAATTGGTGGCCTACCTCGGCAAAATGGGGGAGGGTACCTATTTCCGGGTCGTGCTTTTTGCCAGCGATGCCAAGGTCATGATTCCCTTGCAGCAGGTGGATGAAGATACCGTTGAGGACGTGAAAAAGATCATGCTCAAACGCTCACCCCAGGGGGGGACAGCCCTTGGATCGGGTGTGGAATTGGCCCTTGAGCGCAATCAGCGGGATGAGAAGAAAGCGAAACAAGGCTCATCCGATGCGTTCATTGTGCTGTGCGATGGTGTCACCATGGAGGGCGAGGATTGGGCCTTGAATCTGATTGAACGCGACGACTTTCCCCTTGGATTGCGGTTTCATTGCGTGCAACTGGGTCGCTCCCCCGCGGGGGCCATGAAGGCCCTTGCGGAGGGAACAGGCGGCAAGTTTGTGCGGGTCAAGCCCTAGGGCGGGACCGTGTCGCAGTTGAAAGGCACCGCGGAGGGAGCTTTTGGTTTCGTGCGAACCCCACAGCGCCGTCACTCAATTCCAACCCTTTGCGTTTCAATGCAATTGCTGGTGTCTCCTGCCCGCATGTGCTTACAGGGCGAAGGCCCAAGCTACCGTTACCACCAAAAGGGACCCACCCCCCGCCAATTGTTGATGTTTCTCCGTCCACCCGATCGGCCAGCGCAACCAAGCAAACAGGGCACCGAGGCAGGCGCCGGAGATGAAGCCTGTGAGGTGCGAAAGCACATCCACGCGGCCGCTCTCATCACCGCCGCCCATGCCCAAAAACCCAAGCAATACGGCTCCCGCCAACAGGGTCGCGACGGGCCGATAACGGTACGACCTCGGATACTGATCCTTGATCTTGTTCCGCCGCGCCCACTCATAAACGGTAAAGAGGCCCAGGGTCCCGAACACCGCGGTCGACGCCCCAACCGCCAAATGCCCAGGGCCATCAATCCACGTGGTCAGCAAGTTGCCCAAGATCCCCGACAAGAGGGTGGCACCCCAGGTCAACCCTGACCCCAAGGCCTGACTCGTCAACGCCCCGAACAATAGGCCGAAAAATAAATTGGCCGCCAGGTGCCCGACGTCCGCATGCAATGTGAGCGATGTCACCGTCCGCCACCATTCGCCATCCGCGACCAGGGTCGAATCCATCCGGCCAGCGATCCAAAAGCTCTGACCGAAGAGGCCCTTCAGGCCCACGGGCAGCATGGCACAGATGATCAGCGAATAGGCGATCAGCCCCGGTTTCCCGATCGGCAGGATCTTGGGGGGGGGCGGCTTGTGGTTGAACGAGGTGTTCTCCTCCTCGTAGCTGCGCAGCTCGGTGAGCGCGGCTTGGGCGAATTCGTCGGGCACCACCAGGGTCCAACCATCCCCCAGATCTTGGAAGCCAAAAGGGATGCCGACCGCGCGCAAGACGAGCGCTCGGTCGGCACAGTCCCGCTTGCGGCGGGCTTGGAAGACAATGATGGACGTGGAATTCATGGGGTGGGGGAGGATTTAGCCTTCTCGGGGCTACTTTCAAGCCCCCACCCAAAACGGGTCACTATCCGATGCGCAGCCCACAGCCAGGGCACTGGGTGGAGCCCTTGGGGATGGGGTCCAAACACGCCGGGCAGCTGTTGGTATCCGCGTCCAGGTCGATGACCGCATCGGCGGCGGTGAGTTCAACCTCGCTCATGCCAGCTCGCTCCCGCTCCTGCAGGATGGTGGCGGCTCGTTCCACATTTTCGCTTGCGACCGCAAGCATCAAGACCGCGCCTCAGCCGCCCGGGTCCTTTCCAGGGGGGCAGAAGATCTCATTGGGGATGCCCTTGTTCTTGAGGAAGGCGCTGGTTGGGTTTAGGGTCGCAAAAGCGCCTTGCAGCAGGACCACGTCGTCGGGTTTCATGCCGAAAGCATAGGGGACTTTGGGCCCTCGGCCAAGGTTCAACGTGGGGAGGACCCCCCGGGTCCTATTCCGGGGCGGAATCGGTGGTCTCTTTTGAGTCTTGGCCGTCCCTGTCCCCGGTCCAATGTCGTTCGATCAGTTTCGACTGGGCCAGCAGGAAGATGAAGCCCGCAGGGCCGAAGCCAAAGGTCTTGGCGGTGGTCCAGTCGTCGGTGTTCAGGACGCGGCGCAGGATCTCGTTGCCCACGGCCAGGGCGAAAAAGTAGAGCACCATGCGTCCGGTGAGGATCCTCCAACCCTCTTCGGCCATGGGTAGATTTTTGCCCAGGACGTTGCGCAGGAAGAGTCGGCCGGTGACGAGGCCGCCCAGCAACAGGGCGCCCAGGATGGCGTTGACGATGGTCGGTTTGATTTTGATGAACAGCTCACTGTTCATGTAAATCGTGAGGCCTCCCATGACTCCGACCACCAGGCCCGTGATGAGGGGTAAGGCGGGCCAGCGCTTTTCGATGATGCGCGAAGCGATCACCGACACGGTGGTCGTGATCATCAACGAGATCGTGGCCCAATACAAACCGCCCAGGTCATCCAAGTGCCGCGTGGAGCGCTGCACCACAAAGAAAATGATCAGGGGGCTGAACTCGATGACCGGCCTTACCCAGGCGGGTAGGGGCTTGGACTCCGTCGATTCGGAGCTACTGCTGCTTGAGTTTTGGGTCACTGAGTTGCCCGATGATTTGGAACAGGTGGGGAGGAACGAGGGGCTGGGCCTCACCGGTTTCGTCAACGGGCCGCTGCCAATACGAATCGGCTATGGCCTGGCGTTGACCAGGGCTGAGTTGGGCCAGGAGGGCGTGGAGCTGTGGTTTGCTAAGCCCTTGTTCGATCCGTTGGTTGAGAAAATGAACGCATTCCTCGGCCGTGAACTCATGCAGGTGTTGAACACCGATCGGGCTCTCATCCCAGGCATCACCCGAGTATACGTCGAAGCTCGAGAACCAATCGCGGTCGATCTGCTCGCCCACCGTCAGTTGGCGCTCCCCCAGTTTGACGCGGAAACCGCGCGGGCCGCTGCTCACCGGCGTCCAGCCTTCTTCGATCAGGGCCGCATGCAAGGACTGAATACGCTGCCGGCGATCGGCTCCGGGTTTGATGGACCAGGCGGTCAGATTGTGCACCATCCAGGCGGGGCCCTCTTTGAGCTGCTGCACTTGCCTGCCAAGATCCCTCAGCGCTTGAATCGGCGTGCAGCGAATGGAACCGTGCAGAAGTTCGATGCCGAGTACAGCGGGCAGTTGCGTGCACTCCCCTTGAAGCAAACGAAGATTGGTTTCCAAGTGTGCGCTTCGAACCAATTCATCACCGAGGCGCTTCCAACGGCCCGCGGCTGAGATTAGCCCTATCTGCGACTTGTCGTAGTTCAATAGGCTGGCGAAGAAGGGGGCCTCGATTTCGGAGGCCGCTCGGTTCAGCGTATTGTGCAGACGCGGGGAGATCGTCATTGCGATCGAACCCGACGCAGAAAAGAATCCGGGCAGGGTCGTCGACTCATCCGCCAATTGGTCCAGGGTTACCCAAAGATCAGGCGGCCGGAATTCGGTGACCGGAAGCTGCACGAAAGGAAAGAACGCCACCTCCACCATGTCGTCATTGGCCAGGAGTTGTTTGGTCAAAGCTTCGCCCAGGGCGTGGGCGACCTTGCCGGGGGTCTGGCAGACGATCCAAACTCGCCGGGTCGGGTAGGGGGTGAAGAGCTCACTTCCAAGCCCCGGGGTCCAGCTCTCCACCCCCTGGGAACCATGGCCCTTGCTCATGTTCCAACGCAACCCGCGCCAATGCCGCAGATCCTGATTGCGCACCGACCACTCGCCCTCGGGACCACGCGTATACATGGGCCCCAAATCCATGGCCCGCGAAAGGGGCACATAGGTCAGCAGCAATACCAACCCAATCACCAAGCCCAAAGCCCTGAAGCGTCGGCTCCGGCCGGGTACCCGCGGGGCGGGGGAGGGAGTGGGATCGGGGCTTTGCACGGGAGTATCGTATCGCT
>JAAETM010000556.1 GCA_024228395.1 bacterium | reverse complement strand
TTGTCCGGAATGGAGTTACGCCGCATGCTACGCCCTGAAGACGCAACCTGGTGGCAGGGGGATCGGGAGATCTTTGCCGAGGACGTCGCCTACATTCGCACCTTTGCGAAACGCTTTCCTACCCTGTCCCGCACGGAGCTGACCTGCACTGTGTGCGAGCACCTCGATTGGCTGACGCCGGCGGGCCAACCGAAGCTCGAGGCCTGCTCCAAGCTGCTGGCGCGCCTGGAACAAGCGGGCGAACTGCGCCTGCCCGCGCTCCAGCAACACAAAAGCCATCCCGGCCCCCGGCCCTGCCCACCGGGGCGCCCGAGCGCTCGGACCGATCCGCCGGCGCCGTTGGCGCGGTCCCTGTCGCAACTCGATCCGGTGCGCCTGCGATGGGCGAGCGACCCGCAGGAGGAGAGGCTCTGGAATGAGTATGTCGAGCGCTACCATCCGTTGGGCTACAAGAAGCCTTTCGGCTACTGGGCGCGCTATTTCATCGACTCCGGAGCGCATCGGCTGGGCTGTATCCTGCTCAGCGGTGCGGCCAAGGCGCTGGGGGCGCGTGACCGGTGGATCGGCTGGAACGATCGGCAACGGCTGAAGAACCTGCCCTGGGTGCTCAATAACAGCCGATTCCTCCTCTTTCCTTGGGTCGCGGTGGCGAATCTGGCCAGCCACGTGCTCGGGCAGCTGGCGCGACGGGTCGGCGACGACTGGGAGGGGCGCTGGGGGTATCGCCCGGTGCTGCTGGAGACCTTCGTGGACCCGGCCCGTTTCCGGGGCAGCTGTTACCGGGCGGCCGGCTGGGAGCGGTTGGGCCGCACCACCGGTGCAGGGCTGGTGCGCCCGGGCAAGCAATACCGCACGAGTCCCAAGCTGATTTTCGCCAAACCCTTGCAGGCGGACTTTCGCCGTCTGCTGTGTTCCAATCAACTCAAAGGCACAACCGAGCTATGAGCAAGCCAAGCCAGCGTCCGGGACGCGAACAAATCAAAGAGCGGGCGAGAAAAAAAAACGCCAACAACGCCTGTTGCGCCGCCAACAGCGTAAAGCCGGCCTGATCCCACACCCGTCCCCCACGCCTTCCAACCGCAAATCGCCCCTGGAGAGCATCGAACAGGAGAGCGCAGCACGCACCGAAGCGGTGAGCGGGCTGATGCTGATCCTGCGCCAGATGCTGCCGGTCTTGCTCCGGCGCTTGGGCAAGATTCCCGACCCGAGAAACCCCAATAAGCTCAAGCACCAGCTCACCGTCCTGATGCTCTACGGACTC
The DNA here is from genome assembly GCA_024228395.1 of bacterium. GTDB lineage: Bacteria > Planctomycetota > UBA1135 > UBA1135 > NORP259. Next base: position 96 of record JAAETM010000556.1, on the reverse strand, counting down.
CTGGTCTTTGTCTTCCAGTATGGCTCACGGCGTGCCGCCAATGGGGAGATCACCCGGCCGATGTTCGAGCGCAACTTGCGGTTGCTGTTTCCGCAG
>JAAETM010000555.1 GCA_024228395.1 bacterium | reverse complement strand
CCGAGAGCGCGAAAGCCGACGCTGCCGAGTAGCGCCTGCTCGCCCGCAGGGCAGCGCAATACCTGCGCCCCTCCAGGCCACAAACATCACGCCAAGGTCCCCCTGTTTTGGGGGCTTTGGCTGTGAGCCTTCTTAGACCACCCTTTTTTCTGGCCTCCGGGCCCCCCCCCTACCCCTTCGAGCGCCCCTGGCGCACAATTCGATGGTTGACCACATCAGCCGCAAGATCTCGATCCTGCTGACCCTCCTCGCGATTTCCCTGATTGCCCTTTCGGCCCTCGGATTCCGTATGGGACTCGACCTGGAGGGCGGAACGCGCCTTGTTTACAGCATCGACTTTGATCGGGCTCTCGCAGAGGGCTCGATTACGCAGGAGCAGTACAACAACCCGGACCAGCTCAAGGCTGAGCTGATCAAGATCTGGACCAAGCGTATCGACCCCCAGGGCGTGAAAGCCGCACGGGTTCGGACCGAAGGAACCAACCACATCGTGATCGAACTGCCGGGCAGCGCCAGCGCTCCCCGTGGCAATGTCAGTGCCGGTTTGGAATCAGCCATGGGCCCCGATGATGTGGCGCTGTACCTGGATCTGGGCCCCGAACTCGACCCCTCAACAGCCGCCACCGAGGGCGCACGGGATCGCATCCTGCGGGAACGGGACGAGTTCCTGAAGGGTTTCCCCGCCAGCGGTGGTTTGATCGATATCGAAGGTGAGCGCATCCGCTACGGCAAGCGTGTGGGCAACATGCTGCGCAATTTAGATCGTGGTCAATTGACTACCCAGGCCCTGGCCCACGAAACCGGCGATCAGGTGAGATTCAAGGCATCCGACCCGTGGCGTCAAAAGATCGAGAACACCGGCAGCATGGTTTTGATGATTGAGGCCAAAAACGACGATCTGATGTACGCGGAGAACCCAGCCCTGAGCACGGACCTCAACAAGGAGAAAGTAGCGATGGAAGCCTGGGTCGACGAGAACCCGGACGTGAAAATTCGCGAGTACAACTCGGAGCTCGCCTTGAAGGATGGTCCCAGGAGCCGCTTGCGTTGGTTCCCTATGACCTCCGACGATCCCAACGCGGATCTCAAAACCCTACTACAGCCGCTGATCATCGAGGAAAACCCCGATTGGCGCTTCGACGGTACGGACTTTCCCACCTTCTACCCGAGTCAGGACCAGCTTGGCTTGCCCGCCGTGGGTTTCTCGCCGAAAGCTGAGAAACAAGGAGCCTTTGGTGATTTCACCGAGAAGCACGAGAATGAACGCATGGCGATCGTCATCAACGATGAAATCGTCACCATGCCTACAATCAATGGGCGCCTTGGCGGCGGTTCCGTCATTACGGGGGGCCGCGGTGGTTTCACCAACACGGAAGTCAACGACCTGGTCAGCGAGCTGCGCTCCGGCTCCTTGGTCATCCGCCCCGACTTCGAAGCACAAGAAACCGTCGGTGCTTCCCTCGGTAGCAACTATGTGAAGCGTGGCTTCACCAGCGCCGTGCTGGGCCTGATCCTGGTGCTGATCTTCATGCTGATCTACTACCGCCGCTTGGGTGTGATCGCCGGCATCAGCTTGGTGTTCAACCTGGCCCTCTTGCTGGGCGCCATGGCCTTCATCCGCGCGACCCTCACCCTACCCGGTGTGGCTGGTATCATCCTGACGGTGGGTATGGCCGTGGACGCCAACATCCTCATCTACGAGCGTATTCGAGAGGAGGCCCTGCGTGGGCGCAAGCCGATGCAATCGGCCAAGGATGGTTTTGCCAACGCGGTCTCCACCATTGTGGACGCCAACGTGACCACGCTGATCACAGGTTTGATCCTCTACAAGGTCGGCTCCGGCCCCGTGCGCGGTTTCGCCACGACGCTT
>JAAETM010000554.1 GCA_024228395.1 bacterium | reverse complement strand
GTTTGTGGGTGCGGGCGGCCTGGGTGCACGAGTTAGGCCATGCGGGTGGGGATCTTCTTCGCAATGAGCCAGCGGGTCATGACGATCCCGCTACGCGGGAGCGAGGCTTACCTCCCAGGGCAGGTCGGGCTCAGGCGGTGGACGCGGGGGTTCGAGTGGGGTCACTTCGGTGGGGAGGCCGAAGTGCGCGAGTATGCGACGGATGGCGAAGGGATCGGTGATGCCGGTGAGCAGGGTGCGGTGGCCGTGGCAGTTTGGGCAGCGCAGAACGTCCTCGTTAAATACGCGCGCGAGCAGTTCAGGCCAGCGATACGTGGAGGAGCCGGTGTGGTGTTTGGTGATAGGCTTGGGTGGCTCTGTGGCGGTGGGGGACGTGTGGCAGTGTTCGTCTTCGGGGTCAGGCGCAGAGGGCCGGGGCACGATGAGGTGGCGCAGGGAAGACGCGGGGGCGAAGACTCCGTGGTAGGTGAGTTGGTGTTCGCGCGGGTGCGGCGTATCGATACAGCGATACAGTGTCTGACTCCCTGTCGCCCTCCAGCGACAGATAAGTGCCTGACAAACTGCGACCTTTGCAGCTGGGCTGAGTCTATCTCACATCGCACGAAGACTCAGAGTGGACAATCCGGATCCCCAGCACCCTGCCCGAAAGCCATAGTGACCTGGCACTTATCTGTCGGTGATGAGCGACATGGAGTCAGACACTGTATCCGTCAAACTCGAAGAAATGGGCTCCAACTCTTCCTCTGCTAGATCAGGATAGGCTGTATATAAAAGCATGCGTGCATGCCCCGAACGACGCAGGGTGGAAAGCGCCCTTGGCATGGCAAGAGGCATTAAGCTACGCAATAAGAGGTTGGATCCCTTTTCTTCTAGAACATGGTCCATGTGGATGCGCGTGGCGCGCTTGGTCACAGCTTTAGTAGGTAGAGTTATTGCCCAAAGCGGAGATCTCTCCCCTTCGAGCCCTGCAAGTCGACCCAACTCTTCCGCATCGATCGGCAAGCACGCCATTTTGATTTTGGTTGCAGCGTCAGGCTCCCGCTCCTCCTCTGGGGTCCTGAAAGCCTGCCAAGCTTCGTCGATGTTTTGTTCCGGGCCTTTCTGCATCGTGAATAGCAGTCGATGGTATAAGAGCTCCACGCGCGCCTCAGTCCAATCTTCTCCGCTGCCCACAACGAATAACGCTCCTAACCCTTCGGGTGCTGGCAAATACGGAGACAAATCATCCAGCATATCTAGGTAATGCTCCACGCCCGCCTTCGCGTTTTTATCGGTGGTGGCAAACACAATTACCCCAGGACCTTCGAAGTTATATCGCTGCTCCCAACCATCCGGCCAAGACTGGACTCCGAGTATCGGCAACGGCGGAGTGGAGCGGCAAGCGCAAAGGAAAATCAGGATGCAGGCATGTGCGATCCATCGCTTGTGATTGTGTCGTTGACTCATACCGGAGTATACCCAGTCCTTTAGTTGATTGGTGGGCTTCTCCGCCCGTAACGGCATCTTCTGGGACCGCGTCTCCATCGAAACCCGCGGCCAAACCCAAGCGGTCATCGCCTGCCTGTCGAAGAGCGACAGCCAGAAGATCCGCGAGGTGCTGCAGGGATTGGAGAAGTAGGAGAGCTGGGAGCGATCGGGTGGCATGCTGGCTTGCAGGTCATCCGGTTGCGCATCGACTTGCGCGCCTTTCATTCCCTGGGAACCGACCATTCGCGCAGCACTCGCCCCATCACTTTTTGGCATCCGGAGCCAGTTCGAAGCGATGCCACGGAAGGGGCTCCAACGGGTTGAGCCCATGGTCTTTGGTTCGGTCCCCGCTCCTTGCGCACAGGACTCTTGGTGCATTCTTCATCCGGATCTGGGCGATTCCCGACACGTTGGATCGCCCCACATTCACGCCATCGGCTAGGATCTCTGCGCTAGCAATGGGTCGACCCTGGGTGTCGACCACCAGAATCTCGGTTCCGTATCCGGGCTTGAGTTCGATCTCAGCCATGCGCCGGCCCTCACCGCTCACCACGAAGCTTTCGGTTGTTCCGTACACGGGCAGGTAGCCATTGACGCAATAGGCCCAGCGACTGGGCGCCCGCTCGAAACGGTCCGGGACGAATAGGGACTTCCCCACGAATGCATGCAATGGCCGTGGAGTGTGGGATGCGGTGGGCTCGTACACGACGCTGTTTCCGAAGTATCGACTCCGAGCCCGTCCCTGCCCAGTAGCCTCCTTCTCGACGAATCCCCAACCGGGTCCGTCGAGCCCCCGATACAGCGTAATCACCAAGGAGATGTCGCCATTTGGCGAATGGGTCTCTTTCGTGTGAAATCCAGCTGATCCGCAATGCACCTCTAGATCTAACTCGCCCTGGGGAATGTCGAAAAGCATGGCCCGGCCAACGTAGCCATTGCCCTCTTCCTTCCAGAGGATCGGCTGATAATCCTCCCGGCCGTTAGCGCAGCCGACGACCGACTCGAAGTCCGCAATCCACAAGCCCTCCGGCTCCTGCCTTTTCCATGCCCATACCGAAATCCCCCAAAGTTCTCTCTCCCCGGTTTCCATCCAGGGCAGTGGGCCCGAGCCGGCGAGAACTGATATCTCCACGTCCCGGAGCTTGGGGGTATGAGGCATGTGGAATACCAGTGCCTTGGTCTTGCCGCCCACAATCTCCACTCGATGCGCTTGCTTGAGGTGGCTCGGAGAGGTCAACACCACCTCGTACTCGCCAGGGGCGAGCCACTTCAGCGGCCGCCGGATCGAATACCTGATTGGATCTTCCTTGGAGCCAGCAACACGGATCGAGGCTGTGACGTATGGAACTTCATACCTGAGTTCCCCGCTGTAATGTGACCGCTTTCGCACCGGTTCCACATCCCCATCGAATTCGAGTATGCCCGTGGGTTCCCAGTGGAATTCGTACAACAAGGGGGACTTGCGCTCGCCGGGTTGCAGATCAGGAAAGGTTCGCTTGGCCACCCAAAGACCCTCGAGGTCTCTCAACTCGAACAGCTCCGCATCGAATGAGAATAGGGCTTTCTTGATCCTGTTCGAACGCCCAAGCACATGGGATTTGTACCCGCTGATCTCTCCCCTTCCCTCCCCATGATCGCTGACGACCAACTTCCCCAGATGCCCCTCCGGATGGAATAAGCGCATCTCGAGTTCCAACCCCTCGGGCAATCCGGTCCAAGCGATTGCCATGGGTTTGATCATTCCTTTCTGAGCCGCCGGGGTCACCTGGGCGATCAGAGTAGGGCAGGCGAAGAACAGGATCAGGATCAGGGAGGCGATGGAGCGCATGGTTCGTGGGAGAAATGGTGAAGGGTCGATCACAGGGAATCTACCACCCAAGGCGCGGCTGGTTTCCGAGAAGCTGGCCGTTTGGGGAGAGGTCCAATCGGCAGTGATGGACGAGCCTGGATGCGGAAACATGCGTTGTGGATAGGAATTCCAAGCGGGCAGTTTCGGGAGAGCGGGGGGAAGCCAGGTGGGGCGCGGGGGTGTGCGTGGGGTCTATTGTAGGCAATTGCCAGCCAAACGGGGCCTCTTGGGCGGGGATCGGCGGCGCGGTGGGGGCAATAAAGGGAGGATTTGGCGTTGGAACCATAAGGCAGTAGCCCGCGACCTTGAGTTGGGTCCGCGCTTGCGGTGTTTGTGGGTGTGGGCGGCCCATGTGCGCGAGAGTTAGGCCTTGGGGGGAGAGGATCCTCTTAGTCATGACCCACAGGGTCATAGCGATCCCGCTACGCGGGGGCGAGCATGGGGTGAATTGTAGGCAATTGCCAG
>JAAETM010000553.1 GCA_024228395.1 bacterium | reverse complement strand
GTTCGTCGACTCGCAGTTTCGTTTCACGCTTCCTTCAGACGGTCCCTCGCGGTTCCGCCCTTGCGCTTCCCTTCGGTCCCTGTGGCCAGGTCCCGGAAGAACTTTCATCTTCAAGTCAATCATCATGTCAGGCACACCAAGAGAACGCCCCACCCGCATTTGCGGGTAGGGCCTTCTTTGCACATTCCTGAAAAGCTTTCAGGTTATGGAAAAAATTACGCCTTGGCGGTGCTGAGCAAGTTGCTCTCTTCCAAGCGCTTTTCCATCATTTCGCCCAGGCGGGCGGGGCTGGGGCTCATCAAAACACCAGCGGCTTCGAGGGCTTTGACCTTTTCGGCCGCTGTGCCCTTGCCACCCGCGATGATGGCACCCGCGTGCCCCATGCGTTTGCCGGGGGGCGCTGTCTGACCTGCGATGAAACCGACCATGGGTTTCTTGACGTTGGCCTGAATGTAGTCGGCGGCAGCTTCCTCAGCCGTTCCACCGATCTCACCGATCATGACGATGGCATCCGTCTCGGGGTCCTCATTCATGGCGGTCAGGACGTCGACAAAGTTGGTGCCATTAACCGGGTCACCACCGATGCCGACGCAGGAGGACTGGCCGATTCCACGCGTGGTCAACTGCCACACCGCTTCGTAGGTCAGGGTTCCAGAGCGGCTGATAACGCCCACGCGACCCGGCTTGTGGATGTAACCGGGCATGATGCCGATCTTGCACTCACCGGGGGTGATGACGCCGGGGCAATTGGGTCCGATCAGGCGAGTCTTGGAACCCTTGAGGGCATCCACAACGCGCACCATGTCGAGCACCGGGATGCCCTCGGTGATAGTTACGACCAATTCGATCTCCGCCTCAACAGCTTCGATGATGGCGGCGGCGGCGAAGGGGGGCGGCACATAGACGACGGATGCGTTGCAACCGGTCTCCTTTTTGGCGTTGGCGCAGGTGCCGAACACGGGCAAGCCCAAGTGCTCGGTGCCCGGCTTGCGCGGGTTGACCCCGCCCACCATTTGCGTGCCATACTCGATGGCCTGCTCGCTGTGGAAAGTACCGGTCTTGCCGGTGAAGCCCTGACAGATGACTTTGGTGTTCTTGTCTACGAAAATACTCATGGCTTAGGCTCCTTTTACAGCGATACAGATTTTCTGGGCGGCGTCGTCCAGGTCGGTGGCGGGGATGATCGGCAGGCCCGATTCCTCGAGCATCTTGCGTCCCATTTCCACGTTGGTGCCTTCGAGGCGCACAACCAGGGGCACGTTCAGTTCGATCTGCTTGACCGCGCCAATGACGCCCTCAGCGATGATGTCGCACTTCATGATGCCGCCGAAGATGTTGATGAGAACGCCTTCCACCTTGGGATCGGACAGGATGATGCGGAATGCAGCCGTCACGTTTTCGACGGTGGCTCCACCGCCCACATCGAGGAAGTTGGCGGGAGAGCCGCCATAGAGCTGGATCACGTCCATGGTGGACATGGCCAAACCCGCGCCGTTCACCATGCAGCCGATGCTGCCATCCAGGGCGATGTAGGAAAGGCCAAATTTGCTGGCTTCCAGCTCCTTGGGGTCTTCTTCATGGATGTCGCGCATTTCCGCCCACTCGCTGTGGCGGAATTCCGCGTTGGAGTCAAAGTCGACTTTCGCGTCGAGTGCCATGACCTTGCCGTCCTTGGTGGTGACCAACGGGTTGATCTCCGCGATGGATGCATCCTCTTTGCAGAAGACCTCTCCCAAACCGCTGAAATACTTGCCAGCGTCGGCCACCAGGTTGGCGGGAATGCCCATGCCTTCGGCCAAACGCTGGGCGTCGGCGGGGTCGAGTTTGCCGTCGGCGGTGAGCGGTGCCTTGAGGATCTTCTCGGGAGTGGCTTCCGCCACCGCCTCGATCTCCATGCCACCCTCGCTGGATGCCATCATGACGGGGCAGTTGGTCTCACGGTCCACGGCGATGCCCAAGTAGTACTCGGTCTCGATGTCGGAGCCTTGCTCGATCCAAAGCTTGCGCACCAGCTGACCATCGGGACCGGTCTGATGGGTGATCAGAGTCATGCCCATGATCTTCTCAGCGGCTTCGCGGGCTTCCTGTTGGCTGCGCACCAGGATGACGCCGCCACCCTTGCCACGCCCACCGGCGTGGATCTGAGCTTTGACCACCTGCAAAGGGGTTCCAAGTTCTTTGTAGGCCTGCACGACCTCTTCAACGGAGGTGCATACCCGGCCCTCGGGCACGGAAAGTCCGTACTTGGCCAGGAGCTGCTTGGCCTGGTACTCGTGAATCTTCATCTCTGCTTTGAAATGGGTGTGAGATGGTCCTGGGGCTCCAAGAATGGAGCGGGCAGGGCCCTCGATATGAATTCCCGTGCGCGATAATGCGCTGGGGTTGGCAGGAGTCTATATATGAGGGCATCCGATCTCCACCCCTTCAAGCCTGGAGTAGGCGCCCTTGCTCAAAGGTTGGTAGGATTCCCGCCTATGTCCTCCCCATCGCCCACTGGAGCCATCCTCACGGATCGAGAGCTCAGAGCCCTCCTTGGTCTGGCCCTTCGCCCTGGCCCCAGTGGGATTCCCATTCAGCCCGCCCAAGTTCAGCCAGCCAGCGTGGACTTGCGCCTCGGAGGGCGTGCCTGGGCCATGCGCGCAGGGTTTCTCCCCACGGGAGATTCCATTGAAGCCCACCTGGAACAGCTTGAAGATGGCGAATTGGACCTGAATGGGGATGGGGCCCGCCTGGAACGGGGTCGGGTTTATTTGGTCGAGCTAGAAGAGGGCTTGGCCCTGCCAGCCGACGTTTCTGCCAGATTCAACCCGCGCAGCTCCACGGGGCGCTGCGACCTATTTACCAGGGTCCTGAGCACCCGCCACTCCCGCTTTGACGAAGCTCCGGCTGGATACCGCGGCCCCTTGTATCTGGAGGTCTGTCCACTTTCCTTTTCGGTGAAACTGCGGCGGGGCGATCGGCTCTGTCAGGTTCGCCTACAGCGCGGAGACCCCGGGATGACCACGCAAGAGCTTGAGGACATCTACCGGCAGGCCCCCCTCGCTTTTGACGGGGAACACCCACTTGGACTCGATGAGGTCGCTTTCGGCGACCAGGGAGACCTATTGTTATCTGTCGGCCTGCAGGGGCGCGACCCCGCTGGCTGGCGAGCACGCTCCAATACCCCCCTGTTGCGTTTTTCAGAGCAGGGCACCCACGACCCCAGAGCTTTCTGGGACCCGGTGCACGCCCAGGACGGCCGCTGCATCCTGGATCCGGGGCACTTCTATATTTTCGCCAGCCACGAGCGCATACGCATTCCAGCCCACCTGGCGGCTGAGATGTTGCCCGTGGATGTGGGCATTGGTGAGCTGCGCAACAACTACGCGGGTTTCTTCGACAATGGCTTTGGATGGCAGGAGGACGGGCAAGGGAACCCCACCGGAACGGGCACGCCCGCCGTGCTCGAAGTGCGCGCCCACGATGTGCCCTTCCAAGTGGAACATGGTCAGACCTTCTTTCGCTTGCGTTTTTTCCGCACCAACGGCCGGCCGGGCGATCTATACGGGGAAGGTCGAACGGGCCAGTCCTATCGGGGCCAGGATTTGACGCTGGCCCGCTGCTTCAAGCGCGACTGAACACACGGAGTACTTGCGCCGAGCAGGCTGCATGGACATGAGCTAAGCCGAAGAGGGCCAGTAATCTGGCTCTCTTCGGCTTAGCTCGTTCGATGCGCCGTTCTCAGCGCCCGCAGTCAATTAGATGGCGCCGTGGCGCGCACGCTGGCGCTTGTTGACCTTACGGCCACCGGCGGTCTTCTGACGGGTACGGAAGCCGGTCATCTTGGCTTTCTTTGACTTGCTGTTGCGGAGTTTGATCTTCATGGGAGGTACCTCGTTTGGTTCCGGGCGGAGAAGTCTATCCACCAGACCCACCCAAGTCCACCATGCCAATCCATGGGAATTCCAGGATTGGCACGATTTTGGACGGATCTGGGGGGGGGCGAGAGTGGAATCAGGCCTGGCGGGGCCCCACCATCTCACCGGGAATGACCGCGGCATCGAATTCCTCGCCGCTCATGAAATCCATGGCGACCACGGTATTGCGCAGGGTCTCGCCATCTTTGAAGGCCTTTTTGGCCACCTTGGCGGCGTTGTCGTACCCGATATGGCGGTTGAGGGCCGTCACCAGCATCAAAGACTGCTTCATGAGGCTATCCACCCGCTCGAAATTGAGCTCCAACCCATCCACGCACTTGGTGCGCAGGGAGTCGCAGGCGTCAGAAAGCAGCCGAACCGACTGCAGCAGGTTGTGAATCATGACAGGCTTGTACACGTTCAGCTCAAAGTTGCCCTGACTGCCAGCCACGGTCACGGCCACGTCGTTGCCCATGACCTGGGCGCACACCATGGTCATCGCCTCGCACTGGGTCGGGTTGACCTTTCCTGGCATGATCGAAGAACCCGGCTCGTTGGCGGGCAGGCTGATTTCGCCCAATCCACAACGGGGTCCCCCACCGAGCCAACGAATGTCGTTAGCGATTTTCATGAGCGCCACAGCACAGGTTTTGATGGAGCCATGGGCAAGGACCAAAGCATCATGCCCGGCCAGCGCGGAGAACTTGTTGGGCGCGGTGACGAAGGGCAACCCGGTTTCGGCTGCGATCTTGTCGGCGGCCAATACGGCGTAGTTGGGATGCGTATTGAGCCCGGTGCCCACGGCGGTTCCACCCAGGGCCAACTCGTAGAGTGCCGGCAGGGTCTGCTCGATGGCACGCATGCCGTCGGCCAACTGCTGAACGTATCCGGAGAACTCCTGGCCCACGGTCAGCGGGGTGGCATCCTGCAGGTGGGTCCGGCCGATCTTGACCACGTCGGCCCAGGCGTCCGACTTGGCCTTTAGGCTAGCCTTGAGCTTGTCCAGGGCGGGCAGCATGGTGTGCTTGAGCTGCTCGGCGGCGGCCACGTGCATGGCGGTCGGGAAGGAGTCGTTGGAAGACTGGGCCCGGTTCACATGATCGTTGGGGTGCACGGGTTTCTTGCTGCCCATCTCGCCGCCCAGCATCTGGATGGCGCGGTTGGAGATCACCTCGTTGGTGTTCATGTTGCTCTGGGTTCCCGACCCCGTTTGCCACACGACCAGGGGGAACATTTCGTCGTGCTGGCCCGCGATGACCTCGTCCGCGGCCTTCAGCAGGGCGGCCACCTGGTCGTCCTCCAGGGAAGAAAGCTCGCCCAAATCCTTGTTGGCCAGGGCGGCGCATTTCTTGACCACGCCCAGGGCTCGAATCATGGGGCGCGTAAAGCGATGCCCTCCAATCTTGAAGTTGCCGAGGCTGCGCTGGGTTTGCGCGCCCCAAAGGCGATCGTCCTGGACCTCGATGGGCCCCATGGAATCGGTTTCGGTGCGAGTGCTCATGGCTCTCTAATATTGGGTTGGTGTTTCGGAGGGCCAGCCCGGGGCCGGTCCCCACTTTGGATCGCAAGATGGGTTTACATCAATCCCATATCTTGCATGGTCTGTGTGTCCGCCTGGACGGAGCCGGCGGTTTTTTGCATGAGCGAACGAGCTTCGGCAGTCAGGGAAAGCTCAACAATGCGCTCCACGCCACCCGCGCCGAGGATCGCGGGCACTCCCATGTACAAGCCATCGAAACCGAATTCGCCATTCAAGCGACAGGCGCAGGGCATCATGCGGCGGGAGTCGCTGAGAATTGCTTCCGCCATGGCCACCGAAGCAGCCGCTGGCGCATACCAAGCACTACCCGTTTTCAGCAGTCCCACGATTTCGGCCCCGCCATGGCGAGTGCGGTGAGCGAGTTCATCGAGCGTATCATCGTCGAGCAAATCCTGGGCATCCACGCCGTTGATCGAACAGTGCCGCGGCATCGGGACCATGGAATCCCCATGGGCTCCAAGCACCATGGCATCCACATCCGCCGCTGCAGTGCCCGTGGCCTCGGCCAGGAAAAAAGCAAAGCGGGCAGCGTCGAGGACCCCGGCCATGCCGATCACCCGACGTGCGGGGAAACCTGTGTGGTGGCGCATGAGGGTCACCATGGAATCCAGGGGATTGGTGACTACGATGACGATGGCATCGGGGGACAAACGCCGTACGGACGCGGCCACATCCGCGATGATGCGACCATTGATCTCGAGCAGGTCGGAACGGCTCATGCCCGGCTTACGTGGCCGACCGGCGGTCATGATAACCAGATCCGAATCCTCGGTTTGAGCCAATTCATGGGTGCCCGTCACGCGCGTCAGGAAACCCTCGACCGCGGCGCTCTGGTTCAGGTCTAAGGCGATGCCCTGGGCCCGGCCTTCAAGTACATCCACCAGAACCACTTCGGTGGCCAGGTTCTTTTGCGCGCAAAGCTGGGCGCAGGTGGATCCCACGTAACCAGCTCCAATGACCGTAATCTTGCGGGGGGGTATCTGACTCATGACCGGGGCAGCATACCGCAATGGTTTGCCCAACCCGACAAAAATGAAGACCCCAGACCCGCCGAAAATGACCAATTTCTCTCCCGGCACCTGGCGAATCCCACCGGCGTGGCCAACACCTCCAGACGAAGAACTGGCTGCGGGCCATGATTTGGCCACGCCTGCCGGGCGACGGCTTGCCCGAGGGCCTTGCTCACCGGCCAATTCCCTATTCCCGGGAACCCTCAGCGTTTCGGCAACAGAATGGAGAGTTCAATGCGAACCCCAGCAATCCCGGGACGCCCAGCGTTGCCTTCGGGGGAGGGAAGCACCTCGATCACCGTCGCCCCCAGGTCCAAACCATCCAGGACCCTGTGCACATGCTCCTGTCGGCGTCCCAGAAGCCCGGCGTTTGGGGGCCCATCGGGCTCGGGCGTAGCCTGCAATTGGAGGCGAAGCAAGGAGCCCCCGTAGGCCTCCACGAGATCGTCCAACGCCCCCAGTGCCGCCAAGCGGGCCTGCACAATGGGTTGGCCCCTGTCCAAGCTCGAAGCGCCAGCTTCAAAGGGCATGGTCAACCCGTGGAGAGAGCGCGCTTGCTGTTCGATGGCTCGACGGTCCTTGTCCACGAGCTCCGACGAAGAGATGCGCTGGATTCCAGGAATGCCTGGGGCCCGGGCCATGGCGGACCTCACCCAAGCCGCGGAAGCTTCTCCGCTCAATAGCAGTTCGCCTCTAGCAACGCGTGCCTGCACTCCATCGGGAACTTGCAAGATGGCCAGGGCACGGCGTTGCACCATTTCAGCCTCGAGGGAAACAAAAGGGGTCCATCGCACGAGCACCTGCAACTCCTCAGGCGAGTGCTTGCAAACATCTTCCCAAGAATCCGCAAGGGGATCGCGAAGCCCGCTCCAAAATTCACCGACCGAAGCGCTGCCTTCCCCATGAACCGAGTAGCCTGGAGCTTCCGCAAGGGCGCGCAGGGCTGCCCGCCGATCCCTTCTCAGGTTGTGGTCCCGCACCCCGTCTACGCCGAAAACAACCAGGGCCAAAAGGGCGACCCCAAGCAACGACCACGTCATGGAGATGCGATTCCCGAGGGTTGCTTCCAGGGCTTGCACACGATTCTGGAATGTTCGACGCGCCGCGGGTCCTATGACGGGTTGAATGGCATCGGCCAACACCTCGGGGTTCTCACCCGCAGAGACCTTGAGGCTCCTCTCAACCGTTGGTGCCAGGGCCCTTGCCAACGCGCTTCCCTCCCGAGCTCGCAGATCGACGGCTTCGGCGAGCACGGCGCCCACGTCTTGCGCGTCTGGTTTCCGGGGATTGCGTTCCAGCTCGCTTATGCGTGCCTCCTCGGGCCCCACGAGCAGACTGCGCAATAATTCCCAGCGCTGCTGCTCCGTCAGCTCAGCCAGCTTGCCACCATGCACGGTGCCACCCCCACCCGACGCTTCCTTGGGTTCCGGTTCCTGTGGTTGACTTGGATTTTCGCCCATAGGTCAATCCTCTCCTGACGACAATTCGTCAGCGAAACTTCGCAGCCAGCTTGCGAGCTGGCCCTTGGAAAGGTGGCTCTTGCGCAGCTCATGAACCTGGTTCTCAAGCTCCCGCCGGGCCCGCGACTCTCGGTTCAAGGCGTGGGTCATCTCCTGGTGGCTCTTCTGAAGAGCTTCGATCATGATCAGCCTATGTTGCCCTTCCTGGTCAAAGCGTTGCGCCACATCGGAAAAGGCCTGCTGCACCCCTCGCTCGTGATCTCCCAGCAAAAGCTCTCGAACCTGCTGCCAGCGCTGGGCAGCGTCCAGTCCCGGGCCATGGGCGGCGCTGGAGGGTTGTCCGGGGGGGGGAACGTCGGTCAAAACTTCGAGTACAGGAAAGAAACAAGAAAAGCGAAGGGGGTCCAAGCTGGACGATGCAGGTCCCGAGTCTATCACCCTGGCCGATCTCCCCAAGTTAGGACCTTCGGCAAGCCACTCGACATGCGGCTTCAAGCCCTGGAAAGGGCGTTCTGTATCAAATAGAATCATCGTTCTCCCCCTGGAAACCCGACTCAACCGCACCCGAAGGCGGAAACCCAGCAATGCAACCGGATCCAATGGCAAAACCCGCGACCAGCTAAGCTAGAATCGAGGCCGAACCGATACTGAACCGATGGATAACGTCGCCCTCATCAAATACACCGTGCTCTTGGTCGCCACGCCGATTTGGCTACCGTTCATGAGAGAGCTATGGAGGGAGTTTCGGCTGGCCATGCGCGAGGATGGTGGGATTTGGGGCAAACAACCCATGCCCCGCGAGCGCCAAAGAATCTCTGACCAACTCGCTCAAGAACGACCGCGCCAAGTCCATATTCCCAAAGGGCACCTGGGCATACGCCGTAGGATAGCCCCCAAAAAAGCCCACACACCCGGTCCCCAAATCGGTGGCCCGCGGCGCAGGACTTTTGGTTAGTCAAACAGCACACCAAGCACAATCAACCTCAACGTTGCAAACTACCTGACCGAAACTGCCGAATTCGGGCGCGTAGGACCCATCCGGCAGTAGTTCTGGGTAGTTCATGAATGTCACCAGCGGTGCTCTCGAGCCGCGTCGGGGCATTGCCCCATCAAGGCAACAAAGTGCCGCTGGAAGCATGCATGGACACCCAGACGGCCTGGTAGTTCGCAATGGTGGGGTCAACAGGAGGCGAAGTCGTGGACAAGGTCTCCGGTCGGTAACTACGAAAGCGGGACCTCCCCCCTTCTGATTTACTGGAATGTGATAGAAACCGCGTTGGTGAAGTTGGAAGTAAACCCCGGATTTTCATCCCGGAACCATGCCTGAAAATTCCACGTATCACCCATCTGAACGGCGACCACCGGTGTCTGGGGTATCGTGGTCAAGTCCACAGGAATCTGAAAATTGCCAGTGGCGCCAGTGTGCCGTATCTGGGTACTGAAGCGTGCGATCTGATGTCCACCACCGAGGCAGAGTATGCCCTGGCTTCCGCCGGGAAATGCAACCGAATCCTGCCCCATCGACCCGAGAAAGTAGCCAAACCGCTGGAGCGGCATTCCGTTGGCTATCAACACCAGGTCGTTGGCGGTCACGTCCCCGTCACCATCTGCCGAGATCGACGCGGGCCCACCCGAAGAGTTCCACAAGGCGGAACAATACGAAGTCACTGCAAGTCCATCCAACGCCATGACCGCCAATGCAGCCTGGTGGAGGTTCAAGCGACCACCGGAAACGGTTTGGGTAGTAAGAGCAGAAAGAGGATCCACGCTGTCGAGCATGATGCCCTTGAGCACCAAAGCCGCCGCCCCGGGGTTGCTTTGCATTTGGGCCTGGAGAGAGGGCGGAGCCACGCTGTGCAAGAAAGCAACAGCGCCGGTCACGTGGGGTGTGGCCATGGAAGTGCCCGTTGCCGTGCCATATCCACTTCCAGTGATGGTGCTCATGATGGATGCGCCCGGCGCCGCCAAATCGATGGTGGTCTGTCCATAGGCAGCAAAGTTGCGCTGATCGTTGCGGTTGGTCGCGGTCACGGAGATCAACCAATCGCTTCCACAACCCGTCGGCACGTCACCGACCATGTCGATGTTGTTCGGAGAGTTTGCGGTGGCAGCACAACTCAAAATACCAACGGAACCCATGTCATCGTAGGCGTCATTCCACGCGGGATAGGACCCTGACATGCAGTTCGCGTTGTCGATACCAAAGCTGGAATTGGTGACCACGACGTTCGCTCCCTGGGTGCCGCCGGACTGCAACCACAGGTCCTTTTGATCGCGTGCATAACCATAGGCGATCATCACGGTGGATGTTTGGGTGGAAGATCCTGCGATGTGCATGAGTTTAGCATCCCAATTGACTCCGACCACGCCCACGCTGTTGTTGCCACGCGCCGCTGCCGTTCCAGCGACGTGGGTCCCGTGGTAGCTGGAAGGCACTGAACCGCTATTGTCGTACGCGTTCCATCCAAACTTGTCGTCCACGTATCCATTGCCGTCGTCGTCGACTCCATTGGCTCCATTCATCTCTGCACTGTTTTCCCAGCGGTTGGGCAGAAGATCAGGGTGGGTGGATTGTGCGCCGTCGTCAACTATGGCGATGACCACATCAGAACTTCCAGTGGAAAGATCCCAAGCTTCGGGAGCATCGATATCTGCATCCACCGTCCCGCCGTTCTGGCCGGTGTTGTGCAATCCGTACATAGAGGGAAATTGGGTGTCGTTGGGTATGCTTACGCGCGCGGTGACGTCATGGTCCTCCTGGGCATAAATCACGCCAGCGCGTGATTCCAAGTCTATGAGAGTGCTCTCCAAATTGGAGCTTGGAGTGATGTACACCAACCGGAGATTCAAGGCCCGGTACAGGGCTGGACCCAACCTATATTTCGAACCCAATTCGGATTGAATACCAGCGTCATCCAGGTCGGCCTGAAAGCGCACGATGACCTGGGATTCCTGCAAGGGGCCCTGGGCACCATGTTCCACAGCGTGGGCTTGCCCTTTGGGAATCAAGGTTTGAGCGAGGGACGGGCATGCCGATAGGGCAGCCACGACAGAAAGCATGCGGAAGTTCATGTCGAATTTGAGGGTCAGGGGATAGGGAGTAGGCCGCTTGCCACAGGCATTTGTAGGGGTGGGCGGTCCCCTTACTCTAACGCACCTTTCAATCCCTGCTACTGAATCAGCAAAATTGAAGCCAAGACAAGCCAAACAAGACCTTGCAATCCCAAATTCATGCGCCAAATTGATTCCAAGTGAGCTCTGAATGCGGGGCTCAGCCCTTTGGCTGCCACTCGAGCTCGGGTGGTTTCGTCCCTATCCCTACCCCTCTCTTCCTCAAGCATGACCCCCCACCATTCCTCCAAAGGCCGCATGGTTCTCCCCCTCGCCGGTCTCATTTTCCTTATGGGCGCGTGGACCCTTTCTGCAACCAATCCCAACCAGGATACCGGCGCGGACCCTTCAGCTCCGGATCGAACAGAACATGCACAGGAAGAGCACACGCCCTTGCAGCTCAGCATGAAATCCATGTCCCGAAACATGAAGGCCATGCGCCCCCTGCTGAGTGATCTTGCTGCCAACCAGGCTGCGATCATCAAGGCGATCGACGCCGTGGAAGTCGCCATGATTCAAGGCCTTTCCCTAGTGCCCCCGCGCCCCGAAAAAGAGATGACCGACCTGGAGTGGGCCCAATACGAAACCTCCTTCCATCAAGGGATTCACGCATCCCTCGGGTTGGTCTTGAAAATGAAAATGGCAGCCCTTGCGGATGATGCCGACACGGTCATCGAAAACTACAAGAACCTGCGCCGCGGCAAGAAAGACGGCCACGGCACCTATAAAATGGATTGAAGCCCCCATGCTGAGATACCTTCCGAGTCTGCTCTTAACGTGTTTGCCCTCGCAAGCCAAGGGTCAGGCGGAGAATGAAACACCCCCGGTCGCCAGGAGCGATTGGGGATTGGCTGAATCCACTCGGCAAATGCTCGTGCAACGCTGCGGGGACTGTCACAACCCGGATAGCGACAACCGCAAGGCCCGCCGGTCTTTGCCCGATATCGCCGATATGGCGACTCTGCGCGAAGACTATCTGGTGCCCGGCACCCCCATCGATTCCGAGTTGTACTTTTGCATAGTAGATGGAGACATGCCGCCTGCGAGGTCTGATGTGGCGCCGCCATCGAAGCAGGAAATGGCCCTGCTTCATGCATGGATCGCAGGCGGGGCCGAGTCCCCTTCCAACACCCCAGAAGCGTCAAGGACAAGACTCGACGGGCCCCGGGCCTCTCCGGCTCTCCTGCTGGCGCGATCCCATCCCATCTGGGTCCACTTCCCCCTGGCACTCATCCCCGCCGCGTTCCTGGCTGCCGCCTTGGCGCGCCTGCTGCGCAAACCAGAATTGGATCTTGCGGCCGCTTTCTGTGCGGCCCTGGCCCTTCCCGCGGCAATTTTCGCAGTGGCGAGCGGATGGCTCCATGCTGGCGAATCAGTGGGGCAAGATGGGGTGGAATTTCACCGCTGGCTGGGCGTTGCAACCCTGGTCACTTGCGGCGCAGCCGTGTTTTTGCGCCGGCGCAAGTGGCTTTTCCTGATGCTAATGGGCCTTTCCGGCGCGATCGTAGCGGCTTCTGGACACGTTGGTGGTCGTCTCACCTACGGGTCAGACTTCTTTCCTTGGTGAATGGGGACCACCTCGGGGCTCCACGCCCCAGGGTGAAACACCCCACCCGCCAAGCAGTGAGCTTTGCAACTTCCATTACGGATGGGGAAGGGACGCGCACGATGGAGAAAGTACTACCTGTGCGCTGGCACTGTTGAACCGGCGATCAGAACCCCGTGCAGGACCCTCCTCCCATAGTTTATGCCGAAGTCACTCAAGAACATTGTGATGGACATGCGCTCCTTGGAAGCTTTTCCAAAGGTCGCCACCAGCGTATTATCCGTCGCCAACCAACCCGGGGTGATCCCCGCCGATGTGATCGAGATTGTGCAAACCGACGTCGGGATCACCGGAAAAGTGCTCAAGCTCTGTAACTCCGCGTATTACGGTTTCCAACGTGAGGTTGGCTCCCTGCAGGAAGCGGGCAACATGCTGGGCACCGACACTTTGGTGAACCTCGTACTCACCAGCAGCGCGAACAAGTTTTTCCGTAGCGCCGGGCATGTGGATCCCAATCGCCAAGAAGAGCTGTGGACAAGCTCCATCACGCAAGCACTGGCCAGCCGCCTGATCGCCCAGCGCTTCGGCTACGAAAACCCCGACCGGGCTTACACAACAGGGCTGTTGCAGAACATCGGCACCATCGTGATGGACCGCTTCTATAACGATGAATTGGGGCACGTCATGGCCGAGGTCCAAGCTGGCCGGTCCGCAATCGCTGCGGAACGTGCCATCCTCGGAATCCACCACGCTGAAATCGGCGCCCGACTCGCAACGAAATGGGAGTTTCCGGAAAGCCTCACCGACACCATCCGCTTCCACCACGATCCGGGCAATGCCAACGTGGATCGTCTCCTGGCCAGTACCGTACATTTGGCCGAAACTATGATGCCGGGCCCCAATGGGGATGACACTCCCAAGACCATGCTCCATAGTGTTTGCGAAGCTGCCTTCGAGCTAACCGGCCTGGCCCCTGAGGACTTCGAAATTCTAAGGGAACAACTTGATGTGGAGTTGAAGAAGGCCCAGGCCCTTTTCACCGCCTGACGCAATCACAGACCAAGCAAGCAAGCCCACGGCAATACTCGATGCACTACCGCGGGCTTGTGTTGTTTTGGGAGCCAATCGCCCCGACGCTTCAGTGAACACTTCAGCAAGTGATATCCATGGGGTGGGCAACGGGAGTCGAACCCGCGACCTCCTGGACCACAACCAGGCGCTCTAACCAACTGAGCTATGCCCACCATGGATGCTTGAAGCGGAGAGAAGGATCCTCTGGGAAGGGCGCATTGTCAAGCGCCCTGCGAAAAACTTCGCTCGAAAGTGGGGACCCCCTTGGTTCATCGGCCACGATATCACCGCCTGCCTGCACGACCATCATGCCCGCTGGACGGGGGACCTAACCGAGGGCTCGCTGGCCCACACCCAGGCGGGACCAAAACCTCTGGACCATGCTGGACGGTTTGGGGGCTGCCAACCGCTGGATGCGGTTTTCCAACCGCCCGATTGTGGCCTGCAATATCTGATTGTCGTGCTGGAGAGACCCAACAAGGACCAGGGCTCTCCGGGATTTGGCCTCCCTGCGTTCCGCCAGTCCCTCAAGGCGATCCACGAAGCGCCGCGTGCCGCGTTCGATCAAACGGGCCGTTTCTAGCTCCTTTTCCGCACCATTCTGCGCCACCTGAACCGACTGAAGCTCCCGGGAGAGTCGAGCCACTTGGGCCTGGTAGGAACGCTCCAAGCGACCGGGCCCCACCGTTTTCACGGAAAAGAGCTTCTTTTTAGCCCTAGGCAGGATGGAAGGGGCGCTGGGAAACCGCTTGTCGGGGACGGAGGGGGGATGAAGGGTACGCATGGTTTTTTTGTCCGAAATGGGGCTGCGTGACTCACGGCCACCCTAGATCCATCGGCCGCCGCCCCCTGAGTCTTGCCCCGACGCTGTCCCAAGGCTCTCATTTTCCCTTATGACCCAATGGGGGCTAGAGGATCGCTGCCAGTGGCAGATACAATGGGCCCCACTCCCCCACCATGTGCGTGCCCAACTCTTCTTCTCAAAACCCCAACGGGGACCCCAAGAAGCCCCCTGTCAAGAGCTTTGGCAATATGGGACCCGATCATTGGACCCGGAGCCGCCGGGACCTGAACGAGGCCGCATTTGAGTATTACCGAGAGCGTGGAAAAGCCCCAGGTGTGGCAGAAGGGGGGGGCTACCGCAATTTCTACTGCATGGACTGCGATGGGGTCATCCCGACCGACCCCCCGGTGGGCGCATGTCCCCACTGCGGAGTCGCTATCCACGGCGAGGTCCGCCGCTATTTCAACTGGGTGGAGATCGACACTCCCCCCACCAGCGACTGGTTGGCCCTGCGCCCCTATCTGCTAGCCGCAGGCCTCACATCTATCCTCCTCATCTGGTTTCTCACGTGGCTAATTTAATCAAACAACCCGGACCCGAATCCCGTTTTGACCGGCAGGTTCGGTTTTCGCCGCTTGGGCCCGACGGGCAGAAGTGCCTGGCTGATGCTTCCGTTTTCATTCTCGGCGCTGGAGCCCTTGGCGGAGTTCTCGCTCAGGCCTTTGTGCGCAGCGGCGTGGGGCGCTTGGTCATCGTGGACCGTGACTCTGTGGAATGGAGCAACCTTCCGCGTCAAATCCTATTCGAGGACAAGCATGCCGAGAGTGCCACGCTCAAGGCGCTAGCGGCCAAGGCTTCCCTGGACCGCATGGGTGGCCCCACCATCGTCGAAGCCCATGCGGCGCACGTGGACGCGGAGAACATCAAGCAGCTTAGCCAAGGCTGCGACCTCCTTATGGATGGCAGCGACAACATGGAAACGCGCTACTTGCTCAATGATCTTGCGGTTCAACAGGACACGCCTTGGGTCTATGCCGGAGTCGTTGGGAGCAGCGGGTTGGTATTGCCTATCCTACCCGGCGCGGGACCCTGTTTGCGCTGCCTGTTTCCCGAGCCGCCCCTATCGGGGAGCCTGGAAACATGCGACACCGCCGGCGTCCTTATGCCCGCAGTGGGCGCCGTGGCTTCCCTTGCCGCTGGCGTGGGATTGCGCCTGCTAGCCAATCCGACGTCCATGACCCCACGCCTCATCGAAGTCGATGCGTGGCACGGAGAGAGCCGCTCCCTAAAGGTCCCACGCAACCAGGATTGCCCGACTTGCGGGAAGGCCCAATTTCCCTTCCTGGAAGCCCCCATCACCGAGCGCACGCTGACCATGTGTGGCCGTGACAGCGTGCAAGTCAGGGGCCGCGGTGCGGGAATCGACCTTGCTCAAATCGCACAACGCCTGACCCCCATCACATCCGATGTGCAAGTCACCGGCCCCATGTTGAGAACTAATTTGGACGGCTACCGGGTCACTCTTTTTCAGGACGGTCGAGCCCTCATCGAGGGCACTCAGGACAAGGGCAAGGCCCTCGCGATTTATGACCGCTTCCTGGCCTGAAGTCGGGCCTCCCCGACTTGTGGTTCTGGCGGCCGGGGCGTCCTCTCGCCTGGGCCAACCCAAAGCCCTGGTTGCACTTCCGGGGGGAACTCCCCTCGACCGCATCCTGGCAGCTTGGCCCTACCAGCACTCACCCGCATGGGTGGTCACCGGCGCGCACCACTCCGAGATTTCCCAATCTGCGTTGCGGGACCATCCGCAGCATCGGATCATCCACAACCCCCGGTGGGCTCTGGGAAGAACCGGCAGCCTGCAGGTGGCCATTGGCCAGCTCCCCGGGCAGGACATTCTGATGGCTCCGGTGGATTGCCCGCGCCCCCCCCGTCGAGTTTTTGAAGCACTAGTGGAGCGCTGGAGCGCCGCAGGCTCTCCTGCGATGGGCTGGTGCGCCCCTTTCCTGTTCGAGGCCGCCACCGGAAAAAATTGCTATGGGCATCCCATTTTGATCGGGAGAGGCTTGCTCGCAAGGGCGCTTCAAATGAGCCCCGACAAGCCCCTCCGATGGCTGAGAAAGGACGCTCAGCCCCTTTTGGGCACCCAGGTACAGGATCAGGAGATCTTGGAAGACCTGGATGCGCCGGAGGACTTGAAAGAACTGGTGGGCCGAGATCGGCAATCGACTTAAGAAGTACAGAGGTGGGGGTCGAAGGAGATTCCATCCCTCTAGACAGGGCAATCTCCCCGTTCCAGCTCGCATTTTCTTCCCTACCCCCAAATCACTTCATGAGCTTTCAAGGAGACGTCCAAGGCATTGGTCTCGCAGAACTCCTGCAGGGTCTCGCCCGCGGGCGTAAAGAAGGCCTGCTTTCCCTGGGAGGCTCCGATCGATCCAACTGCCTGATCGGCCTGATGGAGGGACGTCTGATCCTACTGGCCGACGAAGACGAGGATCGAAACGCACTGGCGGATCGCCTTCGCATCGCGCGCGCACATGGCCTTGAAGACGTCGTGGAGGAGGAAGAGATCGAGGCACTTGGCTATTCTGAGCGCCTGGAGCATCTTTACTCGCTGCTGGATGGAGGCGAGGTTCACTTCCGCTTCGATCCGGGTGAACTAGAACAACTCGAAGCCAGTATTGGGCCCCAATCAGGCACCCAGCTCGAATTCTTACTGCTCGAGTATGCACGCATCTGCGACGAATTGGATGCCTTCCCCGACCTTTCCTTCCTGGCGCTCAACTCGGTTCCCCAGTGGATCAACCCGGCCCAAGCCGAAGGCATAAGCGAGGAGTTCCGCCAACAGATCGACGGTCGCTCCACCGTACAAGAGATCGGTGACCGACTCTCGTGGCCGATCCGGCAAGCGCGACTATCCCTAGCGGGCTTGCTTCAATCGGGAGCTCTACGCCTGTCGACGGATCAGGAATTGCTCGCGCTCACGCTCCAGGAAATGGAGATGCGTCAGTTTGCCAGGGCTTGCCAGCGTCTGAGGGCTTGGCTCGAAACCTGTCCTCCGGGGCCCCTGCACCCGGAAGTCGCACATGTGCTCTCCGAGGAGTGGGTTTCGGGAAGGCTGCCCGCATCCATGCGCGGCATGCAGCCCGCTGAGACCAGAAGGCTGCTAAGGCGCTTCGACTCCTCGGTGAACAACCCTGCCAGTGCCGTGTTCCACTGGAACGAAGCGGTCCAAATCCACCCCTTGGACAAGATTTGCCGCATGCATGCGATGATGCTCCAATACACGGAGGATCCCAGGTCGGAGCGCCCCACGGTGCGGGACCTGCTGCACGTAGCACGCGAACTGAAAGACAATGGCACTCCCCGTCGGGGAGCGCCCCTCCTGATGATTGCGGTCCAAAAAGAACCCGAGGGTCTTGGGCAAAAACTCGAGGTGGGCCTAGGCCTTATCGAAGCGGGTGAGCCCGAACACGGTACGCCCTGGGTGCTCGCCGCCACGCACTCCTTGGTCGATCGGGGACAAGCGGATAGGGCCCTCAACCCCCTGCGGGCCCTGATTGAGGCTTCGCCCAATAGCAGGGAGGCCAAGGCCCTTTACGCCAAAGCTAGGCGGGCTTCCACGCAGGCCAAGAAGATGCGCCGCAACCTGGCCATCACCGCAGCCATTGGCGTCATTGCCGGCGCCGTGGCCCTGGTGAAAGTACGCTCGGACCGCCAATGGGAGAACCGTTATTCAGAGGTGCAGGCCCTTATCGACACTCCCGAGGCGGCCCTCGCAATGCTCCAACAACACTTCAAGGATGACGAAAGCCCGTTGGTCCTGCGATTGCAACAGCGCATCGAAAAGCGCCAGTTAGACATCGAGAACGAGATTCGTTTGGAGTGGTTGGACGGCTACAAGAAAGTCCATGACCTAGCCAAGAATGCTCCTCCGGCAGAAGCGCTGGTGTCGATCCGCGCCTTGTCAGCGCCTCCGCGTTTGGTGCTGCTCACCTCGACCTTCCCCCCCATTGCGGATCTGTACCTTCCTCTGGGCGAACAATTTCAGGAGCGATTATCCGAGCAAGGCGAAGTGCTACCCTATTCCAAATCCCAAGCGGAAGCCGAGCTGGAGCTGCTAGATCAATGTACAGCCACGGAGCAGGCGCTCAACGAAAAGGAAAAGCGTTTGGCGCAGGCCAAGATTTTGATTTCATCCCTTGCCAGCCTTCGCACTGCTATTGCGGAAAGGTCGAGCCTGCGCGCGGAACTGGAAGAAAAGGACCGTCACCACCGAAACCTGCAGCGTCAAGACGAGCTTCGGGAGCTCGCGATGCATGCCGAACACGAAGGCGACTACGAACAGGCCCTGCTCCACTACCAGAGCATCTTGGAAGGCGAGTTGGACCAGCGGATACGCGAGTTCATCCAACCCCAGGCTGAAGTCCTGTCCAGTGTATTGCTGGCGATTGACGAAGCCAAAGATCTGGCTCTCGCGGGCGACCACGAGCGTGCCCTCGCACTCCTGGACGACCGCATCGAAAACAAGGCGCACCTAGCCAAGACTACGCTCCCATGGCGAGTGGTCAGTTTTCCAACAGGAGTGCGTGTTACGACCAGTACAGGTCGTTCCCTAACCACACCCTTTGAAATCGAAACGGCCACCCAGGAGCACGTGGAATTGACGTTTACGTCACCTGGTTTCCTCCCGCGAACCTTGCATGTGAACCGGCCCCAGGATCTTTCGATCTTCCTTGAGCGCACGCCGGAGAACACTTGGCGCTCCCAGGGACGAGTCGATGCCATTCCTGTTCCGTTCCAGGGTGACCGCATTGTGGTGGACCGCAACGGCTCCATCGCCCGCTTGCGTCGCAACAACGGTTTGGAATGGACCACGTCTATCCCAACGCTCTCAGGCGTTGCACGCGCCCCAGTCTTTTTCCCCGGCGGGTCAGAAAAGCTGCTCCTGGTCACCGAGGAAGGATCTGCATGGCTCGTTCACGCCGGAGACGGCAAGCTGGAAGGCCCTTGGGATTTGAAATCACCGCCCCTCGTGGGTCCGCTTGTTGGCAGCGATGCGATTCACGTGCTGCTGGCCAATGGAACCTGGGCGCAGTGGGTGACCTCCCTGGAACCGAAGATCCTCGGACCTGGGGTTGTGCCGTACAGAGAATCCTCCAGCGCAAGCTATCGCTACGGTCCTTCCAATGGCATGCAGGTCCTGCGCAGCCGGGATGGCGAAGCGACCCAGGTTACAAGCCGCTTCAATGGTTGGACTGCCGAAGTCACCGAGAACGGTCTAATCGTCACACCTGCCGATGGCGAGGGCGGATTCTCAACCCAAATCGCCGGGCCGTGGACTTTCATGGCCTGGGAGCCCGCCGGAAGTGACTGTCCAGACGGACGCCTGTGGCTTTCCGACGGACTGGGTTTGCGATCCTTCGTGCCCCGTCAAGAATAGGAGGCTGCCAAAGTGAGCTGGGCAGAAGGGATTCCAACGGATTCCTATTTGCGTAGCGAGCATGCGGTTAGTATTGGGGCATGCGCCCCCTACTGCCCGTCGTTGCCGCCCTTTGCCTTGTCTCATGGGCCTGCCATTCCAGGGTGCCTCTCACCCCAGCCGAGCTCGCGGAGAGGGAACATCAAGAAGCTTGGTTGGAGCATGTGGACACTTCACACACGAGTGCCCTGCCGGCGGGTTGGCTCTCAGGCACGGCCAGGGACTTCTCCGACGCATTGCAACGTTGGGACCTGCCCAAGGTGATCCTTTGGGACAAAGTGAGCCACACCCAGCTGACCCAGGTCCTTCTGAAGCTGGGCCAGACGCCCCGTGAAGCGGAGGCCGCGGTGCGAGCCGCCCTGCTATTGTCCCGGGATCATTCACCGCCCAGCCAGGCCAGTTTGCTGACCCGACTGGAACGACGCATGCTACCTGCGGAACGGGGCCGACAAGCGGTGGATGTCGTTTGCGCCGCCGCCCTCTCCAAGTTCCATGGTTTGGATGCTGGGGCCATGGGCAGCCTGCAAAGGCTCGTGAGCGGCAGAATCCCCCACCCGGACCTGGATGTGCGGGTTGAATGTGCCCGCGCCTACCTGGCACACATCCCATGTGACCCAGAAACTACCCCTCCGCTACGCGCCCGCAACTGCCTTCGTTTCCTAATCAAGGTTCTGCGCTCCGAAACCAGTGCGCAAGCCTCCGATCCCATCACTTGGCCACGCATCCGCACGGTGGCATGGCCCAAGGGTCGAGCTGCCCAGGAGATCGTGCGCTGGCACCCCAGCGAGATCCAATTCCAACCCGATGGCCCCTGGAAGGATCAAATCGCTTGGACTGCACTGGCCGAACGGGCATTGGGCCTGTAAGGGTTCCCCTCACGCACCCAACAAAGTGAGCCGCTACCCCCCTGGCAGGATGGCTGCGGCTCGTCTGTTTCAGCCAGTCGCGCGGTGACTAGGGGCGAATGCGTGACATCATGCGCGGGAAGGGCGCAGCTTCACGCACATGTTCGATGCCAGCAATCCAACCCACCACGCGCTCCAAACCAAGACCGAAACCGGAGTGGGGTACCGACCCAAATTTGCGCAGGTCCGTGTACCAACCGAAATCATCCATGGGCAGCTCATGCTTCTTAATGGCTTCTTCAAGTATGTCGATGTTCTCTTCGCGCTGGCTTCCACCAATGATCTCACCCACGCCCTCCGGTGCGATCAAGTCCATGCAAAGCACGTTGGTCGGGTTTGTGGGGTCTTCCTTCATGTAGAAGGACTTGACCGACTTGGGATAGTGCGTGATGTAAACGGGCTGGTCGTGCATGGCCGAGAGAATGCTCTCATCGGGCGCGCCAAAATCATCGCCGGCGACGAATTCGGAGCCGGGGTGCTCAAGCAAAATTTTGCTAGCTTCGTCATAGGTGACGCGCGGGAACCCCCCCTTGATGCGCTCCAACATCGTGAGATCGCGCTCCAGCGTTTCGAGCTCGGGAGCCCGACGGCGCATCACGTCTTGCACGATGCGCACAATCAGGTCCTCACCCAATTGCATCACATCTTCTAGGTCGGCAAACGCAACCTCCGGCTCGAGCATCCAGAACTCGGTCAGGTGACGACGGGTCTTGGACTTCTCAGCGCGGAAGGTCGGGCCAAAGCAATAAACCTTGCCAAAAGCCGCGGCCGTGGCCTCCGCATACAACTGCCCCGATTGGGTCAAGTAGGCCTTCTCCTCGCCAAAGTAATCGACCTCGAACAGGTTGCTCGTGCCCTCACAGGCGGAGGGCGTCAAGATCGGCGAATCCACGCAGACGAAACCCTGCTCGTCGAAGTAGTTGCGAATCGAAGTGATGACCGCATCGCGGATGCGCAGGATGGCCCATTGGCGACGGGAGCGCAGCCACAGGTGGCGACGGCTCAATAAAAAATCAGGACCGTGCTCCTTGGGGCTGATCGGATACTCATCGACCACCTGCAAAACCTTGCCATCACGCACCTTGATTTCGAAACCGCCGGGCGCGCGATCATCGACCTTGACCTCACCGGTTAAAACCAAGCTGGACTCTTGCCCAGCGTTGGCGATAGCCTCAAACAATTCCTCGGGAACGTCTTTCTTGAACAGCACGCACTGCACAAAGCCTGTGCCGTCCCGCATCATGACAAAGTGCAGCTTGCCCTTCGACGTGCGATTGTAGACCCAGCCCTGGAGGGTGATGGTTTGATCCACGTGCTGGCCAAGTCTTTCGATGGTTGTGATAGTCATATCTAGTTGAGATCTGAATGACGGACCCTACATGGAACCGTCTCTGGTCGCCCAGATCATAGGCGTTGATTATGTGGGGGGCGCGGAGCCCTAGGGGAATATCGTGTGGGAAGGTCTCAGATTCACATCGACGAGCAGACCATCCTCGACGCGTACTTTGCCCTTGTAACTGGCGCCCCCGCGACGCGCTTCGACGAGAACTTCCCCACCACCCTCGAGTAATGCAGCATGGTACTCACTGGGGGTTAGGATTTCGATGCGATCGAAATCCAGGCTTAGCAGTCTTGCTCGAATGCGCTCGGACAAGGGCAAGTTGCTGTCGCTGGACCCCGCCGGGGATTCCATGGCGCTGATCCACCTTTCCTCAAGACGTTTGTTGCCCTCGCGAATATCGGCAAGCAGATGTTCTATGCGACGCAGGTCGAGGGCTTGACCCTGCCCGTCCCGGATACTGGCCAGGTGCTGGTCGACTCTTTCCCAATGCTCGGCCATAGGGGTAGAGTCCTTGGACTCCACCCCCTGGGCCAACAGCTGCTGAAGGGTGATCAATATCCACCCACAAACCCCAAGAATGAGGGCCAGCAGGGCAAGCAGAACGAGGTCCGGAAGGGGGGGGATGGCGGCCAAAGTGGACATGGGCGTCAGGGTACCAACCATGGCCCCCCCTGACCCATTTTTTTTGCCCTTGCGGTCG
>JAAETM010000552.1 GCA_024228395.1 bacterium | reverse complement strand
GTTCGTCGACTCGCAGTTTCGTTTCACGCTTCCTTCAGACGGTCCCTCGCGGTTCCGCCCTTGCGCTTCCCTTCGGTCCCTGTGGCCAGGTCCCGGAAGAACTTTCATCTTCAAGTCAATCATCATGTCAGGCACACCAAGGGAGGAATAATCTGCCGGTACCTCCGCTACGCAGACGTCGTAGCGCCGTCGAGCAGGGCATCTAGCACGTCTTGGGCGCTGTAGGTGCTTTTGCCTTCCTTGACGAAGCGGGCCACGTGGGCCACGTCATCGCCGGAGGTCATCAACGGCAATTCTTTGTCGCCGTTCTTTTGAATCTGCCCAAGATCGATATCCGCCATCAACCCATTGCAAACGCACTTGCGGCCCACGGTATCTTCGACTTCGCCGCCCTTGCGCAGGTAATCTTCCACCGGTTCAGCGGGGCAACGCCACGCCATGGAACCATCGTCCTTGGCATACGCATGACGCAGATAGCCCAGGTCGCAAATTCGCTCACGCTTTTCGTACAGGGCTTGATCCGAGAAGGTCCCGGGGGCCTGTACTACCTTGAAGGGAAAACCCGTGGGAGAAGCCACGGGATCGGTGAAGATCTCGACCGCCCCATTCTTGCTGAGCTCCAGCACTTGAGCCTTAAGGTTTGTAGCCAGTCCCGACTCCTCGCAGTAGGCGAAAGCCGTACCCACCTGCACGCCCGTGGCGCCCAAATCCATGGCCTCTTGCACTCGCTCGGGAACCGCAAAAGATCCTGCCAGCCAGAAAGGCAAACCAAAACCCTTGATCGTATCCAAGTTCGCTTCGTCGCGCTTGGTGTAAAGGGGTTCACCCTTTTCGGAGAGTTGCATGGCTCCACGGGGCGGAGCATTGTGACCACCGGCGGTGGGACCTTCCACGATGAATCCGTCCACGCCACCCTTGGTGCGTCGGATCAAAACGTTGGCGATCGTGTCGGTTGAAATGATCGCAAGGAATTTAGGACGATCCAGCTCGGGGGCGGTGCCGCCACAGTAATCGACAGGATCAAACTCGGTGAAGAAACCTGCGCCTCCGTCCTTCACGTCAACTTGCAGCTTGACGGCTTGGCCAGCTTTCAGTCGATCGAGAACACCCGGTATCGCGGTCGGAATACCTGCACCCATCAATACGAAACCAACACCAGCCAACATGCTGCCAAAGATGGAGGGCAGGTTCGGCACCTGTATCTTTTCCAGGTAGTTGATTCCCACAGGACGGTCATGTCCCTCGCGGGCCAGGAAAACCTCGACAAAGTTGCCAGCGACCAACAGGTCCAACAAAGCTCCCGACGGTTTTTCGGAAGGCATGGGTTTTGCTTTGAAGCGCTTGTCTTCGGGCTTGCCACCATCCACGAAATAGCGATCCAGAATACGCTGGGCCACGCCGGGAATTGGGAAGTGCGAAAGGGCTCGCCGCATGTGTCCACCGGGATCGCCCACTTCCAAGCGGCGCGCCAAAATCACGTCCAACGCGGTTCCGGAAACAACGCCCAATTGGCCCTTGGAGGACACGGCCTTGGCCAAGGCCCAGTTGGACACACCCGCGCCCATGCCGCCCTGTATGATTTTCGGTAGCCCGATATGCTTCATGGCGGCAATGCTAGCAGGATCGGTGCCCTCAATGAAGCCTGACAAGCCGGGTTTGCATGCGCTTTCCTGGCAAATTTCCAGAGCGGGGGCGTCCCCGGGGCCCACCAGCCAATCGGCCCCTGGTCCCCCACGCAAGACGCCCCACAAGACCTCCCGGCCTGTGGGGCGCCATTCGAGGGCTGCCGGGAAGGCCTACAACCCCGCGCTGGCGTGCACTGCCAGCCCGGAAAGCTCCACGTGGGGTGTCCGGTAATCATCCAGGACCGCTTCCTCTGAGCAAAGATCCGTGGAGAGGTACTTTTTGTTGCTGTCGCTGAAGACCGTGCAGACCACGGCCCCATCGCCCAACTTCTCCGCCAACTGCAGGGCTCCCAGCATGTTGGCACCCGAGCTGATACCCACTGCCAAACCCAACTCACTGGCCAAACGTTGGGCCATGAGGATCGAGTCCCCGTCCCAAACTTGCACGATTTCATCGAGCTGGTCGAGCTTGACAATCTCAGGAATGAATTCATCGCTGATGCCCTGGATACGATGGTGTCCCACCTTGTGCCCAGTGGTCAGGGTCGGTGAGTTGGCCGGCTCTAAGGGATGGATGGTGATGCCCGGAAAGACCTTGCGCAGGTGGGTCCCAACACCCATCACCGTACCGCCGGTCCCCACGCCAGCCACAAAAGCCTGGGGTGTCACATCCACCCCACGCAGTTGCACCTCCAACTCGGGGCCCGTGCTCGTCTCGTGGGCGGCCGGGTTGGAGGGGCAGGAGAACTGCTGGGGTCGGAAGACGTGGGGCTCGGCGGCGGCGAAGGCGTCGGCCATTTGGATCGAACCCTGGAAGCCGCCTTCCTCCTTGGAAACCGGAATGATCTCGGCGCCAAAGCTGCGGATCAAAAGCGCGCGCTCGCGGCTCATCCAGTCAGGCATGAAGATACGCACCTTGTGGCCGAGCATCCTGCCAATGGCTGCAAGAGAAATGCCCGTATTTCCACTGGTAGCCTCGGCGATCGTGTCGCCCTGCTTCAGGCGGCCATCCGCATAGGCTTGACGAAAAATATGCAAAGCCATGCGGTCCTTCACACTGCCGGTAAGGTTGGCGGTCTCATGCTTGGCCAAAACGCGGACGGACTTGCCATTGACCCTGCAGGCCAAATCCAGGAGGGGTGTGTCCCCGATCACGTGGGAGATCGAAGCTAGCCGACTTTCCACATTCGGGTCCATGGTGGTCGAATTCATGGCCACAGATTAGCCGAATACCAAGCCATTGGGGCCGGCAGACCGGTGATTAAAAGCGGTCTGCCGGGGGGGGGCTCGATGTCACGGTCCCCCACCCAGATTCACGCCGCGGCGGTCGGGCAAGCCTGAGACTCGCCTCGCCCCTGCCCCCTTACCCCCACCAATGCTGGCCCCAGAGGCTGAGGTTGATCATGGGCCAGGCGAAGCGCCAGTGCGTGCTGGGATCCGCGGCCACGGCCATGCGCATGTCCGCTGCAAAAAACTCGCGGGCGAAATCAGATCGTTTGAGCGTCTCGGCGCTGTCGGCCAACCAGGACTCAAAGGGCAGGGGGAAAGAGTGCTTGGCGCGGGTTTCGATCGAGGTGGGAATCAGCCCCTTGTAGGCTCGGCGCAAGGCCAATTTACCCGTGACCGCCACGGCCAGGGTGGAAGTGCCGTTGTTCACACTTGGCTGGAACTTGCTCACCATGGGCAAGGCCTCAGCAAAACTCAAAATTTCCACATCCGCGAAGGGGGTGCGGCCCTCCACAGAGGCCAGCATGGAAGATGTGTCGAGCCGCTGGAGCAGGCCGGGCAGGTTCTGATGGCGTAGAAACCGCAGGTGAGCGTCCAAGGCCGTGCCCTCGACACCCATTTCCTTTTGGCAGGCACCGAAGGTCTCACCGTAGTGCTGGTGCACCCAAGCGTCCGCACCGGCATCTTTGAAACTTCGGGTGGTCAGCAAGCGCTCCTTCAAATGTGGCGCTACCCAAGCGCTGGAATCCAACTGGTACTGCCCACCCCCGCGTGTGTCGGTGGGGTCCAACTCGAAGTCTGCAGCCGCCTGCAGGGTCATCTCATAACCACCGAAAATTTCATCCGCACCTTCCCCACTCAAGATGACTTTGGTGCCGCTCTTGCGCACCGCCAAGCAAAGATCATGGATGGCGATCTCGTTGGGAGTACTCAACGGAACTCCGAGTTCACTCACCATGTCCGTCCATCGACTGACAAAACGATTGCGGCCGATAGAAATCTCACTGTGTTCGATGCCCAGGAAGTCGGCTGCCTCGCACGCATGGCTTGCATCCTCACTGCCACCGTCGCCTCTCTCCAAACTTGAGCACCAGGCATGCAGCCCCCCTGTGCGCAAGGAGGCTTCGCGGCAGAGCACTGTACTGTCCAACCCGCCGCTGAGGAACGCGTCCACCTTCACATCCGATGCTAAGTGTCGAGCTGCGGAGTCGGCCACCATGAGGCGCGTGTGCTCCAGGAGTTCCGTATCCTCTTGCCCCGCAACCGCGACCCCACCATGGTGTTTGAAGAGCCCAACGTCACCGCTAGTCGCATCAAAAATCAAAGCCTCACCGGGACGCATGGCGTGCACCCCCTCAAACATGGTGCGGTGCCCCATCACCGACCGGACCGTGGAAAGATAGGCACTGGCCATGGCCATGTCCGGTTCTGGGGTCACGTTTGGATGGGCGAGGATTGCGTTGACCTCACTGGCAAACACCACTTCCCCCACACCCAAGTGATAGTAGAGCGGCTTGATGCCCAAAGGATCCCGGGCCAGGCTCAATCGGTGGGCCACCGTGTCGTAGACACCGATGGAAAACATGCCACGTAGACGGTTCCAAGTGTCCTGTCCCCAGGTGGCGAAAGCCCAGAGAATCGTTTCCGTATCGCAGTCGCTCCTAAACCCGCCGGGCACCGCGCCAATCCCCAGAAGCTCCGCGCGTAGCTCCTTGTCGTTGTACAGCTCGCCGTTGTAGACGATCTGGAAGCGCCCGTCGGGGGTTGCCATGGGCTGGGCGCCAGCATCGGTCACATCCCGAATTGCTAGGCGTCGGTGGGCCAACATGGAGTTCTCATGGAACCAGAACCCGGCGCCATCGGGTCCTCGCTTTTGCATCACATCTCGCATGGAGATGGCTGTCGCCTCATCCACGGAAGGGCGCTTGCCACGCATTGCAATGATTCCAAGTAGTCCGCACATGCCACCCCTATCGGGGGGTCCACAGGCAAAAATTCAGCCAATCCGGGTCGTGTTGGAATCCTGGGAGTAGGTTGTGAAATCGGGTTTCTTGACCTTGGTTTTGGTTTTGGTTGGGGGTGGGTCGTTGGTGCGAGTGGGTGGATTTTGGATGGCTGGAGAAAGGATTGCCCATTCCGTGAGTGGTGGGGTGTCTGCCGGGCCAAAGCGGAGGAATGAACTATTTCTGAGAGAGGTTTCTTTTGGTTCGCACGAAGGTAAGAGCCTCCGTCGTATCCGTTTCTCTATCCACGACTCCACGCGGCAGCACAATGATCAAAGCCATCTTCATGTTGCAGCTGGTGTGAGGTTATTGAGGATTGCTGGGTTCGGGAGGGATGGACGGAAAGAGGTTGGCACGAAGCCCTTCCCTCCAGCCTTCCTTGAGTGCACACACCCCCTCACCCCTCAATAAAACGCCAACGCCCCCAACGCCAATAGCATTGAAAGCACAGGTGCGAATCACAGAAGCAACTAGCCCCCATTAAAAGCCGTCCAAGTTGCGCTGCAGCAACATCAAATCATGCTCTAACTCAACCATGCGCTCGCGCTCAGTGGCCACAACCTCAGGGTCAGCCCGTTCAATGAATTTTTTGTTCCCAAGTTTGCCCTTGACCTGGCCAATACCCTTCTCGGTCTTGGCGAGACGGCTTTGGAGGACCTCCTTTAGGCCTTCCAGGTCCACATCCTCGCCCAGGGTCACAAAGGTCTCAAAACCAGCGGCCACGGAAACCGCGCTGCCCAAAGGACGGGTGGCATCGGGTTCGATGGTCAGGCTTTCCATGTAGCCCAAAGCTTGGGCGGAGTCGGCGTGACGCAACAGAACCTCGCGCTCTTCGTCACGCGGGGCATTGACCAACACGACCAGGGGTTTACGCTCCCCGATCATGGTCAAGGCACGTACGCGACGCGCACTTGTGACAAGGGCTTGCAACAAGGCCATTTCGGATTCGGCTGCGTCGTCCTGAACCAGGCCATCGCCGCCGGGCCAAGGAGCGCTGATCAAATCCGCATCGGGTGTTTCCCCAATGGTCTCGTGCAGCTGGGCCCAGAGAGTCTCGGTGATATAAGGGGTGAACGGGTGCAAAAGGCCAAGGATGTCCTTAAGCAACCGCACCAGGGTCCCACGTGCGCCTGCGGCACTCGCCTCGTCTTCGCCGGTCAGACGTTTCTTGGCGAGCTCCACATACCAGTCGCAGAAGTCGTTCCACACGAAACGGTAGAGCACGTTGGCAGCGTCGTTGAAGCGGTACTCCTTCAGTTGCGTTGAGACCTCTTTGGTGACTGCGAGCAAGCGTGAGCGAATCCAACGATCCTCGAGGAACTCGGACTGATTGGTGCGGGCACCGCTGCCCATGTTCATCATCACAAAACGCGCCGCGTTCCAAATCTTGTTGCAGAAGCGGCTGCCTTGCTCGAAACGATCCGGCGCCAACTTCACGTCCTGGCCTTCCTTCGTCAGCAGGATGAGCGAATAACGCACTGCGTCGGCACCAAACTGATCGATCAGGTCCAGAGGGTCGATGCCGTTGCCGGCCGACTTGGACATGCGTTTGCCTTTGGCATCCAGCACGGTGGCATGGATGTAGCAGGTAGCGAAAGGATTGCGCTGCTTTTCGGGTAGTTCGTCCATGAAGGCGTAGCCCGCCATGACCATGCGTGCCACCCAGAGGTAAATGATCTCCTGGGCGGTGGACAGGAACTGGGTCGGGTAAAAACGCTGCAGGTCTGTGGAGGACTTGTCGGGCCAACCGAGGGTCGCCAGGGGCCAAAGCCATGACGATGCCCAGGTGTCGAGCACATCGGGATCCTGGCGCTTGATAGGTTTGCCCGTTTTCGGATGGGGATCGCCGATTTTTAAGTCGTCGACGGAAGCCACGGGCACTTCATCCTCGTCGTACCAAACGGGCAGCTGGTGCCCCCACCACAACTGACGGCTGATGCACCAGTCGTGCACATTCTCGAGCCAGTGCAGGTAGACCTTGCCCCAACGCTCCGGACGGAACTTGAGAGTGCCTTCCTTGAGGGCTTTGATGGCGGGCCCGGCCAAGGGTTCCATCCGAACGAACCACTGCTCGCTGACGATAGGCTCCACGGCCGACTTCGAACGGTCGGAGATCGAAACGTTGTGCTCAATGTTGTCGATCTTTTCGAGCAGACCCATCTCGTCCAACTCAGCGACGATCTTCTTGCGCGCGTCCTCGCGGGAGAGACCTGCAAAGGGACCGCCTTCCTTGTTGAGCTTGCCATCCTTTTCCAGGATGTTGATGATGCCCAGGTTGTGACGTTGGCCGCGCTCGTAGTCGGCGGGATCGTGACCCGGAGTGATCTTGACCGCGCCCGTTCCGAAGTCCGCTTCCACGGATGCGTCGGCCACGATGATGATCTCCCGATCGAGGAAGGGCAGCTTGGCTTTGGTGCCGACCAGATCCTTGTAACGTTCGTCGTCGGGGTGCACGGCGACACCGGTGTCCCCCAACATGGTTTCGGGACGTGTGGTGGCTACCACGATGAACTCACCCGGTTTGGCGACCAGCGGGTAACGCATGTACCACAGCTTACCCTTGCGCTTTTGGTACTCGATCTCGTCGTCGGAGATGGCGGTCTGCAAAACGCAGTCCCAATTCACCAAGCGCGATCCGCGGTAGATGAGTTCACGCTCCCACAGATCCACGAATGCTTCGCGCACTCCATGGGACAGGTTGTCGTCCATCGTGAAAGCGGTACGCGTCCAATCGCAAGAGCAACCGAGGCTCTTGAACTGCTTCAGGATTTGGTTGCCATGCTCCTCCTTCCAATCCCAGATACGATCGAGGAAGGCCTCGCGACCCATTTCCTTGCGCGTGACTTTTTCCTCGGCATAGACCTTCTTCTCGACGACCGCCTGGGTGGCGATGCCCGCGTGGTCGGTGCCTGGAACCCAAAGGGTCTCAAAACCGAGCTTGCGGCGGTGGCGCACCACGATGTCCTGGACCGTGCCGTTCAGGGCGTGGCCCATATGCAAAACGCCCGTCACGTTGGGCGGCGGGATCATCACGCTGAAAGTACCGGGGGAGCCTTCGTAGGGCTCGCGCGGCTGGAAAGCGCCGGAGGCCTCCCAGTGTGCGTAGGTGGTCTCTTCGATTTCCTTGGGGGTGTAACGTGTGGAAAGGTCCATGGGAGCGGTCGGGATCGGGGCCTGGGAGCCGAAGAAGGTAGCAGTTTGGGGTATCGGTGTCAGACACCCATTGATGATTCGAGGCCACGTCGATAGCCCAACAGGCCGGTGTCGAGAATCTTGCTGGCCCGGGAGGCGTCCAGGCTGACGTCCGCGGCCCGCGGGGCCCCGGTTTCCAGGTCGGCCTGGCGTCCGGCTTGAATCAGGTCAGCGCACTGATCTTTGGGCAGCCCCATGGCCTCCAGAATCGCCAAACCCAGGGTGTGGCGGTCGACGCGCTGCTTGCTGGCCAGGTGCAGCAGGCCTTTTTGGTCGATGTGCAAGCATTCGACCACGGCCTGGGCGGCGTTGGTCACCTCGAGCGGCGTGCGGAATTCATCCTCGAAGAGAGTGGGCTTTTGGTACTCGACCTCCAATTCATCCTCGGCCTCTTGCGCATCTTCCCCATCTTCGAACTCGTCCTCCTCGTAATCGTCCTTGTCCAAGGCCATGAGCAGGGAGTCTGAAGCCCCCATGCCGCGCCCACCCGAGTCCCCATACAGAAGGGGCAAGCGAACGACAAGGGCATTGGGGTCAGCCTCCAGCACGGCCTGCTCACCCGCCAGTTTCGTACGGCCGTAGACCTGCAGCGGGTCGGGTTGGGCGCCCTCAGCAAAACCCTTCTTGGGGGCCGGCTGGCCACCGAAGATCTGATCGGTGGAAATGAAGACCAAGCGCGCGCCGGCTGCAGCGCACCAGGCGGCCACCTCAGCGGGGACTTCCGCATTCATCCGCTGGGCACCCGCGGGGTCGTCCTCGCATGCCCCCGCTCGGGCCATTGCGGCGGCCAGAATCAAATGGCTGGGTTTTAGATCATCGAGCAGGGTCGCAACCGCGCCCTCCGGCGCCAAGTCGCATGCGATCCACTGCGCCCCATCCCGCGGGTTGGTGTAACGCGGCGCTCCGTCGATGTCACGGCCCACAGCCATAACTGGAGGCCCAAACGGATCCGCCATGGTCGCCTCCAACTGAGCCCGCTGAAACGCGGCCGCAACCAAATGGGCCCCAAGAAAACCGGTCGCCCCAAGAATCAAAGTACTCTGCATGCCCACCAGACTACCCCACAAGGAGGATGGGTGCTGCTGGTGGAATCTCCCAACCTGGCGGCAACCGGGCAAATCAATGGGAAATGGGCGGGGTAGGAAAGCAGCTGGTGACATGCAGGGCCGCTTGGGGCAAAATTCGAGCATGGAACGACCTCGGCCCGTACGGCTCGGCGATCACTCGTTGGGCGATGACAAACTCTTTTTCCTTTGCGGCCCCTGCGTGCTGGAGACCCGTGAATTGGCTTTTGAGATCGCTGGGCGGTTGAAGGATATCTTCGCGGCACGCGGCTTGGCCTTTGTATTCAAAGCCAGCTTCGACAAAGCCAACCGTTCGAGCCTGGGTGGTGGACGTGGCATCGGCATGGAAAATGGTCTCGTCTGGTTAGGCGACATCAGGAAAGAACTCGACCTGCCGGTCGTGACCGACGTGCACCTGCCGGAGCAGTGCGCCCCGGCCGCGGAAGTGGTCGACGTGTTGCAAATCCCCGCTTTCCTCTGCCGCCAAACCGATCTGTTGATTGCCGCCGCTGAAACCGGGGCAGTCGTCAACATCAAAAAGGGTCAGTTCCTCGCGCCTTGGGACATGAAAAACGCGGCGCACAAAGTCACTGAGACCGGCAACCCACGCGTACTGATCACCGAGCGTGGCACCTCGTTCGGTTACGGACGATTGGTGGTCGATATGGCCGGACTCAAGGACCTGGAAGCCTGCGGCGCGCCCGTGATCTTCGATGCGACGCACTCTGTGCAACAGCCGGGGTCGAGGGGCAGGAGCACGGGAGGTGACCGCACCTTGGTGCCTTCCCTCGCCCGCGCCGCCGTGGCCACGGGCCACGTCTCCGGCCTGTTCTTCGAAGTCCACCCCAACCCGGACACGTCGCCCTCCGACGGAGCCAACATGGTGCAACTCGACAGCTTCGAGCGGGTCCTCGACGGGGTTCTCGCCGTGCACGCGGCGCTAACCTAAGTACGGTGTCACCACTAACGGACGGCGACGCAGAACAAGCCTAACGCGCAAGGCCGTTGGTGGTGACATCGTGCCTGACACCGTATTTACTTCACAAACGCGGCCTTCAGCACGCACCCATCGAGCCCCTCGGGCGCAATGCCCACCAAGCTCAGCAGGGTCGGCACAAGGTCATGGCTGCCCGCAGCGCCCTCGTATTTGCCCCGCTCGAACGCCGCGCCCAACAGGTAAAGCGGCACCCGCCGGTCATAGGCATATGCCGAACCATGGGTCGTTCCATTCTTCCAGCCCACCAATGTTCCCCGTTTGGGCAGCACAAGCACGTCCGGGGTATACTCCGCCGAATAGGCATTGCGATAGTACGTCAGATAGGGATCCATGGTTGGTTCGGTGGAAGCCATCTCATCCAAAGTGTACGCGGCGCGCACCCAGTCCTCTCCTTCCAGGCTGGCAGCAACCACAAAACGCGCCTTGGACGCATCGATACCGCGTTTGAGCAGATCCTTTTGATTTAGAAATACATTGCCCCGACTGAAGTACAACTTCAAACCGCGACCGCGTGAATCTCCGCCAAAAGCATCGACCAAGTCCTCATCGATCTCCTTACGCGCCTTGGCCAGACGTTTCTCTTGAACGCGATGCTTTGCCGGATTTTTGGCGAGGGCGTGTTCACCCTCGGGCAGGGGCAAGACCCCGTGATCTGCGGTGAAGCCAAGTACCCAACGGCCTTCTCCCACCCACTCGTCCAGCATCTCA
The DNA here is from genome assembly GCA_024228395.1 of bacterium. GTDB lineage: Bacteria > Planctomycetota > UBA1135 > UBA1135 > NORP259. The sequence goes on along the minus strand of JAAETM010000552.1, from coordinate 23,001 downwards.
AAGAAAACCTCGAGCTCCTGGTCGATGCGCAACATGGTGTCGGTCACCTCCATGCTGTAAGGACCAAAGGAGTGGCCGACCTTGTCCGGCGCGGAAAGGCTCACGCCCAGGAAATCGGGGACGTCATCCAAACCCAAGCCCTCGTTGACCACGATAGCCGCAGCGAGTTCCAAGGACGCGCGATCGCCCATGGGGGATGCGCCCACTTGTCCAGCTAGCATGGTGAGATCACTGCCCGTGGGAGCCTCGCCGGGGGTCCCCGCAAAGGAATAGGGGAAAACCCGTCCCTGGCCTCCAAAGCCAGCCTCGCCATCGCGGTCGTCGATCTCGGTGCCCTTGGGCGGCTTCTCCATATCGAACACCGGCCTCCAAACAAAGCCGGAGAACTTCTGTGCCCAACCCGCATTGTATTCGTTCACATAAGCGGGCAATTCCTGGGTGTAGGCCGTGCTGGAAATGAACCCTCCACGCGTGCGATCCCACCAAAAGGAGCCGTCGCCCCCATGGCCTGCCAAGCACACGGCCGATCGATCCTTGATGCTCACTCCAAAGACCTTGGCATCGGGGTACTTGCGCTTGAGATGGTCGCCTATACAGGGGACCTTGATGTTGACCGCCGAGTAACTGCCCGGCCCATCGTTGCCAGAGCTCGTCACCGTGCGGGCCGCCGGATCGGCCACGCAGTAAATGGACTCGCCCGTAGCCCGTTTGCGCATGCTGTTGCCGACGATGCCATGGGTGAGAGGTATGCAACCCGTGGCCATGGTGGCGTGGCCCGGACCGGTTTCTGAAATGGAGTAGGGCAAGGCTGCCGATTCGAAGCGGGCCCCCCCATTGCGAAGCCGGGCCAACCCCCCGCGGAATTTGGTTTTTAGGCGTTCCATCTGCTCGGGAATGAGCTGATCCACGGCCACCATCACGATCAAGCGCGGGGCCTTCGATACGTCGGCCTGCACTTCCCCCTGGATTGCGGCACTTGCCGGGGCCAGAGGAACAGGAGCTAGGAACGCCAATAGACTGAGAGTGAGTGCTTTCATGGTTCTTGTGCCGGCCGCGATCGAGCGTAGGGAATCAGATTGGGGCTCTTGGGCCCCAAACTGAAGCAGCATGCAAAAGGGTACTGCACGCGCCATTCCATCACATAGCGCCACAAGCTTGTATTTCATAAGCGCTTACAAGAGGAGGAAGTCTTTTCCACCCCAAATGCATCTTCCTAAACTGGCCGATCGCTCTCAGTGGGGTATTGTCCTGTGCTCCAACGATGACGCGACAAAGGCAAACCGACTGCGAAGCCGGGACGCAAAGCCACGGGCCCCTTGTGGGTAGCCGAGCTACCGAAAGTTATCGGACCCTTCTGGGCGCCTCATCCGAGGAGCGAGACGGAACTTCGGTTCTGCCTCGGACTTGAGGTGCTCAGTGAGGGAGGATCATCCTTCTGAACTGACGTAAGGGTTCGGCTTCGGCCGGACCCTCCCTTCCTCACCCCGGGCAGCACCGGTTCCAAAACTACATACACTCCCATGAAGATCACCTACCAGCCATTGCCCCGCCTCCAGGCGGAACCCAAGGAGCTTCTCGCTGCTCCTGACGTGGCTCGGGACATCTCCACGTTTGAAAACACGAGAGAGCACCACCAGTCCTTTGGGCTGGAGGTCATGGCGCACGGTTTGGGGTTGGGGAATCCCTTTGTGCGCCCCGGGGCCAGCAGCCAATCGACCCGTGGGGACGGGTCGACGGCACACATGCTTGCCCCCCACTACGCGCAGTCCGGGTGTTGGGGAACACTCGTGGGACGCGCACCCTGGCAGCGAAGCCTTGCGCTTCGAAATGTCGAAAGGGGAAGCGTTTCGGTCTAGGCCAAAATGTTTTCGACGGAGCTTCTTGCTCCAGCCGGGGTCATGGACCCGCGCCAGATTCGTCTGTCGCGGGTCCTCCTTTTTTGCCCCGGGCTAGGAGGCTTCGCTTTCTTGAAAGCGGTCGCGCAGGCGGTGGATCAAGCGCGTATGGATCTTGCAGACACGCGACTCGGACAGCCCGGTGAGCTCACCGATCTCACGCATGGTGAGGTCTTCCCAGTACTTCAGGTAGACGATGCGGTACTCCTGATCGTTAAGCTTCTGCGCGACCAAGGCCAGTAGATCTTCGCGGGACAGTTTCTCGCCGGGCACTTCACATTGACTGTCCGGCACTGCCTCGAGTACGGGGATCATCTCGTCGCCCCCATCATCCATGGCCATCGATCCGGTGGGCGGCATGGGCACTCCCATACCAAATAGACGTTGGAATTCTTCCTCTTCAAGGCCCATGGCCAAGGCCACTTCATGGTCCTCGGGATTGCGGCCGTATTCCCCGCGCAGGGCTTCGGTGGTTCGCTTGCGCAACTCCATGCGCCGACGCCAGGGGCGGGGCAACCAATCCTGGGTCCGCAGCTCATCGAGCAAGGCGCCTTTGACCCGTAGCTCGCAATAGGACTCGAAGCGCACACCGCGTTCCGGGTCATATCCGGTGACGGCTGAAATCAATCCCACACTGCCTGCGGTCTCCAAGTCCCCCCGATCCACGGAGCGCGGCAAGCGTCCGGAAAAGCGTCGCACGATCTCACGGGCAAACGGGTGGTACTCCACGACCAGCCTGTTGCGGGTCTCCTCGCCGGGGTTCGCCCTGTAGGCCTCCCACAGCTCGGGATGGGTGAGCGTGAACTTCTTGGGGACCCCATTCACGAAAGTTCCATTGCCCATCCTTCGCCTGGGGCTGGAGATGGATCTCGAGGGGTCGCGGGGTTGGAACGTGCTCAAAGTAGGTCCTTGGTGCTCTGGAGCTGGCCCCAAGGGGGACAAAACAGCGCCTCAGCAAGTTCTTGGATACAAAGGAGGAGGCCCTTGGCACAACAATTCACCCGCACCCGACCCAGGGATGGCTAATGGGTGTGTCATTGGGCCATTGGGAACTGGCTCTATTCGGTGAATAAGCTATGAATTCGCGAGTTGTTTCCAACACTATGGCTTTCCCGGTATCGGAAACTGTGGTGAAGAAAAATCGGGGTATGGGTCCGTCGCAAACGGCTGTGATCGGTGGTTGTGGGTTTGGTGAGCGGGGGTTGAGCGGGGTGGGGTTGGTTGCATTTGGGGCGAGGTACTTGAGACCAACCGGCTTTGAGGGAAGGCTCGGAGGGAGAGAAGGTTGCCGAGAGAGCATATCGATTCACACGAAGCCAAGAAGGACACGAAGCCTCACAGCCCTTCTACACCCTTCTTTTCCCTCAAGCCCCCCCCGTCCAGGGCACAGCTGCCGACAACCCATCACTCATGGGGCATAGAATCGATCTCGAAGCCCAGCTCCCCCATGACCACGGCCTCAGCCTTCCGCATCTCGGCTCGCTCATTGGGATCATGGTCATCGAACCCGCACAGGTGCAGGGTTCCATGGACTACGTACAAGGCCAACTCGCGTTCGAAGCTGACCCTGCGTTCAGCCGCCAGTCGCTGGGCACAGTCCACACTGATATAGAGTTCCCCATTGAGCCCAGGATCTTCCTCCCCCAAGTCAAAGGTGATCACATCCGTGGGGGTGGCGTCAGACAAGTATTGGGAGTGCATGGAAGTCAGGGTTTCGTCGCTGACAAAAACCAAACCGAGGCTCAGGTGCCCGTATTTACCATGGGCCAGGGCGGCCGCAACGACCTCACCCAGGCGCCCATCCGGGAGGGATGCCGGTTGCGCGGGGCTCTCGACGGACCAGTGGACCTGCACCGTGCCCGGCTCTACGGCACCCTCTTCCACGGGGTTAGGCGTCCTCGCCAGCGCTGTCACTGGAGTGGTCCCGAGAACGCATGGTTTCCTGGGCGGGCGCCTGGTAGGCGCGAATGATCTGCGAGACCAGCTCGTGGCGCACCACGTCGTCGGGCGAATATTCCACGATACCGATGCCCTCGAAACTGCGTAGACGACCCACAGCATCCATCAAACCACTACGAACCCGGGAGTCCAAATCGTTCTGACTCGGATCGCCGGTGACGACCATCTGGGAGCCCTCGCCCAACCGGGTTAGGAACATTTTCATCTGACCGATGGTCGTGTTCTGGGCTTCATCAAGAATGACAAAAGCGCTGGACAGGGTGCGACCGCGCATGTACGCCAACGGGGCGACCTCGATCACTCCTATTTCCTCCAAACGAGCTAGGTCGTCGGGATGCATCATGTCGTGCAGGGCATCGTAGATCGGACGCATGTACGGGTCGAGTTTTTGATTCAGGTCACCGGGAAGGAAACCCAGGTGCTCACCCGCTTCGACCACGGGGCGCGTGATGATCAATCGACGCACTTCGCCACGGCGCAATTGGCGCACGGCGGCGGCCACGGCCAAGTAGGTCTTACCCGTTCCCGCAGCTCCCAGGCCGAAGACCAGGTTGTTCTTCTCGATCAGTTCCAGGTACTTGCGCTGATTCTCGTTGCGGGGTTCCACGGGACGAACCTTGAATCCGACCCAAGAACGATCCGGGGTGGGAAAGGCTGCCCTTCCGGTCAGGCCAGCCTGATTCGAATCGGACTGGTTCGCGCCACCGCGCACGCTCTTGGCCTTCGGAGCGGCACGGTCCATCAGGATTTCTTCGATGTCTGTTAGCTCCAGGTTGCGCCCCTTGCGTGCTTTGCCAAGGACGTGCTCGATGCGCCGGCTGGCTTCCGCCACGTTATCACCCGGTCCTTTGATGCGCAGGGTGCCGGAGCGCGCGTAGATCTCGATGTCCAATTCCTGGCGCATCAACTTGGCAAAACGATCGAAAGGACCCAGGACCAGAATGGCCTCGTCGTGGGAGCGCAGGGGGATGGTAATTTCTGACAAAAGGAGTTCTCCTGGGAGCGCGTTAGTTGGCGCGCGGTGGGATGCGGACGTTGTGGTTCCGCCGAGTTCCAGTCTAATCAAAAAACGTCGCGTTCGGGCTCGGTCAAGACCTGAAAGGCCATGTTTTGACAGATCCGTTTGGAGCTTCGCGGCGGAAGGAGCGCCTAAAAAGCCCAGCCGAAGAGCACAGGCCAAGTGAATGCCGCCACGGGCGCCGAGGCCAAAAGGCTATCCACCAAATCCAACATGCCTCCCGATGGGCCAAACCAGGTGCCGGAATCTTTGACACTGGTTTGGCGTTTCCAGGAACTTTCGAAGAGGTCGCCCGCCTGGGAAGCCAGATTCACCGTGGCCCCTGCCACTCCGCCAGCCCAATAACCGGACAACCAGGCGACTTCGTCCCCAGGCAACAGACCGTACGTCTGACAAAGCACTCCGGCCACACAGCCCGCAACAAATGACCCCAGGCAGCCTTCGGTGGTCTTGCCCGGACTGAGTTTTGGGAAGGGGTGCGTTTTGCCCCACATGTTGCCGCAGTAATAACCGAAAATGTCACCGATCTTGGACAACACAATTAGGGCGATGAGACTTTCGACCCCACCGAACAGGCGCACGGGATACATGCAGACCAAGGCCGAGACGATGCACACCAGGGCCACGAATCTGGGGAGCGGGGAACCGGGGGCATTGCGCACCGGATCGGTGGGCTTTTGGGGCAAACGCGCCAATTGATAGACCACCCAACCGACCAGGGGACTCGCGAGCAAGGTTCCCCAATAAAGCTGCCAAGGGACTCCCGCATAGGCTTGAAAGGGCGAACTTGAGTCCCAGGTGAGGCCCCAGATCCCTGCCACCACAATCACCGCGAGCCACATGGCGGGCAGGCTTGCCTTGGAGCCGAAAAGCCCCATTCGAACGGCCTCATAACACCCCGCACAGGAAAGCAAAACCGAGCCACCGAGCAGCAGTCGATCGCCGCCTTCAAAACTGGTGGCGTATAGGATGCCGGCCAGCACGACGCTCAGTCCGCCTCCGACAAGAGTGCGTTGAACGATGCGTTGGGCTCGGGTCTTGCTCATGACTCAGGGGGGGTCAGGAAATCGAACGGGAGGATTTGCACGCACCCCCTTGCTCGGGCGAGAGGCCGAATTTTCGATGCCGTTCTCCGAAAGCCGCCAGCGCTTTCCACAGGGCCTCCTTCTTGAACTCCGGCCAGCAAACCTGGGCCACGTACAGTTCCGCATAGCTCAATTGCCACAATAGAAAATTGGACAAGCGCATCTCTCCCGCCGTTCGAATGATGAAATCCGGATCCGGGGTTTCCGAATCGTAGAGGTAAGCACGCAGGGTTTCCTCGTCCACATCCTTGGGATCGACCTTGCCCTGCGCCACGTCCAAGCCAAAGGCCTTCAGCCCATCAGAGATTTCACTTCGGCCCCCATAGGACAAAGCCAGGCGCAGGACCAGCCCGGTGTTCCCTGCGGTCATTCGTTCGGTACGTCGCAGTTCTTTCAACGCGCCAGCAGGAAGATCGTCCAAGCGACCGATGCAACGCAGACGCACATCATTCTTCATCAACGTGGTGCGTTCACGGCGCAAGAACACACGCAGCAAACGCATCAGGTAGCGCACCTCGGTGGAAGGCCTCTTCCAATTCTCGACCGAAAAAGCGTAGAGGGTCAAACTACCCAAATGCAAACGCGCGCATTCGGTGGTGATCTCGCGTACGGACTGCACGCCCGCCACATGGCCACGCACCCGGGACATGCCCCGTTCCGTTGCCCAGCGTCCATTGCCATCCATGATGATGGCCACATGCTGGGGCAGGGGGTCAGGGAAGTCGGTGGCTTGCACGTTGCGTCTTGCGGTGGGTAGGTGTTTTTATTTGGGGCAAGTTACCATGGCGGCGCGGTCGGGTCCGACGCTCACCAAAGCCACGGGGGCGCCGACCAAATCGCCGAGAGCTCTCACGTAACCCTGGGCGTTCGCGGGCAAATCATCCCACTCTCGCACGTCGGAAATGTCCTCGTTCCAGCCGGGTAGGGTCCTGTATTCCACTTCCACGTCTTCGACACAGGGCAGGTGCGCGGGGTATTCCTCGTAGCGCACGCCATCGTGCTTGTAGGCCACGCCAACCTGAATTTCGCCCAGCCCGGAGAGCACGTCCAATTTGGTCATGACCCAGGAATTCGTACCGGCCAATTCGAAGGCATAACGCGCGGCCACACCATCGAACCAACCCGCGCGGCGCGCCCGCCCGGTGGTGGTACCAAACTCACGGCCGACCTTGCACAGGTGATCGCCCATCTCATCGGTCAATTCAGAGGGGAAAGGTCCTTCCCCCACGCGAGTGCAATAGGCCTTCGCAATGCCCATGGATTTCTCTACCCAAACCGGGGGAAAACCCGTGCCAGCGGGGATGCCACCGGTACCGGTGTTGGAAGAGGTCACGAAGGGGTAAGTACCATGGTCGATGTCGAGCATGACTCCTTGAGCGCCTTCGAACAGGATCGACTTGCCATCGCGATAGGCTTGGCGCAGGAGTTTGCCCGTATCCGCAACAAAGGGACGCAGACGATCGGCGAGGGTGCTGTACTTTTCGAGCTGGGAGTCCAGGTCTAGGGGCTCTGCTTCGTGCACGCGTTTGATGAGCGCATTCTTTTCAGCCAAAGCTGCGCCCAAACGCTCCTTGCAGCGTTCCGGATCGAGCAGGTCTGCGATGCGCAGGCCCGTGCGCGAAGCCTTGTCCGCATAGGCGGGGCCAATGCCGCGGCCGGTGGTTCCGATACGGCCTTCACCCTTCCAGCGTTCGGCCAATCCATCGACCACCTTGTGATGCTCGAAGATCACGTGGGCGTTCGACGACAGCACCAGATTGTCCCCGTTGATCTGCACGCCGCGCACGATCAAACCATCCACTTCCCCAAGGAAGGAGATCGGATCGATGGCGACCCCATTGGCGATCACATTGATTCGGCCAGGGTGCAGGATGCCTGAGGGGATCAGGTGCAGGGCATAAGTTTTGTCCCCCACCACCACCGTGTGGCCCGCATTGGCACCACCCTGGTAACGCACAATGTAGTCGACGTCGGCCGCCAAACGGTCGATCACCTTCCCCTTACCTTCATCGCCCCATTGGGCGCCGAATATGCTGAGGGTGGCCATGTTTTTGAAGCACAGAAAAGAGGATTGGGCCTTGGGCCGGGACTTCCACCCGGACGATCCTCGGGGCGCACTTTGCGCCGACCATCGGACCTACCGAGCTCAAGAGCGCGCCATTCTCACGAGCCTTCCACGCTCCGGCAAGGGATAACCCGAAAACCCTGCGGGCGATTACTCCTCCACGTCCAGAAGCTCCAGGGGTGTGTGGTCCAGCACGTCCCAAAGCGCCAGGATGTGGATCCCGACCTCTTCTCCCCCCTGGCGCCAAAGCACCCTTCGAACGGTACGGACCAGATCCGTGCCCGCTCGCTCTGCCCGCTCGCGCTCCTCGCGGCTCAACTCATGGGGATCCATGCCCTGATCCATCAGGGTGGACTCGCGGGCGGTGATGGTGATGGAAAAGACCTGGGAATCGACCTTGAATCGAGCCATGACCAGGTCACGGGTCTCAGGATCCAACCCCTCCATCGTGGGGAGGCTTTCCAGGTCGGTTGTCGCTTGAAATTCCTTTGTTGCGACCATGGGTTCCCCATACTCATCGAGCTGAGGTTCTTCATCCTGGGCCCCATCTTCGCTCTCCTGCTCCTCATTGCGGTGATCAATGATTTCGCGCCACAGGGAGGAGTCGACAAGACTGGGATCAAATAGCCCTGCCAGCACCGGCAAAGGCGCGGTGTTCACGTTGATCGTGTATCCCAGTTGGCTTTCTCCCTCGGGGCCGATCGCGGGCGAGCTATAGACCGTCAAAAAGCAGTCGATGGCATGCACCCGATTGCCGTCCTCATCCAAGTAATCCTGAAAGTGATGCGCGGAGAAGGGCTCGATGGCAACGAACTCACGCATGGACAAGGGCATGATCACTCCCGCATCCGGGTCTGCCAAGTGGTTGGGAGATGGGAAAGTCCCCCCGATGCGATCCTCCAGGAAATTTTTCATGGCGCGGGCCATGTCCTCGGCCGTGCCACTTTGAATATCCACCCGGGTACCATTGCGGCAGCCATCCAAGATCCGAGCAACGATCACCTGAGCCTCCTGGGCCTCCTCCACATCCTCAGCCAGCATGCTGAGAATGTTGAACTTGCGATCCTCGTCGATCACATAGACCGAAAGGTCCTGATCCCCAATGTTCGTGGATTGAATCGTGGCCCATTCGTCATTGAAGGAATCAACGGGTCCAGACTCTCCTTCACCGCCACCTTCTCCCTCCTCGCCGCCCGCTCCCGCGATGGCTGCGCCAGGGTTCTCTTGGGGGTCGCCCTCGCCACCCTCTTCCTCCCCTTCCTCCTCGGCGTCCGCTAGCAGGTCCTGCTCCACCTGAAGAAAGGCCGCATCGATGGCGAAGTCCATCTTGGTCAAGACCAGCGAACGGCGCGCTTCGATCTGCTCATTGGCTGTGATCCTATTGACCTGGTAAGCGATCATTACCACAACGATCAGGACCAGGAAAGTGATCAAGAGCGCGGCTCCGCGCTCCCCGGGTGAATCCGCTTTGTGGCTGGTTGACAACTGCATAAGTTCCTGATGAAGACGTCCCGCAAACTTGGGTATTCCCACGTATTCGAATCATACCAAGCAGGCCCCCCTCGATCCCCCCAATCGATGGTTAGTAGTCGAGGGAGCTGTTCAAATCGCCGCCCTGAAGGATTCTGGGGCGTATGTAAAACAGGACGTTGGTCTGTTCCTTGGTCTGGAAGCTGCTCTTAAACAGATATCCCAGCACCGGAATGTCCCCCAAGATCGGAACCTTGCGTTCGCGTTCCAGATTGCGCTCGGTTATCAGTCCACCCAGGATGACCGCCTGTCCAGGCTCCAATCGCACGATTGTGCGTGCCCTTCGGCTGGAAATCAGGGGCACCTGCACGATGGCGGAATCCGAAGAATTGCCCTGGCTAAACGTCACTGCGGTTCCCGTTTGCTGGGAAGCCTCTATGTCGATGGATAGGACCACTGTGTCATCTCCGACAACACGTGGGATCACGTACATCTGCACCCCCACAGGCTTGTAGGTCAAAGTGGTCGTGAAGTTTCCGCTGGAGTTGATCGCCGAGATGTTGAAGAACGGGATCTCGGTGGTGTTGACGATCTCCGCGCGAGCGCCTTCACGAACCGCAACCTTGGGGCGGGAGATGATTTGCACGTGCTCGTTGGACGCCACGGCCTCCAGCACAGCATTGAATACGACCCCATCGAACACGGCCCCAACGGAGAGCAGGGAGTTGCCCGTGACCCCACTACCCACCGTATTGGGCATGGAAAAGTCGATGCCGTGGATCAATGTGCCTGAGCTTGGAAGACCGAAAATCGGCGTGTTCTCGTCCACTTTGGCCACGCCGTAGTCGAGGCCCTCTGTGGTGATCACCTCAACGATCTTGGCTTCGATTTCAATCTGCTTGACGTCCTCAACAAATATGTTGATGAAGTGCTCCACATTCAACAGCACCTTGGGCGCTGCGGTGATGATCAAGAGGTCGCCGAGAATGATAGGCTTGGGCGTTTGCAAAGCACCATTTCCGCCACCGCGCGGATCTGACCAAGCTTCGATGGACCAGTTCTGCCGCAGGTCAAAGAGCACGGAATCCAAGGGCTGCTCCGTTGCGGAATCTGGCATGCCTGCGCCATCAACACCTGCGCCATAGATCGGGAAATCCCCATAGGCCGTGAGCAAGTTCAGCACATGCTGCCCCATGGTGGGTGGGAACGTGTACGGCTTCATCACAAGGCCACTGTCATACACGTAAATCTGTGAACCAAACTCCAGGTAGGGGTTGATCGGCGGCTCGGTGAACTCACCGGGCAACAGGGGCCCCAAACCGTCGCCCAGCCCCCCTTCAGCGAGCCTAGGATCTGATTCGCTACCCCCTTGCCCTGCCTGCGTCCTATCCCCTGGAACCTGGGCGCCCAAGTCCGAATACTGCCGTTCAAGCTCGGCCAGATATTCGTCATCCTCAAAGCCTTCCAAGGGGGTCATCGTTCCCCCTTCGATCAACTGCTGGAATAACTCCAAATTGACCTGCTCATTGCGAGCCCGGGGCGTTGTGCCCTTGGGGGCGCCACAGCCAGCAGTGACAATGGAAGCAACAAGTGCGAGTCCACAAACGTTGCGAAAATGGGCTCGGGAGAGAAGAACAAAGGGAATCTGCACATTCGGAGAGTACCTGTTCCCATGCTAGGTAGCCAACCTTCCAATTTTTCGGAAGCCGCTGGCGGGACCCCACGAGTCCAACGTGAACCTTCATGCCCGACGCTCCGACCCGGATGGCCCACAAATGGCAGAGGACCCGTCAAGCTGACGGGCCCACGTGTTCGAAGCGAATCCCTTTGGATCCGCTGGTTGAAGGCCCTGGCTAGGCCTCCCCATATTGGCCTAAGGAGCCCTACAGTTTCTTTAGGACGTCAGCGGTCACGCTGGGGATGGCCACCCCATCCCGGCGAGAAATCGTCTTCCAAATGCTGCAATAGGACCCTTTCACCCGAACAGCCTCGCACGCAGCAACCACTTTCCGGGTCGCACGGCTTAACAAGGCAGTACCCTTGGCACTGGACGGATCAATCTTCTTGCGAACCAATTCCTTGTGTTCTGCGGTCGCTTTCAGAAGCTTCTCGAAATTCACTTTAGCGGGTACCGTCAATTGGCGGGGCTCGGAAAGCCCGCAGATACTGTCGGTCTTGTCGACCACATACGGAGTGCCTCGCCCATCATCGGTAAGAACCACGCTGTGGTCCTCCGCCGGGGCATCAGCCAGTATGGATACACCCCCCACAATCAGGGGAAGCAGATAGAAGAGATTTAACAACATGGGTTCGGATACGTAGAGCGAATACCCAGGGAAGCGGGAAGCTTGACAGCGGGAACACTCTACTATTTCGGCTGGGAAGAGAAAGTGCAGCAGGGCAGTCGTTACTTTTTACAATTTCCTACCCAATGCCCTGCAATTGAGGCACGCGGGGAGATAGCGTCCCAAATTGAACCTGTCCTAAACAAAAAAAGGCCGAGAAGACGCTGAAGTCTTCTCGGCCTGTGAATTCCATCCAGCGACCCCCAATGGGTCTGCTGGAAGTTCACCCCCTAGCGGGAACTGCGGGAACGACGCCGACGGGGCGAATCGTCATTGTCGCGATCATCGTGATCATCGCGATCGCGGCCACGGGGGCGATCGTCGCGGTCATCACGACCGCGACCGCGGGGGCGATCATAGCGATCGTCCCCATCATTGCGATCATCACGATCGCGGCCTCCGCCACGGGGGCGATCATCACGGTCGTCGCGCTCATCGCGATCCCGACCGCGGCCACGGGGACGCTCTTCGCGGTCGTCGCCATTGCTGTGATCGTCGCGGTCGCGTCCACGACCTCGACCGCGGGGGCGCTCTTCGCGCTCTTCACCACCGTCACGTTCCTCGCGGTCACGTCCACGACCACGGGGACGCTCTTCGCGATCACGACCACGGGGTCGCTCTTCTCGATCACGCCCGCGGGGGCGTTCTTCGCGATCACGGCCACGGGGACGCTCTTCACGATCACCGCCTTCCTCTTTGGGAGCGTCGCCACCGGAACCGGCTTGAACAGCCTTGCGGCTGACCTTGATACGACCGCGGTCGTCCACGGCGATAATCTCGACTTCGATCTCGTCGCCCACGTTGACCTCATCGGTCACCGCGCCAACGAAACCGTCGGCAAGCTCTGAGATGTGGCAGAGGCCTTCGACGCCGGGAAGGATCTCGACGAAGGCACCGAAGTCGCGCACGCTGCGCACGGTTCCCTTGTAGCGGGTTCCGACCTCGGGGGTCTCGGTGGATGCCTGGATGGCGTTCTTACAAGCTTGAACCTTTTCGGGGTTGGTGCCGAAGATCTGCACGTTGCCGTTGTCATCGAGGATGGTGACCTTGACTTCGTAGTCGGCCTGCAGGGCTTTGATGTTCTTGCCACCAGGGCCGATCAGGAAGCCGATCTTCTCGCCGGGAATCTTGATCGATTCGAAACGGGGTGCGAAGCGGGAAACCTCAGGGCTGGGAGCCGGAACGGCCTCAAGCATCTTGTGCAGGATATGGATACGACCCTTGCGAGCCTGCTCCAGAGCGGTCGTCAAGAGCTCGCGGGAAACACCCGTGATCTTGATGTCCATCTGCAATGCGGTGATGCCCACTCCGGAACCTGCGACTTTGAAGTCCATGTCGCCGTTGTGGTCTTCGGAACCGAGGATATCGCTGAGGATCGCAGTGCGATCGCCTTCCTGGACCAAGCCCATCGCGATGCCTGCAACCGGCTGGCTGACGGGAACGCCCGCGCGCATCATAGCCAAGCAACCACCACAGACCGAAGCCATCGACGAGGAGCCGTTGGACTCCATGATGTCGGACACGATACGGACGGTGTAGGGGAAGCCTTCCTTGGTGGGCATGACACCCTGGAGGGCGCGCTCCGCCAACATGCCGTGGCCGATCTCGCGACGGCCAGGACCCATGATGCGGCGGGTTTCACCCACGGAATAGGGCGGGAAGTTGTAGTGCAAGTAGAAGTTCTTGCGGTATTCCTTCTCGACGCCGTCGATGACCTGCTCGTCGTCAGGGGTACCCAAGGTGGCGCTAACCAGGGCCTGGGTCTCACCACGGGTGAATAGCACGCTACCGTGGTGGCGCTCGATGAAGTCGGGAACGACGGTAATCAGACGGATGTCCTCGGTACCACGACCGTCAGAACGCTTGCCATCCAGAATCATGTCGCGCTCGACCTTGCGGCGCAGGTCATGGAAGAAGCCCTTGAGGGTCTTCTTCATGGCGCGCTTCTGATCGTCGGGCGTGTCGCCCATAAGAGCCTCGAGACATGCGGTTTCCACGACCTTGCATGCGGCATCGCGCTCATGCTTGCCGTCCGTGCCCATGGCGGTAACCAGGTCGGCCTCGGAACCGAAGACTTTGTTCTTCAGATCTTCGTCCACGGCGGGAGCTGTGAATTCGGCGGCGGTTGCCCCCACTGCTTCACCAAGCTCGTCCACCAGATTGACCACGTCACGGATGACCTCACCGGCCATTTCCAGGGCGTCGATCATGTCGGATTCGACGAGCTGCTTGGCGGAACTCTCAACCATGGCCACGCCATCTTTGTGACCAGCGACGACCAGGTCGAGATCACTCTCGCTGCGACGCTCGTCATCGGTGGGCCATGCGCCAAGTTCACCGTCGACGCGTCCGATACGGACAGCACCCAGGGTACCGGCGAAGGGCAGACCGCTGATGCGGATCGCGGCGTAGGCCCCGATCATGGCCAGGACATCGGGGTTGTTGACACCGTCGTACTGCAGTACGTGGGTCATCACCTGGACTTCCTGCTTGTAGCCATCGGGGAACATGGGACGGATCGAACGGTCGATCAGCCGCATGGTCAGGATTTCCTTGGTGGTCGGACGACCTTCGCGCTTAAAGAAGCCGCCGGGGATCTTGCCAGCGGATTCGGTCTTCTCGCGATAGTCGCAGACCAGGGGGAAGAAATCGATGTCTTCGCGGGCATTGCCCGAATTGACGGCAGCGAAAATCTTCGTGTCCCCAAGGGTACAAATTACAGAGCCGGCGGATTGACGCGCCATTTGGCCTGTTTCGATCGCGATTGTTTTGCCAGCGATCTTGGCTTCTACTCGGACGGGTTTCATATTTTTATCGGTCCGTATTGTTATTACGACGACTGCATTGTGGGCTGACCCGTGTGGCCATACCCCGTAAGCCCCTGGGAGAAGTCCGCAGGGGAAAACGCCTAACTAAACGAATGCGGCGCCCGTCCCCTGGCATTGAGCCAGACGAGAGCGCTGCAAGGTTGGAAGACGCAAATGGTTTCGCACGGCGTCGGGAGAATTGTATTTCGCATTCTCCCAAAACTCCTTAGTGGCGAAGACCTAGTTTCTGAACGATTCCTTGGTAGCGAGCCACATCCTTGCCGCGCAAGTAGCGCAGCAGCTTAGAGCGGCGGCCTACTTTGATCAGCAAGCCTCGGCGGGTGGTGAAGTCCTTCTTGTGCTCCTTGAGGTGCACGGTCAGGTTCTTGATATCCTCAGTGAGGAGTGCGATCTGCACTTCGGGAGATCCGTTGTCACCTTCACTGGTGCCAAATTCACGGATCAACTCGCTCTTACGAGCAGCGACAATTGCCATTGGATTCTAGTCTCGTTCGGGACCAACTTGCCCAGGCCCCCGGAAAGAATCCACGCGGACTCCACTTTTATACCCAGGACCGGGTGCGCCGGAAATTCCGGCACGTCTTCCCCTACAGCGGGGTTAACGGGGGGGATCTTAGCCTTAGAAAGACCCCATGTCAGGGCAATTCAGGTCGGAAAGAGCCCCAATTGTACTTTTTTGCGCGCCCCAGCCCCTTATCTGGTGCTCGGTTGCGTCCTGTGGGCCGGCATGACCGACATTATCTCGGCAGCCAGCTGATCCAAAGCGGCCCGGAAAAAGGTCCCCTCACTGGCATATTCAGGCTCTTGGGATGCGAAATCCATGCGGCCGTCCAAGCGTCCGGACCACAACGGCTGTCCCATGGGATTGGCAGGATCGATCATCTGAACCTCCACATCCATGACCAGGGCACGGCGGCTGTCCCACAGGTTCTGCTTCCAACTGTGCACAATCACTTGGCAGACCACCTCCTCGTTGAGGGTGCCTGCGCGGTAGGAGGCCTCGGTGACACCGTCACTGGACATCATCCCCGCCTCATCCACAAAGTCCAATGAAAGGGGAGCATAGCGCCTCTTGACCAGTGCCCGAGCCACGGATTCCCGCAGGGAACGGGCGGGAACCACCATTTCCTCGCTTCCAAGGATGACCGGAGCCACGACCACATCACTGGGGTTGTGGGCTTCTAAGGAGGAGCCTGAGGAGACCGTCACACCCTTCCCCATTTGTTTGGGAAGTTGCTGACAAGCCAGAAGGCCAAGGCTGGCGATCAGGGCCAGGGGCACAAAACGGATCGAACTGAGTTTCATAGGAATTCCTCGCATAGCAAAACTGGAACGCCGCATCTGAAGATCCCACCCTGTGACCCCCCACGAATGCCCGTCCCTTGGAGGCCCGAGTATAGGAAGCGAACCATTGTCGGGAAAGCAAACTATCCAGCCTAACCGTTCATTCCCCACGTCTGACGTGCCCCATTCGCCTGGAGGCCCATTCGTGGTACCCTCCCCCGGCAAAAAGCCCCCCCCCACTCGCGCCCCAGACCTTAGGTATCCCCCTGCTTTCCGTCACCGCCATTCTCGCTCAGTGCCCTTTCTTCCATTCGGTACCCGTAACCGGACTGGAACATATCGCGGAATTTAGCCACATCAAGAGCTACCAAGCTGGGGAATCGATCTTCATCGCAGGATCCCAGGCCACCCACTTTTACGTGGTTGCGAAAGGCGCTGTCCGTCTGGAACATCCCTCCACACAAGGCAAGGAGCAAGTGGTCAACATCTTCCGGCCCTGCGACATGTTTGCCTGCGCGGCTGCCCTGCACCTGGGACGCTTCCCGGTCAATGGCCTGGGACATACGAACAACACCCAAGTCGTCGAGATCAACACGGATAGTTTCCGGGCCCTGCTGCGCCAAGAGCCCTCCCTCGGGGAAGCCGTCATCGCCGGTCTTTCCCAGCGCTTGTTCGCACTTGTCCAAAGGGTTGATGAAATGACCGGCGATGCGGCAGCACGGGTGGCGCGCCATATTCTCGCGCGTCCCACGATCAAGTCCGAAGGGGATCCTGCCATTCAAGTGGAAGGCACCAAGCGCGACCTCGCAGTTTGGCTGGACATCACTCCCGAAACTCTCTCGCGCGTCCTTCGCCGTTGGCGCGATCACGACCTGGTCGAAGTCAAAGGCCGACGGATCACAATCCTAAACGTGGACGCCCTTGAAGCGGAAGCCGAAGGGCGCCACAACCTGGAAGCCCTCTAGCCCGGTTTCCCTGGCAGCCTGCCCATGGGCAGGCGCACTAGTTCTGCTGGCTAATTCTGCTGGAAGCTGAATTCCATGCTGCGCACATAGATCTCTGCATCGCGATGCAGATCCGACCACATGAATTGGGTCGTGTCCAAACCCGGTGCAGCCAGCAACGTGGTCTCACAGGTGATCGTGCCCGTGGCCAGAGGATCACCTCCTGCCGCTCCGATATCAGGCACCTGAATGGTGATAGCTCCCACTCCATCGGGCAGGTCACGGTGCCAGAGAGACCAACCGCGCCCCGTGCTATCCGTCAAATGAGCCCGATACAGGCCATCCATGCCCGCGCTATCGCGCAAGGTATCCAAAAGCACCAATTCGTAGTTCGAACCACCCGTATTGGCCCCACTCGCCGGGGACTGCAAGTTGGGAATTTCATTCAGGAAAAGGGTCGCGCCCAAGTCTGAGATGTGACGGCGCACCACCGAAAGATTGCCATCCTCATCCTCCGCCTCCACGCGCAAGAAGTGATCGGGCAACAGGGTGCCAAACTCCACCAGCACGCCCAGTTCATCGGTCATGTTGTCCTGCACTCCATCCACCACACCAGGAATCGCGGAGCGAACGTCCCACGTGTCCACACCAGAGGTGTAGGAGATTCCTAGCCCCACCAGAATCGGGCGATCCATGCCCGGGGAAAGGCCATCCACATACACGCGCGGCTCTTCCAGCAGGACTCCAAGGGAAGGGGCTCCGATTTTGGATAGCACCTGGGCGGAAATCTCAATCGGCAATTCCTCAATCACTCCCGTGGTCAAAAGCGAATTGACTCCAATGATGGATGGCACCCCAAAGCCCCCCGTCACCAGGGTACTCTGGGCTGTTTCCCATCCAAAAGCGCGCAAGAAGCTGAATGGGTGAAATGCGGCCTGTGGCAGATCGAGATCGCCCGCAATGAACGTGCCAAAGCCCACGCGCCCCACGCGGCCGATCTCCGGACCGAAACCACAGCGATAGAGGTTGGCGGTTGTGTCCAAGACACATGTGTCGGTCGGTCGGACCAGGGAATCTCCCAGGTTCAGACGAGTGTCCGAAACAAAAACGTCCATCCCTAAAATCGGGGCTTCAGGAAAGGATGTTTGAACCTGGCCCAACCACTGCGCCTGGATCGGGGTGGAGCGCTGTAAGAGCACCTGCATAACATCCCTGGGGGCACCGTGGAATGTGAACAGATCATACCCGGCAAGGTCCACGGTCACGATGGTTTCCCCCACAGGTGCCGCATCCATTGTGAGCACTCCACTGACTCCGGTGACATTCGATTCCAAGAGGGAAATTCCACCGTTGTCCTGATGCGTGATCACCCGCGCAAGCTCTAAGGGCAGCAAGGTTTCGGCATCGAACACCCAGACCTGCATCTCAGCCCCGGGCAAGAGGGCTCCCGTGCTTGCCACCCCCACCTGGGTCCACATGCCATCGAAACTGACGGCGGATGCGTTGAGTGCATTGTCAAACGGCTGGACACTGAATGGCACAAAGCCCATGGAGGGGTCCACCAAACCAAGGGGAGCGGATGCAGCGACAAACACATTGCCCAGCCCCATTTGGGTGGGCGGGGGCGGGTCCAAGCTTGTCACGTTGCTCCCAAGTCCCGTTGTCACACGTGCTCCAGCCAAGACTTCACTGGCGATGCCGAACACGGTCAAATCCCTTTGGTCGGTAATCAGGAAGGTGGTCGGTTCTGGACTGAAGCCCACGGTAACGACCTCAGGCGCGGTCAAATCGAAAATGAAGTCCTGAACCCCATCGATGAAAGGGCTGCCATCGATCACTCGCAGGGAGGACTGCACAACCCCACGCTGCATGCGAACCGCAATGCGGAGGGAACCGTCCTGCACAATGCCAGCGCCCCCACTATCCAACAATTCCAGGTCTGTCGAGAGCAAATCCACGAGGGCGGTCCCGGGCGCCAAAGGTATTTGCCGCTCAAAAGCCAAGGTCTCTGACCCATCCTCGGAACCTCCGAAGATGTAAACGAATAGTTTGTCGCCCGCCTGGGAAAGCTGCGCCAATTCAATCTGTAGCACCGGCGTCACGAGATCTGCCAAATCCGCGGAGCCGATGGCATCCTGGGCGCCAAAGGGCTTGAATCCACCCACGGGTGCGGGCAAGTCGGCCAATTCAAAAGTCACACCGGTAGCCGCAACGATACCGCCCTCGGAGTCCTCTAGTTCGTTCCCACTGGGCGAAAGGGTCACGGTCACCGAACTGCCCGCCCCCAGGGTCACACGCGACCCAAATTCGTCCTCACTCTTCCAGGTCCAAGCGCTCGCGACCGGAATGCTGCCACTGGAGGAAAAGGCTGCCAGCGGATTCGGGCTCGGCGCACTGCCACCAACTAGCACAGAGAATGCAGCCGCATTGAATGTGGCGGGGTTCATGGGCCGATCAAAGACCACCGAGACCTCGGTCAGGTCGGAAACGTCATCCGCCCCATCCGCAGGTACGGTCATGAGGATCCGCGGCAAGGGATACACACGCTCGTCGGTTGAAAAATTGGTCAGTATCGATCCAGGACTGGTACCCCACTCCTGGCCCGTCACATCGGTGATGATGGCACCCGGCGCCACGACCAAGTTGTAGCTGCGCTCATCGATCAGGGGGGCCACGGGCTGCAGAACCACAAGGCGCCCATCGGCCAGGAGTGGCGGCGGATCAACCAGGGGAAAGGGCGTCCCCGAGAACCGGTCCTGCAACAGGAAAGCCCCGGACAAACTATCGGGGTTCATGCTCTCGCTAAAGCGCAACACCAGGGGGCTCGAGGGAAAAACGCCATCCCCGCCGGGCAAGATCTGCTCCAGCGCTGGCAAAGCCCCCAAAACCATATTTCCGTCGTCGGGGAAGGAGGCCGAAGCGGTCCCGACCTCGTTCTCCCCGGAGCCGGTCGTATTGCAGCCCTGGGTCGAAAAAACGCAGGCCGGGTTGTCACATCCAGCAAGGCCGACCATGGAAACCAAGGCAAGGGCAACAAGGGGGGCGAAATCGCGAAATCGAAGCATCATGGGCGATTGGGTGATCAGGGTCGTGCGTACTTGGGGAGGATCGGACGGCCTGCTGTCTGGGGTGCGATGCCCACCGCGAGGCCCGACCAATGATCCGGCCAGGGGCTGGTGGGACGGGCAAAAACCCAAAAGCTTCCCACCCCCTCAAATATAGTGGACTCATCGCAAGCCCGGCGAGGCTGAGGCGACCTTTTCCTCTTCGCCATCCCCCACAGGGAATTCCGTGACTCCAGACCTGCTGCAGAACTACCTGATCGGGTTACAATCCCGGCCTCAATCGCCCCGTTTTTACTCCCACATGCGCCTCTCCCCCGTCTTCATCGCGTGGACCGCCCTCATCGGTCTCTCTTCGGCATGTCACGGCCCCAAAACCCAGGATCCGGTCCCCTTGGACCCCGCCCCCGGGTCCGGACGGGTCCAGGGACCGACCGCCGAGGTTCTCAAGGAGTCCATCGACCATGTTTCCACCGCCCTGGCCCTATTGGACTACAAGGAAGCCCGCTCGGTGATCGACGCCATGGAGTTCAAGAGCCTGACCATTCAGGCCAAGAACGCCCTCGCAGCAGGAGATCCGCGCTCAGCACTGCGGCCCTTGGAACTGGCAATGGACCTGAAGAAGGACGATGCGAGCACGCTGTACCTCCGGGGACAAGCGGCCTATGCGGCGGCTCCGGACGACAGTCAGCCAGGATTCTTCTTTGGAGACGCTTGCTCCTTTTTGAAGCAGAGCTACGAAGCGGGCGTGCGCGCCAAGGGAGCGCCCGGGGCTGATGAATACCGCGCCCTGGTGAATGCCAGCCGCGCGGCCCACCGCATCCCGGATGCCGCCCAAGCACTCGACCTGGCGCGCATGGCTGGCCGGGTACAGGAAAAACTTCGCAAGGACGGCACCCCTTTGCCCATGCTGGAAGACCCGCTCGAGAAGGTCTGGGCCGAGGTTAGCTTCGCGCGCTACATTGAGCTCAAGCGCACCTCTGCGGATTCCTCCAAGGCTTTCGCCGACGCGGAAGACAAGCTGCGCTCCTACGCGGGGCGACATCCCTTGGATGCGTGGGGTTTCACAAACCTCAGCAACCTATATCTTTGGGAACAGCGTCCGGAGGACGCTAGCGCCCAATTGGAGCTCGCCTTGGAATTGGCCTCCGATGACCAAACACTCTTCGATCGCTACTTCAGCTTGAACTGGCGCAACTTCGGATGGGATACCACCGTCTCCAAAATGGAAGACCTGAGCGCCAAGTTCCCCTCATCCGCCATCGGTCACTGGTATGTGGGCATGTCCTACTTCTATCAGGGCCTGGAGCGATTCGAGGCCAACGCATCCGAGACGGATCCGGGCATCTTTGAAAGCGCCACAGAAGCCTTCACCAAGAGTCGCGAATTGCGCGCTGACTTCAATGTCAATGCGCTCAGTTACGAAGCCAGCTGTCTTTCCGCCGTGGGCTGGATCCAATACCACCAAGATGAATTGGACGCTGCCGAGGATTCCTTCCGCTCCATGGAATCGCTCTTCGAAAACGGCATGAAAGCCGCGCCCGAAGCTCGCATGCCCAGCGGCGTTGTGGGCCTCGCCTTCCTTGCGCAGAAGTACCACGCCGAAGGGCAGACCGACGTGGAAGCCTTGGAACAAGCCGCCGCCATCGGCGACTTCCTCTTCGATTACGACGCCGCGGATTCCAACCTGGCCAACAACGCTGGTTTTCTGAACCGGGACGCTTCCGTGATGCACGCACGCATCGCTAGCGAGTTGGCACGGCGTGCGGAAAAGGCCGAAGGTGCCGCCGAACGTGGAAACCTGGCCCGCAGTGCGGCCCAGCACACAGAGCGTGCACAGGTCCTCATGGAGCGCAGTTATGCGGCCTACCAAGTGGCCGTCGAACTGGCACCGACCGACATCCGCATCTGCAATGACGCGGGCCTGATCATGACCTACTACCTGCGCACCGATCCGGACCAAGCCGAGGTCTACCTGCGTCAGTCGATCGCAAACGCGGAAGACCAGGAGGTTTGGAACAGCCCGGAGACCGACGCCTACGAGGCCTGGGGCGATGCTTACCAAAACCTTGCTGTGCTGTATCTTTCCGCCAAGGACGACCCCGCGCGCGCCAAGACCTTCCTCACCAAGTCCCTGGAAATCGGTCCTGAAAGCCGGGAGGGCATGCGCCCCATGCTTGAAATCTTCGACCGCCTGATCGCGGGCGAAGCGGTTGGACACGGCGCTTTCGGTCAAATGATCTGGAGCAAACCGACAAAGTAAGCGACCGAGCAAAACCACACGCCGCGAACCCCATATACACCTCGGGCTAGGACCTTACCCCAGCCCATCCCCCCCCTACCACGACTTCACCATGCGCCAACCGATCTTCCTGCTCGCCCTCGCTTTTGCCGCCGGCAGTGCCTCCGCTGCACCCTCGATCGTTCCCTTCAGCCAACCGAGTGCTGTCAACTCGCCCCAAACCGAGGATCTGATCGCAGAGGGGCGCAAGCTGCTCAAGGACGGCAAGGCGGACGAAGCCTTGGCCTTGTTTGAGCAGGCGGACAAAGCCTCAGACCAAAAACCAGAGACGCACATTTGGGTTCTGCGCGCATGGATGGACCAGGGACGGCTCAACGACGCTTTCAACGAAGCGGACAAAATTCGTGACGCAGGCGTGGACATTCCCGGACTCTACTACCTCTACGGTTATGGTTCCTTCCTCAAGGCCAACAAGCTCATGCGCGAAGGCGCCGGTGGAGCGATCGGCTTGGCCTTCGGCGACGCCGTTTCTTTCCTGCAATTGGCATTGGACCGCGACCCGGAAACCTTCAGTGATGCCTGGGTAACCCTGGCCCACGCCTCCTGGTACTCCACGGAATTGGAGCGTGCGGAGAAGTCCATTCTGAAAGCGGTGGAGCACGATCCCAAATCCGGGCTGGTACGCAGCGTTCAAGGCGAGATCTACTTCTCCCTGTACAAGGACTTGGTGGGCCGCACCGCCACGGGCGAAACCGCAGATCGAGCCCACGCCAAAACCGCGTTGGCTTCTTTCTCACGCGCCGC
>JAAETM010000551.1 GCA_024228395.1 bacterium | reverse complement strand
GAGTATACGACGGATCGCGAAAGGGTCGGTGACGGCGGTGAGCAGGGTGCGGTGGCCGCGGCAGTTTGGGCAGCGCAGTACGTCCTCGTTGAATACGCGCGCGATCAGTTCGGGCCAGCGATATGTGGAGGAGCCGGTGTGGTGTTTGGTGGTCGGCTCGGGTGGCTCCGTGGCGGTGGGGGACTCGTGGCAGTGTTCGTCTTCGGGGTCAGGTGCAGAGGGTCGGGGTACGATGAGGTGGCGTAAGGAGAACGCGGGGGCGAAGACGCCGTGGTAGGTGAGTTGGTGTTCGCGCGGGTGGGGGAGGATTGCGACGAGACGCTCGATGAATACGAGCGGTTCAAAGAGAAAGGCTTCGGTGCCGTTGCGCCAAGGGGAGCGGAGTTTCCAGAGGACTTGGCCTTCGTCGGTCAGAGAGAGGCGGCCTTGGGCGAGCGGGGGGCGGGAAATGTACCTGCAGAGGCGCTCGCGTAAGGTGCGGTCGTTTGCGGGGATGTGGGTGGCCGCGTGCAGGGAATAACCTTGTTCGTTTGAGGTTAGGGGCGGCAGGGAGGGCTGGCTCGGGGTTGCGGCGGCGTGGTCGGTGAGCTTCGCAATTGGCTTTCCGGAATCGGGTCCGAGAGCGACGCGGGATTGGATCGATGCGGCTTGTAGGAACGGCAGCAGAGAGTCGTGTTCGTCGGTGGGGGGCGAGGGGTCAGAGCCTGGGGCAAGGACCCTACCGGTCCCGCGCGGAGGCCCTCGAATCCCCGGCTCACGAATCCGATCAGGGTTTCCAGGGGCACGACCAGAGGAGTCGCTCTCCGCTCCGTCCCCCGCGCAGGTCAGCGCCCACCAACAAACACTACCCGCGCGATGTGGAGACTTTTCACATGACCCTGGGTGTGGGCCAGTTGCGTGATGACAACTATTGGCAGGGTCTCGATGAGCCCTGGTTCTTTGGTTTGGAATACGCCTCCAATACCGATGGCGAGCAGCTGGGTGCTGAGGTCGGCTTTCTCCTCTGGGGCGATTCCACTTCCCCCGGTGAGGACATGAATGCTGCCGAGATATTCGCTGGTCTGCGCTATACTGCCAATGCGGATCGCCGAGGCCCCCACCCCTACGTGGGCGTGGGTGGAACCCTGATCGGCGCCAAGCTGAAAGGCCCCGTCTACGACGAAAACGACGGTTCCATCGGACTCTACGGCCACGTGGGCCTGACCGTTCCCATGAGCCACAGTACGGAGATCGGCCTGGACTACCGGGTGGTGCGCGGCACTGAATCAGACTTCCCCGGCGGCCCCGATTCCGACTTCGATTACGACCGCCTAGCGTTGGTTATCGGTTGGTCGTTCTAGATACCGTCTAGATACCGAGCCGCGTACGTTGTCACGGTTCTTGACTGTTTCGTGCCCGGGCCTTTCCGGTCAAGAGACGTGACAATGTACGCGGCTCGGTATCGCAGGGAAGGCTATGCCGAGCTTGTGGCATAGATCGCCAGCCCGGCCACCAAACGAAGCTTGTGGCCTCATGGTTGGCATGTGAGCGCAGAGTTGCCGGTACTTTTTCGTGGCAACTGGGTGCCTAGGTGTGCGAGTCGGTATCCTATCCACATGACCACCGCAAACATCTTCACCCTCGTCGTTCGTCTCTCGGGTTACTTCACCCTGCTTTTCGCAGCGAGTATTTTGATTGGACTGATCTTCGGTCCTCAATCATTCTGGTCCAGGGGCCTGCTGATGGCCATGGTTTATGGTCTGTTTGGGTTTGGCATCATGATCTTGGCGCCACTGATCACCCAAATCTCCGGTGCGAATGAGGAAGAGTAGCCACCTTCATGGGATCCGTCCAAGTTCAAGGGACACCGGCCCGCCACTAGCGAAGTCCATGTCCCTCTTCGTCGAATACAGATCCTTGGTGGCGCGCTGCGTGCGCGGCATGCCAAGGCGCAGGAGGTAGGGGCTGCTGTGGCTTGCCGAATTCTAAACTGGATGGGGGAGGTAACCATGCCGAAGTCCGTAGCGGTGCCTGCCTGAATGATTCGGGGTAGGGGCTTTGCGAGTCTGCATTTGATGTATGCACCAACGCCGTGGGTGAGCTGCTTGCTAACTCTTGTTCTACCAATGGATTGAGCCTTCTTGTAGTTCAACCATGGTGTGGGCACCCTCGGATTCATCGCCAAGGAATTTTCGGCTCTTCCCGGAATTTAGTGGCTTTCCCCTTTGGGCCGCAATTCCAGCTTTCCGCAGAAGAACAGGATCCGCGTCCTGTAGTTGGCAAAGTTTCGGAATCCCCGGGCTGCGGCTTTCACTGATTGGATTCGACTGTTGAAGCCTTCGGCGGGCCCGTTGCTGATCCGGTATTTGAAATAGGTGAGGATATTACCCAACCGATCT
>JAAETM010000550.1 GCA_024228395.1 bacterium | reverse complement strand
CTGCTCTTGACGCACACCTTTGCCAAGGGGCGCGAGGCGATTGTCAGTCGCGGCGAGTTGGTCGAGATCGGTGGGTCCTTTCGCGTCCCCGACGTGCTGGAGAGCGCGGGCGCCCGCTTGGTCGCTGTGGGCGCCACCAACCGCACGCGCATCGCCGATTTCAAAGCCGCAGTGGTCAAAGAAACAGGCTTGCTATTGAAGGTGCACACTTCCAACTTCCGCGTGGTCGGTTTCTCCCAGGAGGTTTCAGCCCAGGAGCTGGCCGAGTTGGGTCAGGAAAAGCAGATCACCAGCGCATGGGACTTGGGCTCCGGCCGCTTGGAAGCACCGAATGCTAAGTCCTTGCATGGGGTGGGGGACGAAACACCCCTGCGCGAAGCGGTGGCCAGTGGCGTGGACGTGGTGACCTTCTCCGGCGATAAATTATTGGGTGCTCCCCAGGCGGGTTTGTTGGTGGGCAAAAAGCACGCCATCGCGGCCCTGCGCAAGTGCCCCATGTACCGGGCCTTGCGCCTGGATAAGGTGGGTTTGGCCGGGTTGGAAGCCACCTGCGAACTCCTGTTGGCGGGCCGCGGCAACGAGATTCCGACGCGCGCCATGCTGTGCATGGACCCCGCAGAAGTCCGTGAACGTTGCGAGGAAATCCAAGGGCAACTGAAAGGAATGGTAGGTTTGACCGTTGAAGTGGCCGCTTCGCAGTCCCAGCCGGGAAGCGGTAGCGCACCGACAGCCGCGCTGGATACCTTCTCGCTCCAATT
>JAAETM010000549.1 GCA_024228395.1 bacterium | reverse complement strand
GCCATCGCCGCCACCCTGGCCGACGAGACGCGCAGGGAAGCCGAGCTGGCGGCGCAGGTCGATGGCTTGGAAGAAGCCAGGGTCCTCGCCACGCACCTGGCACAATCCAGTTCCGCGACCCTCGGGGTCGTACGGCGCATCAGCCAGACTTCGGTGAAGACCACCTGGGCGGGTGTGGGCTCTGGAATGCTGGTCAAAGTCCAAATTTCAGTGACGTACCAATTGCAGTAGGGAGCCGTGTGGGCGGCTCAGATGCGGATGCGGCGTGCGGCCAGGAACTGGTAGCAGGGTTCCGCTTGCTCGGCGACCGCTTCCAATTCGGGGGTGAGTTCGACGGCTTTGGGCTGGTAGGGGCTGAAGCCGGTGGACTTCACAACCGCGTCGTACCAGTGACCGGCCCAAACCCCGTCGGTGCCATGGATTCCTGGTTTCCAGGTCAGCATGGACTCCTGGAAGTCGAGGTCGAGGGCCGCGCAGAAGGCGCCTAGGGCCTTGCGCGGGTCGTCTAGCACTTGGCGAGACTCGATGACCGGGGGCGCTTGGCCTTGTGCTTCGAGCCACTTGTAGAGGGCGACCTGTTGGGGGAATCCCAGGTCTTCCAGGCGGGCATGCTCGCGCTTCTTGCTGTAGGAGGTGAGCATGGCGCGCGGTTCGCGGATGAGGAAGGCGTGCGTGAGGCCGACCATCCAATCTTTTTCCACACTGGGCAGAAGGTGGTGCGCCATATGTTTTTGGTAGAAGACCTGGGCTCCTCCAGGGACGGGGCCGGTCAGCTCTTGGGCCACGTCCTGCCAACGGTTCGGCTGACTGGCGAGGATCTCCTCGCGCCCCGGGTGGTCCGCTCCAGATTCGCACAGGAAAAAGGCGTAGAGCGGTTCGTCCACCACGTGCGAATCGTCGCGGCTGCCGAAGGAACGCATGAGGGCCGTGGATATGTTGCGCGGACCCGACCAGATGGCGATGCGCTGGGGGGCGCTCATCGGGGGCTGCCCTGGACCAGGATGGGTTCCGCCATCACGCGCTCCTTGTAGAGGGCTTGCAAGCGAGCGACCATGGGGCCTGGGTAGGGGCCCTCGAAGGTGCGCCCGTCGATATCGCCCACCGAAGCCAAGCCCGCGAAGGTGCCCGTCACAAACGCCTC
This sequence comes from bacterium, assembly GCA_024228395.1. Taxonomy (GTDB): domain Bacteria; phylum Planctomycetota; class UBA1135; order UBA1135; genus NORP259. Next base: position 5,987 of record JAAETM010000549.1, on the reverse strand, counting down.
GTCGGATCCGTAAACATCCGACAGGCTGAAGTTCTTCTCGAACACCGGGATGCCCGCCGCCTGGGCCACTTCGATCACAATGCGCCGCGTGATCCCATCCAGGCAATAATCCCCCGAGGAAGTCCAAACCTCGCCGCGCCGCACGATGAAGAAGTGGGTCGAGTTGCAGGTGGCAACAAAACCCTGGGGGTCGAGCATCAGGCCTTCGTCCGCGCCGGCTTTGGCCGCTTGGATGCATGCTTGTATGCAGTTGTGCTTGGAGTGGGTGTTTAGGCGCGGATCTTGCACGTCGGGTCGGCCGCGGCGCACGTGCACCGTGAACAGTTTGAGGCCGCGCTCGTAGGTTTCCTGCGAGGGCAGTTTGTACTCCGGAAGGATCACGATGGTGGGCCCAGAGATTGTGGCCCGCGGATCCTGATAGGGGGTGAGCTTGACCCCGCGCGAGATCATCAAGCGCATGTGCACATGGTCGTGCATGCCGTTGGCTTCGAGCGTGCGTAGTAGGCGCCCGGTCAGCTCTTGCTTGCTGAGTCCCAGGTCCAAGTCGATCGCGCGTGCGGCGTCGAACAGCCGTTGCAGGTGTTGGTCTAGAAATGCGAGGCGGCCTTCGTGCAGCCGGAACCCCTCCCAGACTCCATCCCCCAAAATGAAACCGCTGTCCAGGATCGATATGCTGGCCTGGTGCTTGGGGACTAGTTCTCCATTCAGGTCCACCAAGATCTGGTCATTGCGCGCATCGCGCGGGTGGTCATGGGCGCCGTGGGTCATGCGGCCATGATACCGTATCACACGGTATCAGCGGTGCACCTGCATGTCGGACGCGAAGACGATTTCGCCCTTGAAAATGGCGGACATGCGTTTCAGGGTCGCGGCCTCGTCGACCATGCCAGGACGGAAGTGGGTGAGCACGAGTTTGTCGACCTTGGACTTGGCCGCCATGTGGGCGACCTCCTCCAGGCTGGCGTGTGCATGGTCGGACTGGCCGCCCTGGTCCTGGGGTTCCGACTGGGAACGCGAGCGGCCCTTGCGTTCGTCGTCCCCTTCATAAACGATGCCGCCCGAGTCCATGACCATGATATCTGCGCCTTGGGCCAACTCGATCAAGCTGTCCGAGTAGGTCAAGTCCCCCGATACCACGATCGACTTGCCGCCGGCCTCAAAGCGGAAGGCCCAGGTCTCGATCGAGTGATGCACGGCCGATGCGGTGATGGCCACGCCGGCGATCTCGGTGGGGCCGGACAGGGGCAGCTCCATGGGCTTGGGCGCCGCCAAGGGAGCGCTCGAGGCCTCCTTTTTGCGTGTACGGTATAACAGGTCCTCGGCGTAGAAGTCCCACAGGAAGTCGGTCAGATCCTTTGTGCCCTTGGGCCCGATGATCGGACCCTCGAAACCGCGCTGCCAAGCCGTTGGCAGCAAGGTCATGGCGTCCGCGTTGTGGTCCCTGTGGTGGTGGGTGAAACAGAAGGCCGCGATGCTGTTCAAGCGAAAGGAGTCCTCCTGCATTTTGAGCGCCGTGCCCTCGCCCAAATCCACCACGATCACACTGGATCCGAATCGAATCATGGTGCAAGGGCTGCTGCGATCGGGGTTGTACAGGGGGCTACCCGTTCCGACGGTGACGACCTCGAGTTGCGAGATTTGGGGTTGGCCGCGCTGGGTGTTGCGTGGGGATTTGCCTTCTCCGGCGCTTCCCTGGCGCCGGCGCCCTTGGGGCGTTTCTGAGGCGTCGATGAAACCGTCCCCGTTGGTATCGCGGCGCTTGAAGCCGCGGTCGGGGCCATCGAACTCGTCCTTGGAGACCTTGCCATCGCCATCCGCGTCGAGGCGTTCGATGAAGCGGTGGCCTCCCGAGTTGCGGGGACCTCGCGAGCCCTCGGGGGCGCCAGGACCGGCACCGGGGGTTGCTTGGGCAACAGTCGGGCCCTGCTCGATCATCCGGACCGATCCGCCGCGCACGCAGCGTACCATGTTCAGAATTCGAATCTCATCGGCCTGGGGGCCGAGGCCATCGAGCCAGTCGGCGGGATTGCCTTCTTTAGGGTCGCTGCGCACCGCTCCCGCCCCGTGGGCGTTGATCTGCTTGCCATTCCGCACACGCGCTGAAAACGACTGACCAAAGCACACGTAGTAGGCCCCCTGGTTTTCGATGTGGGTGGTGCTCGACCAGAACCAGCTCTCGTCCTCGGTCAGCTTAAAGATCCGGTCGATGGCGGGGCCCTGTTGGCTGCGCTTGGCCGCATCCGGTGCACGTGAGTAGTCCACGATCGATTGCAGCTCCTTCACATTGGGCAGACGCCAGTCGTCATGTCCGGCCAATTCCAGGGATTCGGCGTGGGCCAAAGCGCCCTTCCAGTCCATGGCTTTGCCGCTATCGGCGGTCTGCCAGGTCAACCCGCTGGCGCTATCGGTGACCGTGCCATCCCTATTGTCCTTAAACCGGTTCTTGCCATAGTCCTTGTTGCCACGCACACAGCGCACGTAGCGTGCGGCGTGCAGGGGGTAGCTCTTGATGCGCCCATCGGCAAAGTTGAAGCCAAATGCGCTCTGGTCGCGGCCCATGGTGATGCCCAAGTACACGGTCGAGCTGCAGTACTGTGCGTCCATGTTGCGCTCGCCGGGCTGGCCGGATTCACCCTGGACAGAGTCCGGGTAAACAAAGTCAAAAGCATCCGTATCGATGTAGGGAGTGCGCGTGCGCATGTTGCCCCGGAAGTCAGCGATGGAGAAGAGCTCCTTGATGGTGGGTAGGCGCCAGTCGCTGGAGCCCGCGAACCTCAGGTCCTTCGCGTAGGCTTCAGCGCCCGCTTGGTCATACTTTTGGGATGCGGGCGCCTTCTGCCAGATCAAACCGGTGGTCAAATCCGAAACCGTGCCATCCCCATTGTCCTGGTAGCGCGGAGCATTGGTCTCGTACTGGGCGTCCTGGCCGAAGAATGCCAGGCCCTCATCGGGAAAGGCGGTTTCGGACCTGCTACCAAAGCAACGGTTCTGACCCGTGTCGGCGATGGCATAGGTGAGGCGATCAGTGCCATCGGCTTCCTGGGACAAGGCCACCCCGGCGGGGGCCAGGGCGAGTGCCGTTGCGAGTAGAATTTTAATCATGGCAGTGTTCGATTTTCGAGACCAGGTCGAGAGGGTGCGAGCTGTCGACCGGGTTACCCTTATTGCGTTCTTTTGGGAATTCCGCGTGTAATACGGAACCAGGTGATAACCATGACCCACACCGCCAACAACTATCTGTTTTTCCTGTCCGCACTGTGCGGTCTTCTTTGTTTTGGCTGCGAATCCACGCCGCTTGCGGCTTCGGGGGGGGCCACCACTTCGGGATCGTTGGAATTGATGTCCTACAACATTCGACATGGGGTCGGCATGGATGGTGTGCTCGATCTGGGTCGCATCGCCGAGGTCATAAGGCGCGAGGCCCCCGACCTGGTAGCTCTGCAGGAGATCGATCAAAACTGCACGAGGTCTGGCGGTCGAGATATCGCCCGGGAGTTGGGTGAAGCGCTTGGAATGCAGGCCCATTTCGCCAAGTTCATGGATTTTCAGGGGGGCGAATACGGATTGGCGGTCCTATCCCGTTTGCCCGTTGTGGAAGTCCTGCGCCATCGCCTGCCGGATGGCGCGGAGCCGCGAACAGCCCTCGAGGTGTGCTGTCGAGTGGAAGGACTGGCACAGCCCATCTCCTTTGTCTGCATCCACAATGATTGGACCGATGATCGTATTCGCCAGCGGCAGGTGCAGGCCCTGTTGGCCGCCGCCGGGGGGCAATCGCGTCCCACCATCCTGGCTGGCGATTTCAATGCCGTGCCCGGCGACGTCTCCACGGACATGTTCCTGTGCGACGGTTGGAGCAATCTCGGAGACTTTGAAGAGCACACATTCCCCGCGGACCATCCGATCAAAACCATCGACTACTTCATGGTGAAGGGATTTGCGAATCACTCGGGAAGAACGCGCGTGGTGGAGGAGACGATGGCTTCGGACCACAGGCCTATCCGCGCGACACTTCGGTTCGAAGTGCTGAGCCAGTAGCGTACCGAGTTGGGGCAGTTTCCGGCGTTTGGTCGATCGGGGTCCACGATATTGCGAAAGCAACATCGTTGGCCCCGATCGATCAAACGCTGGAAACTGTCTCAACTCGGTAACTGTATTTTGCTGACAAATCCCTCTCTTTTTCCGGGTTTGTTGCGTCCGGAAGCACTTCCCGCGAAAAAGGGGGATGAAGGACCTCGCTAACAATTGGCCCCCATGAATTGCTCATCCACTATCATCGAGTCGACGGAAACGGTAGAATCTCCTATTCACATTGAGATCTTTCGGAGCATCCGCGGCAAAGCGGGTCCTCCCCTGACCGATTGGGAGCCCCTTTTGGGTGAGATGAGCCAGGAGTGGGAAAACCAAAACGACCTGCATGTCGTGCAGGGTTATCTGGCAGGTCTTCCTGGGGCCTGTGCAGAGCTCGGTGAACGCTTGTCGTGTGTGAGCGCATATATCCGAGTGCGCAACTCTCGGCTCTCCCGACCCCTCGGAGCGTCCGCCCTAGAGGATCTGCGCCAAGACTGTCACATGGCTATCCTGCAAGCGTCCGAGTCCTACACTGGCGAAAGTCCGCTCGCGGCCTGGGCCCATGGATTTGTGCGCTTTGCATTTTTGAGATACTTCCGGTCCCAGCATGGCGAATCCTCCACCTTGAGGGTGCTACAACGGAACTTTGTGGAGCCAGAAACAAAAGATCCAGAGATCAGTGATTCCACGGTGGTGGCCTCCGCACTCAGCACGCTAACCGATGTTGAGCGCCGTACGCTATCCATGCGCATCTTGGAGGAGGCGTCCTTTCCTGAGATCGCGGCCGTTTTGCAAGAACCGGTGTCCTCAACGAAAAGCCGTTATGTGCGCCTTGTGGTGCGCCTAGGGTCTCAACTTCAAACCATTTGGAAGAACGACTACAATGAAGGAAACGAGTAAACAAATCTTAGAAGAACTGATTCTCGGCGAGCGAGACTGGGACGCTATCGAGGTCATTCAAGCCATGGAAGAGGATTCCGAGCTGGCGAGTGCCGTGGGGGCCACGCGAAAAACCCTGGCGGCTTTGGAAACCCATGCGGGTCAAATCGACGACTTGCCCATGGGGTCTATCCAAGTCTCCACTGAGGATCGTGCCGCCACCCACGCCGCGTTGGCACCAAGATCCAAATCACCGATTCTGCGCCATGGCATTTGGCTCCTGCCCAGTGCCGCCGCTGCGGTGCTATTGTTCAGCTACATGCAGGAGAATCCGGGTACCACCGAGAATGCTCCCCACTCAATACTGGGAGGATCTGGTAACAATGGCCTGCCGATTCAAAAGCGAACAGGGTTCAAGTCCTTTGACCTCGGCAGCAGTATGCCCCCAGGAACCATCGCACGCATCGAGTGTTTTGCGACCGACTTGGAAGACCGATCCCTGTTCATCACGGGCCAGATCAAGCAGCGGGTGTTTCAGCTAACGCCTGAGCAACTCGCCAAGCTCGAAGGTCATGATCGGGTGTGGGTCGTAATCGAATGGGAGCAATCCGCAGGCCACTCGCGCACCAGTCCTGGACAATGGTGGGTGCGCTAGCGTGTGATACCGAACCACCTCTAAACGGGCCTCCGTCAAGACTTTGATTCTCTGATTCCATAGTTTGTTGGTTGTTTGTCGCTTTGGTAGTCAAAAGAAGGAGGTCCAGCTCGAAGCCATTCACCTCTTCGGGCTCAATGTCCCATGCTGCTGGTGCGGACGGCAACCTCCCAATCAGGTTACGGTATGCGCCTTTCGTTTGGATGCGGAAGGAGTTGGCTAAGCCACCACTGGTTCGCCGGGCTGATTGTCTGCGTTCGGGAGCGCACTGCGATGGCTCTTTCGCGAGTGGCTATTCGAAGATCGAGAATGGATCCGGAGGGTACGTGGGCTTCGGGTAGGCGGCCCTCGAAGGTTAGGTACGCCAGCCACCAAGCATCGCGCT
>JAAETM010000548.1 GCA_024228395.1 bacterium | reverse complement strand
TCGCTCCCTGACAGGACTTTCCGAATTTTGCCTTCCTCGACAATGCCACCGCATTGCCTGCGGGGTCAAAATCCACAAAGCCCTGCCAGGAACCGAGTTGCTGTGCCTGGGGCACGTCTTCATGAAATATCCGGGCTAGCAGATCAACCCGACGGTCCTTTTGTGGTGCTACTCGGCACGGCGCAGGATGGGGGACTTCCTCAGATGGGTTGCCAAGCTGATCTCTGTCGCGAGGCGCGCGAAGATGAGCAGCGGCGACGTCTCGTGACCTCCCTCTTGATTGTCGAGCCATGCACGGGCAATCGCTGGCTGATCGATGCCACGCCAGACATTCGCGAACAGGTTGAGTTGGCCAATCGGTGGGCTCCTCAACCGGAGGCTACAGGGCGCCCGCCGCTCTTCGAAGGCGTGTTCCTCTCCCACGCCCACTTCGGGCACTACACGGGCCTCGCGTACTTTGGCCGAGAGGTCTACGGCTCCGATCGTATGCAGGTCTGGGCATCGGACCGTATGCGCTCTTACCTTTCAAGCAATGGCCCTTGGGATCTCTTGGTGGAGGCCGGGCACATCGAATTGCAGCAGCTGGCCCCGGGCGAACCCCTGTCCTTGGGCGAAGATCTCACCCTTGAGGCTTTCACTGTTCCCCACCGCGGCGAGTACACCGATACGTTTGGATTCATCGTGAGAGGGCCAGAACGTGCGCTGATCTACATCCCGGACATCGACAAGTGGAGCGTGTTCGAGACAAACATCGAAGACCTGATCGCGGCCTGCGACTTCGCCTTGCTCGATGGCAGCTTCTTCGCAGACGGTGAGATCCCCGGCCGAGCCATGTCGGAAATTCCTCACCCCTTCATCGAAGAGAGCCTGACGCGTTTCTCGGTCCTGGATGCCGTCCAACGGGCCAAGGTTTTCTTCACGCACCTGAACCACACAAACCCGGCATCCGATCCGGACAGTGCTGCGGCGCAAAAGGTACGCGCCTCGGGAATGCACATCGCCCAAGAAGGTCAGGTGATTGAGCTCTAGCCGGGTAGGCTTCCCAAAGAACTGGTGATTTGCGCCCGGCCCTTTACCGATCGCTTCTTCGTTGGGCCCAGCCAGATGACGGCTGAGAGCCGGGCTGCGTGTTCTATTCTGCCGCTTAGGGTTTCTGCTATTTTCGGTAGCATGTGGATCACCGCCTAGGCCTCGCAATTGGGCTAGGTCAACCAAATCATTCCAGGCATGAAGGAAAGTGAGATTTCTCGCGTCCCTTTTCCTGCGGCGAACGCTCTTGGGTTGCAAGGTCCCCAATCATGTCTTCATCCCCTCCATTCTCGGACGAGCAGTCCTTCTTTGACGACCCGCGTTCTTGGACGCAGGCGACTCAGGGTTTGGAGCGCTTGGCTACCGCGATCGTGGGGGATCCGGCTGCGGCGCAAGATGTTGTGCAAGGTGCATGGTTGGAGGCGTGGCGGCGGCCCCAAGGGATTCCGGGGCTGGGTTGGATGCGCGCGGTGGTGCGCAACCGTTCGCTCGACGTTTTGCGGCGCAGAGCACGGGATCCACTATTTGGAGCTTCGGACGAAGATCCTCCGGATCGGGAGGCTCTCGGGTTGAAGCTCGAGGCGCAGCAGACGGTGCTGTGTGCTGTCAACGAGTTGAGGGAACCCTACCGCTCCACAATTTGCTTGCGGTATTTCGAGCAGTTGGGACCCAAGGCTATCGCCTCCTACCTCGAGATTTCCGAGTCCACGATCAAGTCCCGCTTGAATCGCGCCCATCAACTTCTGCGCGAGAGTTTGCGGCCTCGACTTCAGGATGAGCAGGGGCGTTGGTCGCCGGCTTTCATCGCATTCGCTGGGGGCAAGCCGGTCCCCTTTGGAACCACACTCCCCCCACTATTGGCCCTGCTGGTTATGAAAAAAGTTCTAGCCCTGATCCTCATCTTAGCTCTAGCTGGGGGAGCCATCCTGACATGGTCTGAAGAGCAAGAAACTGGAGCGGTATCGACACCGGATACCAACCTTGCCAATGCTCTGGAAGCAGATGCGCGTGCCCTTGAGGGGGAGTCGCCGAACGCGCCCGCCTTGGCTTTGCCAGCGAGTGAAACACGCAGAGAACCTCTCGGGGGCAGTGAGATAGCCTCCCCAGCTGTGAAAGAGCGCCGATTCCGTGGGCATCTGATCCTTGTGAATGCCTTGGGAGAGGAACAAGGCAACTTGCACGGTCATGCCGAGATCACCCTTTGGTCCGAAAAATCGGGAGACAATCAGCGCATTGAAATCGAGTCGGGCAGGTTCTCGTCGCCCTGCACTCAATCGGTGACTAGCTTGGACTTCAGTACCCTTCAATTGGGCGATCAACACGCCATGCGAGAGACCCGCTTTCCCATAGCGGGCTTGGATCTTGACGTTGAGCACGAAATACGCGTAAGCCCCACGCCTTGGATAGAACTGGCAGTTTTGGATGCTTCTACTGGAATGGACCTGGGACAGGTTTCCGTGACCCGGTCGGGAGATCCGTATACGCGCCATCCTTCCCGGGTACGTTCTGAGCATCGACTCGTCGCGGGATTGCAATCGCCGCTCCGCCTGCAGCTTCCCACCTCCATGGTGAAGTGGGCTCCCCGTTCCGTGTGGATCGGCAGCCCCGGATATGCCTGGTCCCGGGTCGAATTACATTTGGAAACCGTGGGTGCCCGAGAAGTGCGCTTGGTTGCCGGCGGTGATTTGGAGGTGGTTCTCGAAGGGGAAGTGCCGAAGGGTGCCTCGCTCATGGTTGTCCCGAAGACTCCAGATTTCGCTCACCCAGGTCCCGCGTTTATGGGGTGGGATTTGGAGTCCCGATCTTCCGACATTCTCTTGGATGGGCTGTGGCCGAATGAGTATTTGGTGCAGGTGGTTCGAGGCCAACCGAGGCAAGTTCTCGCAGAAGGCGAGGCGAGTGTGGAAGCGGGCAAGCGGTCCGTTGCACACATCACGATTCCATTCCAACCAGCACTATCGAGGGTCCCGTTCAAGGGGACGATGGTCTTGCCGACAGCCTGGGGGCTTTCAAAGCCAGTGATTTGTATTCGCGCCCTCGATCCGGCGCCCGATGGCAGTTCGCCAGGTGGGGTCTGTACGCCTCAAGCTACCGAAGACCCAACCCTCTGGACCTTCGAATCAGAAGCCGTTCCCCCTGGACGTTACACGCTCAGTCTCCAAAGGGCTCGTATCGACTTGGCCAGTCTGCACGCTGGGACTTTCACGCTTAACGAGCAGGGCAATACCCGGATTGAGTTTGTGGTGCCTGCGCCCGTCATGGTTCAGGTGTCGGTGATTGAGGAAGGCTCTGGGGAACCAGTTCCAGGTGCTTTTGTGCGATGGTATGCAGGTTCCTCGTCTAACTTGACTCTGATAGTGGCTTTTGCGGCCAAGAAAAGCAGCAAGACGGGGTTGTTTGAATTGAAAGCGCCTGAGGGATCTATAGAGGTATCTGCAGGCGCGGCAGGTTTCGTCGGCTCCGGCACCAACTTGGAAGTTCGGCCAGGATCCAATCGCACCACATTGTCTCTTCGAAGGGCATGCTTCCTCGAGTTGGGTTTCAAGGAGGCCGGCGTTCTGGTCCCTAAACCGCAAGGAGGTCAGAGAATTCAATTCCGGGGGGAATCCGACCAAGCGGGAGATCCGTCAGAGAGATCGGGGATTCCTGCACAGTTTGGTTTTCGCGAACCGGGGAGCTACAGCGTGACTATTCCCGACATGCCCGGGTATGAGCCGATCCCTCCTTTCGATGTGTGGTTGAAGACAGGGGAAACTACCGAGCACACCGTGATACTCGAGCGCCTTTAGGCTGGTGTTGTAAACGGGGCTCTGGTCGGAGCGGCGTGTTGCCCCTCGGGCTTTGATGCCCCATAGATTGAAATCTAGAAGCCGAGCAGCCGATCCGGTTACAGCATCACTTCGGTCGCCCATGGTGACCTCTTTGGCCTTGCGGCGCGCGAGGGCGCGGTCGTACAGCAGAGTTTGGAAGGCGTCTAGGCGTTCACCGACTGCGATGCCGAGGTCCTTCCAGGGGAGAGCTCCTTCTTGGGGCGGCCGCGTTCGTCGGGCTCGGAGATGCGCATCTTGGCCATGACGCATTCGCCTTCCAGATCGCGGGGGTGGAGCTCGAGGCGGATGGGTGCAAGCTTGGAAGGGTGGGGTAGGACCAGGCCATCGTTATTGAAGTGGTTCCTGACTAGGGTTCCATTGTGTTGCTGAATGTATGCACTTGGGGCTAGATGCTGAGGGAACGTGGCCGTAGGGGCATTTGGTGCTGCGCTTCATGCTTACGCGGTCGTCGACCTCAACGGCAAGGCCGTGGGCGTGCAGCTTGCTGGCGGTGCGGCCGGCGGCTTTGAGCAGGGCGGTACGCTCGTGATCCTTGAGGCATATGGGCCCGATGGCGACAAGCATGGGGGCATCCGCCCCCCCGCAGGCCTCTCAGATACGCGCCTAGGATCGCCCAAAGTGTCGTGGCGTTGGATCGGGACCGCGTGTGCCTAAGAAGGCTGGAGCGGAGAATTTTGCGCTTGGCCAATGTGCTGGACGACATCTACGATGATTATATAAGCCACTTATGAGTAAGGGGTTGTGCATTGTTAGTGCTGGTTTGCTAACACGAGTACTAACACGCTTTTTCGGATGGTGGGTCAAGGTAGGACGGTCCTGCGTCCGAAGTGTCCTAACAGAGGTGCTAACATCCGTATTTCGATGTTAGGATTGTCCTTCCATGCTGTCCGAATCTCGCTACTCACGGATCTTGCTCGAGATAGAGCGCCCCGAAGCACTGCTCGAAAGAGAAGACGTGCGGACATTTATCGAAACCCTCGATCAACCTGGAAAGCACGCGGGGCGCTACCGAAGTTGGAGCAAGGGGCGCTTTCACGATCCCAAGCCCCAGGGGATCCCGATGGAACACCTGGAAGCGTTAGTGCGCTTGCATCGCGAGCGGGTTTCGGTCTCCACAAGCCTGCTTGCCCATGCTCGCAAGCCAATGCGTTTAAACCTCTCTGTTTCCACGAGAATGGGAGTTGCCGAGGTCGTGGAATTATTGGCCCTACGGGGAAGCCCCGAGGCTGAAGCTCCCTTGGAGGAGGAGTTGGAAACCTGGCAGCTGCGTGGCTTGCTTGAAGAAGCCTTCGCATCAAGCGCAATCGAGGGAACGGTCACCACGCGTAAAATTGCCAGCGAGTTGGCTCGCGACAAACGTCAGCCAAGGGGGCGATCGGAACAAATGCTACTCAACAACTGGGTCGCATTGCGTCGACTTGGCGAGTGGCAGGAGCAACCTCTCACGCCAAGCCTGTTGTGTGAAATTCAATCTGTCATCACAAAGGACCCTGGATTGAAGCCCGAGGAGGTCGGAGCGTTTCGCACAGTCGATGATGTAGCCGTAATCAATGGGGAAGGTGGCGATGTTGTTCACCAACCTCCTCCGGCTGAACAACTCGCGGAACGCATGGAGCGCTTGTGCCTGTTCGCACGGGAGGACCAAGGGTTTCCTAGCTTGGTCCGTGCGATACTCATCCACCATCAGATTGCCTTCGATCACCCCTTCGTGGATGGCAATGGAAGAACCGCTCGCCTTGTATTCATGCTCGAAGCCACGAGGGATCCCGCGCTCAATTGGCTGAGCCTGGTTCCTTTTTCTCGAGCCATCGCCAATCGAAAAGACTCCTACTACCGCGCCTTTGTCGATACAGCCGAAGAGAATTGGGACACAACCCACTTCGTGCGCAACCAACTCCGGAGCCTCGCGATCGAATGTGAGCGGCTCGCCGGATTCTTGACGGACTTCAGCAGGCGACGCGCCCTATATACGCAGAAACTCGCCCTTGAAGATGACCTCAATAGTCGTCAGATCGAGCTCATCCGCTCTGGTCTCAAGCCGAACAGCCCACCATTCACGCAGGTCGAGCATGCGCACCACCATCAAGTTACTCCGATGACAGCTAACCGAGACTTGGCCCGGCTCACGGCGTTGCGGCTGCTCTCGAAGCGGCGCAACCCAAAGGACAAGCGGCAGTTCCTCTACTGGCCGACGAAGTTGTTGCTGAGCCTGGGGGAGGATGAGAGCTAGGCATGGGCTCTCGATTGCGGAGACTCCTGTTAGGTGAAGCGGGTTGGCCTCTAGTAGTTCTTGGAGAACAGGACGCGTTGGGCGCTGGGGTTGCCACTCTTGATGCATACGCCCGGTTCGGCGGCGGAGCCGAGGTCCTTCCAGGGGAGGGACTCTTTCTTGGGGCGGTCGCGTTCGTCGGGCTTCATGCCTTCGCGGTCATTGGTTTCTACTGTGAGGCCGTCAGTGTGCAGTTTGAAGGTGATGCCGTATTCGGCTTGTCACCCATCGGTTCATCGAGGTTGTCCGCGAATGTGTTCGTGATTAGGAAATCTATCGCGTTACCTCTCCTCGAGTACGGTCATTAGCTCCAGTCTTTCCCGGGCATGATCCTGTGCATGAACTCATCAAACAGTGGTACTGTAAAGGCCGTATCTCCGTGATGGGGGCTCCAGACCATGCCCTTGCCGATGAGTTGGCTTCGCGTGGGCCCGAGCGACGTCACCTTGCGCTTGAGCATATCCGAGATGTCACCCGACCTGTGGGGGCCCGGTCCTAGTTCAGCCATAGCCCGCAGATAGCGTTTTTCAGATGGGGTAAGACGGTCGAAGCGCACGCGGAAGAAGCTTTCGTCCAGGGCCGCGATGGCTGTGATCGAGGCTCGGTTGACGTCTTCGATGCCAATCGGCGAGGCATTTGCGGCATCCCACGCGTGCTTGCCCCACTGCTGCAAGAAGTAAGCGTAGCAGCCAGTGACTTCGATGATCTTTTCGAGAGCTTCCGGCTCGATCTCGACACCTTCATTCGCGAGGGGCTTGGCGATCGCGTGCCTTGCAGCATCGTCAGAGAGAGGGCCGATCACAGGAAAGTCGAACATTCGCTCGGCGTAAGATTTCGCGTTGCCCATTCTGGCGCGAAGCTGGGGCAAACCTGCGCCTACTAGCACTACGGGTAGGTTCTGCTGTGAGGTTCGGTGTAGGGCGGTGACCAGTGCCGCCAGTTCATCCTCCTCAACGTACTGCAGCTCGTCGACGAACATTGCGATCGCCGTGCCTGCCGCCTGGGCTGTTCGTCCCGCAGTCTCCAGTAGAGCTTGCAGGTCGTGTTCGAGGTCTCCGTTATCGGCGAGGCCAGGCTCAGGCGTGAAGTCAAGTCCAACTTGGATGTCCTCGTACGTAGCCTTCATTGCCGACACGAATCCAGCAAGTGCACGCAACGCGCGTTTTGCAAGGTCCGTTGCCTTTTCGTTAAGCGAGAGACGAAGCAAGGCTTGCCGGAGCTCGGGCGCCAAAATCGCGGGCAGGGAACGATGCTCCGGAGCCTCGACGCGCAGGGTATGAATACCCAAGTCCTCAGCATCATCTCGCATGGCGTCGAGTAGTACGGTCTTGCCGACACCTCGCAGTCCAACCATGAGCACGCTTTTGGTGGACCTGCCAAGCAAGACACGCTCTAGGGCCACATGAACTTCTTGGCGGAGTGAGTCCCGGCCAGCTAGCTCAGGGGGGCGGGTTCCAGCCCCGGGGGCAAAGGGGTTTCTAACAGGGTCCATGTTTTGCGATTATATCGATATTTGTAAGTTTATGCCAATTGCATAATACAGCTAATATTGAACAAAGCCCTGGGCGGGCATGGGGTCAAAATGGCATTCCTAAGTGGCAGGGGAGGCAGGGGAGGCAGGGAGAAGGCTGGCTGCAGGGAGAGAGCGTGGGTGCGATCTCGACCGGGGACGTCTCAATTGAATCACGATTGTTGAACCGATCACTAGTCGTTGTCTACTCCTAAACACAAACAGGGGGCCCCGCGGTTGCGGGGCCCCCTGTTGAATGAAGCGGGTTGGCCTCTTAGTAGTTCTTGGAGAACAGGACGCGCTGGGCGCTGGGGTTGCCGGTCTTGATGCAAACGCCCGGTTCGGCGGCGGGGCCGTCTTCTTTGTAGGGGATGCAGCGGATGGTGGCTTTGGTGGCGTCTTTGATGGCCAGTTCGGTTTCTGAGCTGCCGTCCCAGTGGGCCCAGACGAAGCTGGATTCGCCGTCCTTGAAGAGGTCGGTGAAGTCGTCCCAGGAGTCTACGCTGACGGTCTTGGCCTCGCGGCGGGCGAGGGCGCGGTCGTACAGCAGAGTTTGGAAGGCGTCTAGGCGTTCACCGACTGCGATGCCGAGGTCCTTCCAGCGGAGGGACTCCTTCTTGGGGCGGCCGCGTTCGTCGAGCTCGGAGATGCGCATCTTGGCCATGACGCATTCGCCTTCCAGATCGCGGGGGCCGAGCTCGAGGCGGATGGGGACGCCGCGCTGCTCCCAGTGGTAGTACTTGGCGCCGGGCTTCATGCCTTCGCGGTCGTCGACTTCCACGGTGAGGCCGTCGGCGCGCAGTTCACCAGCGATACGGTTTGCGGCTTCGAGTACGGCGACGCGCTCGTGGTCCTTGCGGTAGATGGGCACGATGGCGACGTGGATGGGGGCGAGCTTGGGGGGCAGGACCAGGCCATCGTCGTCGGAGTGGCTCATGATCAGGGCACCGATGAGGCGGGTGGAGACGCCCCATGATGTTTGCCAGACGTACTCGCGTTCGCCTTCGGCGTTTTGGAATTGCACGTCAAAGGCCTTGCCGAAGTTTTGACCCAGGTCGTGGCTGGTGCCGCATTGGAGGGCCTTGCCGTCCTGCATCATCGCTTCGATGGTGCGTGTTTCCACGGCGCCGGCGAAACGTTCGTTGGCGGTTTTGATGCCGCGAATGACGGGTACGGCGAGCACGTCGTGTAGGCTGTCGCGGTAGACGTCGAGCATGCGGTTGACTTCTTCTTTGGCTTCGCTGTGGGTCGCGTGGGCGGTGTGGCCTTCTTGCCAAAGGAACTCACTGGTGCGCAGGAACATGCGGGTACGCATTTCCCAACGCATGACGTTGGCCCACTGGTTAATCAGTAGGGGCAGGTCGCGGTGTGAGTCGATCCACTTGGAGAAGAAGTGACCGATGATGGTTTCCGAGGTGGGGCGGATGGCGTAGGGCTCTTCGAGCTTCTTGCCTCCGGCTTCGGTGACCACGGCGAGTTCGGGCGCAAAGCCTTCCACGTGCTCGGCTTCCTTTTGCAGGAAGCTCATGGGGATGAGCGAGGGGAAGCAGGCATTCTTGTGGCCGGTGGCCTTGAAGCGTGCGTCCAGGTCGGCTTGGATCTTCTCCCAGATGGCGTAGCCATGGGGGCGGATGACCATGCAGCCTCGGACCACGCCGGCGGCTTCAGCGAGCTCGGCGCGGAGGATGACGTCCTGGTACCACTGGGAGTAGTCTTTGTCGCGGGGGGTGATGATTTGTGCGGCCATGGAGTGGGTCCTTTGGTTAAGGGGTGCGTGAGGGTAGGCCGGGTGGGGGTGGAGGTCTAGGGGTTGTGGGGTTTTGACCTGTTTTGGAGGGGGTGGAGGGGTGAATTTGGAACTGATTGGGGAGTGGTGCTTGGATTGGGGGAGGGTTGGGGGTTTGCCTCCTGAGAGACCCCGCAAAATCGGGCCATCCCAACCCCCCACCCGCCCGTCGCGTCAGGGGCTTTGCCCGCCAAAGAGACTTGTTCGTACTCGTTCCGGTTGCATCCAAACTCGATTAAGATTTCGCCCCCAGGCCCCCTCCTCAAACCTCCCGTACCCGATAGACTTAGCCCAATCCAACCCCACCGACCCCATGAGCGAACTCACAATCACCCCCGAAATGACCATGGAGGCCATCCTTGCCGTCGCCCCCGCCGCCCTGCGTGCCCTATTCCAGCGTTACCACGTGGGTGGTTGCAACGCCTGCGGGTTTCAGCCGGAGGACACCCTGGCCCAGGTCGCCAAGGATCACAACATCCTCGACATCAACGACATGATCCGCACGATTGTGACCGCCCAGGAGCTCGATAGCCAAGCCCAGGTGGAGCCGGCCGCCGTGCGCCAATGGCTTGCTGAAGGTTTGGACTTCTCCTTTGTGGACGTGCGTGTTCCCGAGGAGCGAGAGTCGGGCGAAGTGCCGGGCGCCGAGGTCCTCGACTACAATGATCAGGGCAAGTACATGGGACTTCCCAAGCAACGTCGCATCGTCTTCATTTGCCAGGATGGTGGCCGTTCACTGGATGTGGCCAGTTACTTCCTGGGTCATAAGTTCACGGACGTGCTGTGCGTGAAGGGTGGTGTCGAGGCTTGGGCGGCGAGTGCCTAGCGTTCGTCCGCGCTCCGCACGTAGACTTCGTTGGCGTCGAAAACCACACTTTTGCTTTTTCCACGGAACGTGAGGATCACGTGGCCATCATGCAATGAATATCCCCCCTGGTCGAACTCCAGGCACCGCTTGCCACCGAAATCGACTTCTGTGATGAGGACTCCTTCAAAGACCGCGTCCATGTCGTAGTCCCGCAGGTAGGGTCCATTGCCTATGGGGGCCCGTAGGGCCAGCCCGCTGGAGTCCATGGCTTGGTATCCACCGCCATCGAGGTCGAACTCTATGCGGCTTCCCACGCGCTGCATGATTGCATTTTCTTGAACTTGCAAAATGTCCTCAACCAGCAGATTTGCGGCCCCTTCGAGGGTGATCGAGGGCCGGCTGAACCAGAGCGGAATGGCGATGGCTGCCAGTGTTGCGATTCCAGCCATTGCCAAGCCAATCCCCAGGAAGGAGATTCCGAAGGGGGGCTTCTTTTGCCGGTTGGGTTGCGGAGAGTTCGGGGTCAAGGCAATGGGGGCACGAGCAGGCTCCAGCATGCCTTGTTGCGGGGGTGCAGCGAAGGCCAAATGTGGTTCTCTTGCGTGTCCGTTTCATCGTCACAACTATGACTTGGCCGGAGAACGGAAATTGCGAATTCCCTCGTGGTACCATGGCACCGCCATCCACTTCTCAATTCGGCCCAGTTTTGATAGCCCTATGGAAGATCCTTCTCCCAGCCAGAAATCGCAAGAGGCCCCGGACGCTCCCAACCTGACGCGCCGGCGCCTGCTCAAGACCGGACTTATCGGCTCCGCGATCGGAGGCTTGGTTGCCTGCGACCCGTGCACTGGTTCGGTGGGTACAGCGGTTCACACCACCGAGCGGGTGCGTTGGCGCTTGGCCTCGAGCTTTCCTAGTTCCCTCGACACGATCTTCGGAGCCGCCGAGGTGCTCTCCAAGCGCTTGTCGGAAATGACCGAGGGCAACTTCACCATCCGCGTATACGTGGGCGGCGAATTGGTGCCGCCCCTTCAGGTGTTGGATGCCGTGCAGCAGGGTGGTGTCGAGGTAGGCCAAACCGGTGGTTATTACTACACGGGCAAGAACCCGGCTCTAGCCTTCGACACCTGCGTGCCCTTCGGCCTCACGCCGCGCCAGCAAATCGCCTGGCTACGCGAAGGTGGAGGCGGCGAGTGGATGAAGAAGATCTACTCCGACTTCGGCGTGATCCCCTTCCCTGGTGGAAACACCGGCGTGCAAATGGGCGGATGGTTCAAACGTGAGGTCAACAGCTTGTCCGACCTCAAAGGATTCAAGATGCGCATCCCCGGCCTCGGTGGAAAGGTCATGGACGCTCTCGGAGTTTCCGTGCAAGTCTTGGCCGGAGGCGATATCTACCCCGCCCTCGAACGCGGCGCCATCGACGCCACCGAATGGGTCGGTCCCTACGATGATCAAAAACTCGGCTTTCACCAGGTCGCCAAGAATTATTACTACCCTGGCTGGTGGGAACCGGGCCCCAACCTGTCTTTCCTCGTCAATCAATCCGCCTGGGACAAATTGCCAGCCACCTACAAGGCCGCCTTCGAAGCCGCCTGCGCCGAAGCATCCCTAACCATGCAAACCCGCTACGACGCTAAGAACCCCCCGGCCCTACGCGACCTCTTGCAAAGCGACGTGCAGCTACGCCCCTTCACCGATGAAATCATGCGCGGCGCCCAAGAAGCCTCCCAAGCCCTGCTCGAAGACATCGCTGCCAAGGATCCCGAATACCGAAAACTCTACGAGGACTGGAAGGCCTATCGCAAACTCTCCTTCGATTGGTTCGGGACAGCAGAGCTGTCCTATGGCCGTTATGCCATGGGGTGAGATCCCCAACGAATGCTTCACTCCCCAATCGCCAACCCCGAAGGCCCCGCCCCCTGGCGCTTCGAGCGAACCAGGATTCCGGTCAATTTGGTTGGCTTCTATGCCCACGACGCCGCAGGCATCCTGACCCACCATGGTCAGAGCAGCCACATCCATGCGGTTCTCAAGGAATGGGTTGTTTCCGGTCACCTGGACGCCATGCAATTCGACGGGCCCACACGTTTGTACCTTCCTACGAATTGACCGTAGTTCCAGGTGGACGTTCACCGCATCCGCAGGGTGGCCGATTTGCCATGGGCTAGATGCTGTTCGATAGAGGGTCAATGCGGGCCAGGTTCGGAGCGCAGAGGCTGCTGTGGTATCAGGACAAAGCCTGCGGTCGGCGTGGAGCACGTGATTCAGTGCCGAATTGGCCACTTTGGCAGGTTTGGGGCGCTCCTGGATTAGCGCCGGGCACACCTCTTGCCTGGGCGAACTCTAGACACGAATCTTGGCTTGCACAATGTGCTTCAACATCGGGCAAGTACCGCCAGATTGTGCGCAAAGAATGTTGCGCCAATGGTGGCCGAGAAGCGCGCCCACCCTTTTTGCATGCAGCGCGCTAAGGACAAGACCCGCTTGAGGAAACTAATCGACCCCGCAATGCCCGCTCGAAAAGCCTGCCCCAGCCGAAATAGAGGGTCGTGTTCTCGTGTCGTTTCCGCGACTGTTCGCTTCCTCTTCTTCGGGATGCACACCACCTTTACACCCTTCGCCCAGCTCTCAAGCTCCGCAGCTCGCCAGTATCCCTTGTCCCCGGCAATCACTTGAGGGTAGTGGCCGAATAGCTTCCGATGGTTTTCGAGTGCAGGCCGCACTAGGTCTGGTTCTGAT
>JAAETM010000547.1 GCA_024228395.1 bacterium | reverse complement strand
CGCGGCGAGATTTCGGCCGGCTCTGTGGAAGGTCTGAACAACAAGCTGAAACTCACGTTCAGAAAGTCATACGGCTTCAGGACGTTCGATGCGGCTGAAACGGCCCTCTATCATGCAATGGGCAAGCTTCCTGAGCCGCCGGAGGCCCACAGATTCTGCTGAGGAGGCAAAAGAAACTGTGTTGTGCCCAATAGGTTGCGAGAACAACGATGGAAGCTGTCCAGTCTCGGTACAAGCCCCCTTATGGAGAAACTGAAACCGAGCGTACGACACTGTATGCCCTCACCTTGAAGGATTCGCTCCGATCGCGAGTAGCCGGCGCCGTGAATTCCCAGCACCCGTCCAGCGCGTGACCTCCCTCTTCCTCGACTGCCAGTGCAAATCGAGAACCCCGAGCCCGGGCACCTCGGAGGACAGGATCGCCTCGAGAGTACAGCGATAGGGAAACTCCCGCCCACGGGTGCGGAAGACGGCGTCGTGCTCCACCAGAAGCCTACGGGCTTTGAACTCGCGCTCACCAGTGTGATAGCTCCCGCTCTCGTACTCAAACTCAATAAGTTCGAGGTCCTCCATGCGCGCCCCGGGTCTCGCACTGGCAAATAGAGCTTTTACGAGCGATGTCTCAACGGAGAGCGCCGTGTCGGTCTCCATCGTACGTCCTCCAATATCCAGCATAGTCTGGATGACCTGGCTCGATTCATTGGAGCGGGCCAGGGTGATCATCAGGGTTGGTTGCGACTCCCCCTTCGAGCTCGACTCATTTGTCGTATACCGCGCCCAGCTTCCAGCCTGCCAGCCACCGGGCAGAAGACGCAACTCCATCGGATCCGCTGGTAACTCTATGCCCCTATCTCGAGTAAAAACACCTGGCTCTTGGAGCGCGCTCACGGAAAAACTCTCATCGGCGCGCTGAACACGAATCCAGCGGGAATCAAGGGGCTTGTAGCGCATGGGCCGCATGTGCGCCGAACGCAGCCGGTCAAGTGCATAGATCGTCCGCTTGACCTTCGGAAAGGAGGACTCGATCACAATTACACGGCTGTGATCGTTGTCAGCGAATTCCTCGAAGAGAACCACATGACCGTCGTGGTTATTGATCAGGTCACCAGGAAGCAAGTCGTCGAAACTGCTGAGCTCGTAAACAAGCGGGGTGAAGGTTCGTGTCGAACGCTTGATCGGAAGGTCCCAACAACGTGATACGAAGCCGGAGCAATCGATGCCGACCGCACGCCTACTCGCTGGCGGGGCACCTTGCCCGTTGTTGGCCGGTATCTGACCAGCCAACCTTCCTTCCGCAATCCCGGCCAAAAAGGACTCGGGCGTATCGAATCCACCCCACCTGTAGGGCATGCCAACATTCACCTCCCCGGGCACCCATCCGTCCTCCCGGAAGCTGTCGTCTGGTGTGTTGACAGGAACACCAGACGCGTCGTTGCCGTGGAGTCGGTTGCGGGCACTCGCCCGCCATTCTAGGGTCCGGTAGCGCTCAGCGGTTGCCATGAACTCCGCGCGCCTCGCGGCGACCTCCTCCTCCTGGGTGGAGCTGATCGAGCCGGAGGCTAGTGCTCCCGATTGAACAAATGGGCGGGCGCAAAGAGGAACCGCAACGAGGAGGGCGATCAGGAATTGAATCGGGGTGTGTCGCAAGGTGCTTCTCAATCTATCGTTGAGACTCTTGTGGTCGGCGGGCTGCTCTTCATTAAACGAAGATCTGACCATGTCTGTACGTGAGCTGCACCCCCCGAGATACCGAGCCGTCTGTGAGAAGGCCCGGTATCTCCCCGGTATCCGGTACGAGATAAATAACGCCATCGGGTGATTTGTGTGGGTTCGACAGGAAAAGGCGCTTATAAATGGCCTGCCAGGGTCACAAAAAACAACCAAATGCAAATCCCCATCAAAATCGCTGGAACGGGAAGATACTTGCCGCAACGCGTGGT
>JAAETM010000546.1 GCA_024228395.1 bacterium | reverse complement strand
GGTCTCTGGGAATCATGGGACGGCGACGGCCGCAGCGCAGCGTTGCGCACTTTCACCATCCTCACAACCGCCGCCAACAAAGAGATGTCCGAGTTCCACCACCGCATGCCCGTGGTGCTCGATTCCAAAGGCCAAGAACTCTGGCTGCAACCCGAGGTACAAGACACGCTGGCACTAAAAAACCTCATGCGCCCCCTGCCCGACGGATCCCTCCAGGTCAAAACGGTGGGATCGTGGGTCAACAAAGCCACCAATGAAGGCCCCGAATGCCTGGGGCCTCCAGAAGGCCTACTATTTTAGCGTTGCCCCAGAAATCCACTCCTCTAGTCATCCTGTTGTGAACATGTTGAAAGCGTCCCACCTAGGATTCTTGATCCTGCTGGTCTTCGCTAGTTGCAAGACATTACCGCCCGAATCAACACCTGTGGCGGTCGATCGGGGGTCAGCCCTATTGCGCGTTCGCGTGGAACACAAGGGATGCGAGCCCGGTTGTCACAAACGTGCCGATCTAGAACTAAGCACCAGGGTCCAGGACCCAAAGGGGTTGCCGTGGACCCATACCTTTTCCCGGTTGGCGTCCGATAAAAGTGCACCCGAGTGGAGCACCTTTGAGGCTCCGGTCGGAAGCCGAGTCGCCCTCAGTGTTTTTGCTCCGCCGCACCCGCTCGTGGAGAAATGGATCGATATCGATTCTTCTGCGCCTCGCGATGTGACCATTGAGTTGGAACAGGGCGAAAAACTGAAGCTAGGATGGGTTCAAGTGGACATGCCCCCGAGCCGCTCACCGCTGGACGGGAGCTACACGGTGGTTCTCATTGCGAAAGCGACCGGGCACATTCTTGGGTACTACCCAGGATGGGGGACGAGGCGGAGCCTCGAGCTGCCCAGGGGGTCATATGAAGTGGAAGCCCGTGGTTTCTTGTCCAGGTGGTTGTGGCAATGGAGCGCCGCGGCCTGAGAGCTTTGTGGCATGCAGAAAGGATTTGGATCCGGAAAAGGGTGCCGTGACGTTCTTAGAACCCAAGCGGGGATCCATCTTGCAGCTGCACGTGGTTTCACCCGATGGAGACCGCGGCTTCCCTGGCATGGAGTTCATGGATTCGCCAGATAAGGGTGGTCAGATCATATTCGGCCAGAACTATGCGGGCGATGTGGGTGACCTCATGCGCGCGTGCCTGGTGTCACTCGAGGATCAGAAGGTCTACGAATTGAGCTGGGGTTGGAACGAGTTGCAATGGGTAGTCCCCTGGGATCGATTCCCTCTGGACAAGGACGTTTACCAGATCGTTCCCGTGCCCCTCGGCCGCTACGAGCTAATCGTATGGGGTCCCAACATTGCTGAATACCACGAAGAGATCACCCTGGGTCCCGAGAGATCTACGAAACTTCGCGTCTCCGCGCTACCTGCTGAAGCCAATCCTTAGGGGCTCGACGGTTGCCGGCTCCACCTTCCGATCACCTGTGTTTGGGGGCCGTTTGCCCAGAAGAACTCACTCCCCCGAAAAGGGTACCGCCCGCGGATGCGGATCGTCGAAACCGACATGGACGGTCCAGATCTTGCGGCCCTTGAAGTACTCGAGCAGCTTGGCGCGGGCTTCGGGGCTAGAGTCCCGAGCCCAGATGACCTTGGCGGAGTCGATGTCGGCGCGGTTGTAGATCCAGTGGTCGCCGTCGGAGTGGTTGGGGCCGTAGGTGACCAGGACCAGGTGTTCTCCGGGCACGGCTTGCAGTTCCTGGTCTGCTAGAACGCGGTCTTCCGCGTGGGTGGTGATGGCGTTGAGAGTGGACAGGTAGACGCCGAGCCCGGAGCCGATCAGGCCGGTGATCATGACGGCGCGCACGATAGCGCGTCCGGCGGCCTTGCCCTTCCATTGCCATCTCGACAGGTAGCGCAGGCTTTGAACGATGAGGGCCACGACCAAGCCCGCCACGGGGGCGGAGTAGTGGGGGGGTGACCCGAACTTTGTCAGGGCGGAAACGAGGATCAGACCCACCGGTAGGGCGACCCAGCGCATGAGCCTATTGCGCGCGAGTTGGAAGGCCCCCAGCAAAAGAGGTATTGTGAAGACCGGACCGATGAAGAAGATCCAGAAGCGTGCGATCTTGCGGACACTGGCAACGACCAGTCCCTTGACGTCCAGGTGGCGCGTGTACATGCGCATCTCCAATCCCTTGTGGAATGCTACCAGGTCGTCGTAGCGCCACTCGCGGTCGGCCGGAGGCTCCTGCCAGAGGGAAACCGGGAATACGCAGTACTGCTCGTAGTGTGTGTTCCAAGGCATTTCGAGGGGATCCCCCGTGACGCGTTGGTTGTAGTAACCCATGAATGCGAAGCCAGGGATCAGGACCAGGAGGGCGGGCAGCACGACCCTTTTGAGGGCGGGCAAACGCGCCGCACCCTTCTGGCGAATGAACCAGACAACGGTCCACAGGCAGGGAACCAGTGAGGCCAACAAACCTTCCAAGGGACGCGTGTTAGCCAGAATCAGGAGCCCAGAGGCCAAGGCGACCGCGCTGCTGGTCTTGGGTTCCTTGAGGATGCGTGCGACCCCACCAAAGACTAGCGCTCCACCTCCGGCGGCTAAAGCACCGCCCCAATAGGATTGGCTCCAATAACCGAACGTCCCCGTAAGAAATGGCTGGCCAATGACCACGTATTGACAGGTCACCACCCAGCCACCTACCCAAGCCCAGCGCATCGGCATCAAGGCGCGCAGCATCCAAATGATGCTGGCTACCATGAAGGCCACGCCGATCCAAACCCCGATGATCGGGTGCCCGAGGATCTGACCCAAGGCCAGCAGCAGACTTTGTCCGGGGGGATACTTGGACTGGTAGGAGGGTTCGTGGAATTGATGAATCGTTTCGAACTGCTGCCAAAGTTCGTGGGTCTTGTTGGTCAATCGACCTTGTGCGAAGGTGTCCGCAGAAAGCAGATAGCCCCACTCGTCCTCGATGATCGGCTCGGGCGCGGCTTCCAGAAACAGGGTTGGTAGGCTCGCCAGCAGCACCGCAACCAAGGCGGGTAGCCAAATGACCAACCCTGGGGCGTTTAGGATGCGACGGAGGAGGCGTGCGAACATGGGGCGGGGGGGGGGGGGGGGGCGGGGGGGGGGGGGGGGGGGGGGGGGGGGGGGGCGGGTGGTGGGGGGGGCGGGGGGGGGGTGGGGGGGGGGGGGGGGGGGTGGGGGGCGGGGGGGGGGGGGCAAGAGGGGGGGGGGGGGGGGGGGGGGGGGGAGTCTGGGGGGGGGGGGGGGG
>JAAETM010000545.1 GCA_024228395.1 bacterium | reverse complement strand
CCCGGATTATTCATGAGCCGTTGGTTGCGAGGGACGCATGAGTTCGAGTTGAAATTTGATCGGTGCGCGTTCCGCATGGACAGACCCCTTGCGTGAAGTGAGTTGCTTGGTGTTGAGGTTATGGTCTTCTGTTGGTCAGGCGGCAGCGTGATGTGGGATGTTTCCGAGTGCTGCCCACAGTTCCGACCAGACTTTCATCATCACTTCGGGTACGCGCAGGGTGATGCGGCGGCTTGAGATGACAAAACGGCCAGCGATGGCCAGGAACAGGCGGCGTACGCTTTTGAAGTGCATCCCATTAGTGCCTTCGATTTCGATGCCGCGGTCGATCAAGCAGCGCAGCGTATTGGCAAGATTGTAAGCGATTCCGTGCAAGAGGAGCGCTGCCGCGTTGGCTCCGAATGCATCTATGGGATCTTCCGTGTTGCTGATGGGCTTGCGCTTGATGTGTGTTTTCGGGCGGTTGGTGCTGGCCAAGTTGGCGTTTAAAATGGATTGATGCTCGCCGATGTGGTTTTCCATGAGGGCTCGCTCGCGGTAGAAATCTACTGTTTCGTCGGCACTCATCTCTTCCTTCGTGAAGCTCGTCAAGAGAAAGAATGTGTGCAAGTACAGCTCACCTGGACGCTCTTGCACGACGACTACGACACGGCGCGGTTTCTCCCAAGTCGCCGCTTGGTAGGTCACATTGTGAGTCCACGTTCGGGGGATTGCAGGCGGGCGGCCTGGTTCTCGCACCGCTAAGATCTCTTCCCATTGCTGAAGACTCTTGTTTGTTGGAATGCGAAACGCGTAGCGCACATCGCGCTCGTCCAGTTGGTCTAGGAAATCAACGCTCGGAAAGCCCGCATCTCCTCGCACATAGACCTTGTGTGCAATCTCCTTGCGAGCCTTATCGACCAGTGGCAAGAGTAATTCACCCGCGCCGTTGGCCGTGTGCACGTTGCCATCGCGCAGATCCAGTCCGATCCAATGGCCAGTCTCCCCGACCATCACGCCCAATGGGTGGTAGCAGCTCATTCGATAGTGTCCGTTGTATTCGGCTCCTGGTTGATGACCGTGGACCTCGTGCGGAAACGAGTCGATGTCAAGGGTGGCTTCCGCGAGCCGCTTGCCTTTGTTGCCTGCACGGATCCCACGGGCTGCCGATTGGAAGAGACCTTCGTTGAGAGCTGCGAGGTTGCCTTCTTTGCCGAGGTTCCCAAGGAATCTAGAGAGGGTCGGTTGTGAAGCGAGCGCGCTGCTTACTCCCAAGGGGCTGACTCCTTTGTTGTCCGACGCAGCCAGTTTCAGTGCCGGATCCATGGCCAGCCGTGACGTGGACAATTGCGTGCAAGAATGGGCAGCCATCGTGTACGTCCATGAGCGCAGCAGGCTCGACATGCTGTGCTCGACCCGGCTTGGGTCTCGGGGATCTTCAAATGCCCTTGCGAGGTCTCGCGTGACCCCAAGCTTCTCATCCAGCTCGCGCAGGCATACCACGCCCGCTAGACTCGTCAGGCGCTCATCACTGCCTGCAATGGTTATGGATCGGTTGAAATCAGGACGAATTTGGGTACTATTGGTTTCATCCATCGGGTGTCGCTCCTCTGTTGCGGGTAGTTGTTTGTAACTGACCAGCAACACGTGGCTTAGGTGCGATCGAGGGTGTCCGTCCCCTTGTTAGATTCGTCGGGGGCAGGGAATAGATCATACCGCGTCTTTGTGATCTTGCAAGGCGTCTTGGGTGAGTGCGGAAACGAGGGCAGGGATGGCTTTGTATCCCTTCACTCGTCGGAATTGATTCTCGGCTTGGATGAGGCCTGAGCCGACCCAGCGCATGACCATTTTGGCTCCGTTCCAGCGCT
>JAAETM010000544.1 GCA_024228395.1 bacterium | reverse complement strand
GCGGTTCGGGCCGAAGTGTGTGAAAATGTACCTGGTTCCGTATTGTCGAGCGCCCAGCTCCGGTACCCCCGGAGCTGGGCGCTCGATGATGTCGGCGGCTTCTGGTGGCCTAGCGGCGGAAGAAGTGGCGGATCTCCGCAAGGCTGATCAGCTGCACACCGATCGACTTGGCCTTGGAGTAGGCGGGCAAGGAGGAAACCTCGCGGGCTTCTTCGAGTGACTCGCCCGTTTCGGGATCGGTATAAAGTGGGTTGCCCATGATCAGGAACATGGTGGACTGATCGACCTCCTTCTGAACGTCGATGCCAACTTCCTTGAGCATCAACGCCACTTCCTGACGGGAGTACTTGCCGTCGAAACGACCTGCCAGAACCGCGTTGCGGCGGCCTTCCGGATCGTAGAGGGGGTTGGCAATTTTGTCGCCGATAGCGATGGCGTCGTACTGGTCGCTGACCATGCGGATAGCGACCTTTGAGGTGTTCTCGAAGACTTCGAGGATCTCAACCTCACCCTTGAGGCGCGGGTTGGCAGCATTGGCGTCGACAACCTTGAAGACCATTCCGCGCACGGCGCGATCCATGGTGCCACGGTTGATCCATGCCAGGTTCAGCTTGTTGGACACGCCGGTGATCTCACCGTCGGTGGCGCTCGGCTCGCGCAGGGGGCGGGTGATCTTGGTGACCTTGGCGAGACGAGAGGTGTTCGCGTTCTCGTTCAGGGCCATGGTCACGCGCAGGTCAGCCAGCTCGTTGCGAGCGTCGATGGCGGCCTGGTCTTGGGCGTTGCGCTCCTGGGTCAGGCGAGCAACCTGCTTCTCCAGATTGTTGATCTGCTCGCGGGTGTTGGACTCCAGGTCGGAGTACTCCTGACGGGCGGTGGAGAGCTCAGCGTCCTTTTCGGAAGCGGTCTCAGCAGCGCTTTGACGGACAGCGGCCAGTTGGGTGCTGCGGTCCTTGGACTCCTGGGTCACGGTTCCGATGGTGATGTTGCGAGCAGCCACTTGGCTGATAGCCAGGGGCCATGCATCCTCGAAAGTGTTGGCGGCCTCAGCGTCGGTACCGATCGCATCCTTGAGTGCTTCCAGGCCATCCTTGAGGGCCTGCGATTCGGTGATAGCACTCAGGTCGGTTTCATCGAAGTAACCGATGATCTCCGTGATGGCCCGCGCCTTAACTTGGAGGGTCTCCAACTCAGCTTGAGCCCTCGCGGTATCAGCCAAGGCAATCTCTGTGTTTTTTTCGGCACGACCCTGCTCATCATTCGCTGTAACGGCGAAGAACAACGAGGCAAAGAACAGGACGAGGAGCACGATTAGCCAAATGGCATTCACTCGAGCTGCTCCGCGGTTAGAACGCTTCTTCATGCGGCTTTGGGTCACTAGGACTTGGTTTCCGTAAGGGGGGGGGGCTTGTCCCAGATACCGGATGGGCGACGCCCGAAGGATTGGTATCTGGGGATTAGGGGGCCCTTTGATAACCAAAGGGGAGGCTATCAGCAAGGGTTTTGAGGCTCTAGAACGACCGAAGCGGACACTTACCCTTGGGGCAAGGCTCCAGACCCCATCCAAATGCAAAATTCCCTGGAGGAATCTCCGGCGAAAAAATGAAGGATCTGAAGGGAACAGGTCTTTGAACTCCCCCCTTCTACCCCCCCGAGCCCAGGGGTTACCATTCCCCCTCCCAATGATTGATCCCAAGTCCACCAACCCCGAGCCTAGGGGCCCCAGCCCCCCTCCCAGCGTGCTCCTGGCCGTATCCGGCGGGGTTGCCAGCGGGAAATCCACCGTGGCAGCCATGCTGGCCGGCCCGCAGGGGGTGGTTCTGTCCGCCGACGAAGCCGCCCACGCAATTTTGACCCTTCCGGAGACCCTGGCCTGGTTGGTCGAAACTTTCGGACCCCAGGCACTCGATCGGGCCGGCCAGGCCGACCGGAAATTCCTGGCGAACCATATTTTTCGGGATCCTGACCTTCGCAAAAGGCTCGAAGACTGGATCCATCCACGCGTTCGTGCCAGGATCTGGGCCGACCTGGCCGAAGCCCGTGCTTCGGACATCCCCCGGATCGTGCTCGACATCCCCCTTCTTTTGGAGAGCGATGGCTTGGCAGAGCTCCGGGAACAGATCGACCACCTGGTGTTCGTGGAGGTTCCCGACGGGGAACGAGATCGCCGGGCCAGGGCTCAACGGGGTTGGGCCCCGGGCGAAGTGGCGCGCAGGGAAGCGGCCCAAATGCCCCTCAGCAATAAAAAAGACGTGAGTGACGCTGTACTGCAAGCCGGGGATTCCCTGGAACAACTTGCGATCAATGTGCAAGAACTGCTCACGCGCTTGGGCTGCTAAGCCCCCTAACCCAACAAGCACACACCGGAGAAACGTTTGCCAGCTCCCGCTGACCCTCTCCCCAGTCCCCCCCCTGTTTCTTAAAGATATGTCCGCGTACAAGCAAAAGCGATTCAAGCCCAAGGCCGGCTTCAAAAAACGTCCCAGTGCCAAAGTCAAGGAGCCGGAAGGTCTGCAGATCCGTTTGGAGGCACTGCCCCGCGACCTGGACGAAGAGGGCCTTGAAGAGCTGATCGAAGGCCTGCCCAAGTCCAAGCGCAAAACAAAACCCAAGGCCAAGCAGCACGAAGAATTGCTCAAGGCAAACCTCAACGAGCTGCACGACATTGCGGAAAAGGAAAAGCTCAAGGACTTCCAAGCTCGCAATCGCCGTGACGCCATTTGGGAGATCACGCAGGCACGCTTGCAAGCCCACATCCCCGTGGAAGTTTTGGGAGTCATCGACGTGTGGGATGGCAAGCACCACTTCCTGCGCACGCCCCACTCCGATTACATCCCCGCCGCCGAGGACGTTTTCGTCCCCTTCTCGCTGATCGAAAAACACGGCTTGGAACGCGGCATGACCGTGCGTGGTCGTTTGCGCCCGGTGGATGAAGGCGACGAGTACCTCTGCCTGATCGAGGTCAAGGAGATCGACGATTGCAAACCGAAGGACGTGGTCGGCCGCGCACCGTTTAAGGAATTGGTGCCGCTCTACCCCGAGCAGCGCATCATCCTCGAGGACTCCGTGCAGGATAGCCTGGAGATGCGCATTCTGGACCTTATTACGCCGATTGGGCGCGGGCAACGGGGTTTGATCGTTGCACCGCCCCGTACGGGCAAGACGGTTCTGTTGCACATGCTAGCCAATTCGATCCTGCACAACGCGCCCGATTGTCACCTGATCATCCTGTTGGTGGATGAGCGACCCGAGGAGGTCACCGACTTTCAACGGTCCATCGAAGGCGACAACGTGGAAGTTGTTTCGAGCACCTTCGACGAACCCGCCAAGCGCCACATCGAAGTGGCTGAAATGGTCATGGTTAAGGCTCGTTCGATGGTCGAGTCCGGCAAGCATGTTGTGATTCTGCTCGACTCGATTACGCGTTTGGCGCGGGCTTGCAACACGGAAGCACCCAGCAACGGCAAGTTGCTTTCCGGTGGTCTTGAAGCAACCGCATTGCAGTTCCCCAAGCAGTTTTTCGGTGCCGCCCGCAACATCGAAGATGGCGGTTCCCTAACGATCCTTGGTACCGCGTTGATCGAAACGGGGTCCGCCATGGACAACGTGATCTTCGAAGAATTCAAGGGAACCGGCAACATGGAAATCGTGCTCGACCGCAGAATTTCCGATCGCCGAATTTATCCGGCGGTCGACATCAACCGTTCGGGTACGCGAAAGGAAGAGCTGCTCTTCACCCCCGAAGAGATTGAACGCGTCTGGATGCTGCGCAAGGTCCTCAACGAACTCGACCCCGTGGAAGCTATGGAAATGCTCATCGCAAAAATGCGCAAGACCAACGTCAACGCAGAGTTCTTGTTGAGCATTGGCGGTTAGCAAGCGGAACGGTGAGGGTGCCGGCCCCGCTACGTGCGCCCGAGAAAGGGAAACCGACCGGACGGCATGAGCCGCACACCCGCCCTCCTCCTTCAGATGAAAGGGCCAACGCCTCTCGTATGAGAGGATCGACGGCCCTCCCTCCCACTAAATCACAGTGGGGTCGCTGGCCCGCAGGGCATCGGCCAATGAGCGCTGCACGGGACTCAATTTCACGCGGGCGTCGGTCGCCGCACCCATATCATCCAGGGCCAATGCCAGCCACACCAAATCCTCGCGCCGATCGCCGAGGGCCGCATCCACGGCATCACGCCACAGGCCCTGCACATGGTCTGCCGCATCCCTGCGCTTGTCCAGGTGCTTCCAATACAGCAGCAAGCGCCCGCGCTCAACAGCCGCCTGACTGATCGGCTGGGGAACCAACACGTCAGGATCAACTGCCGGGTGATGCTCAACAATGCTCTGCGGAACTTCAAGAACCCGCATGCCTTGACGCCAGCCACTCAATCCCATATCCACGTCCTCCCAATAGGACGCCATGAACAACTCATCAAACCCCCCACGCGAAAGGAATACGTCCCGGCGCATGAAACATGCTCCCCCACTCGCGAAGGGAATGTTGTGCATGTGCGGTTCGTCCTCGGTGGTGACCGGTGGTAAAACCACCGGACGCCCTTGCTCAATAGTGAGCGCACCGGGCAAGTCAGGTGCTCCATTGTCCCCGTGCACAATTCGCGGTGCCAGGGCCAAAATATTGGGACCTTGAATGGCGGTGATCAGGGGACCCAAAGTCCCAGGGCGAACGCGCTTGTCGGGACCCAGCATAAGGATGAGTTCACAGGTCGCAGCCTGCGCACCCATCAAATAGGCCTTGGCGCGACCCTCGCGGAGGTTCTTGCGAACCACGCGCATGACAGGGAAACGTTCATCGACCCAGGCCTGCAGCAGCCCCTCATCGGTGTCGTCAACCAAGACTACCTCGTCCCCCGCCCCACGGGTTTCGAGCTCTTCGTTCAACGCGCTGAGGTGCCCCTCGAGGGCTTCGAAGTCTCCGGTGAAATGCTGAATGATGGTGGTGCGAGGTTTCATTATTTGGCCTCCATTTCGGCACTCTTGGTTTCGGATTTGGAAGTTTCGGTGGAGTTGGGCGAATCGGTTCCGATGGGGCGAAAGGCGTGGATTTCCTTGGAGACGACATCCTTGGCAACGGACCCCTGGTCCGGTGCAATTTGGGGCCCGGTGATCACATCCCATTGGCCCATCTGCGTTGCCAAACCGTGGGCGAACATGCGCGGAATGAAGGCCTGACTCGCCAGCCTTGCTTTGTCCATTTCAAGACGTCGCCAGGACATTTCCTTTTCGCTCTGGTCGAGGTTGGAATGAACGCGTTCGATGACGACCTTGACGTCACCAGCGGAAAGCAATCCCCCGTCGGGCCCCGGAATGTCAGCAGCAGCCAATACGCGGGTGGCCAAACGACCCATCTCTCCGCGCAGCCAGGCACCTTGATCCTCGACCGTGCATAGGTGCTCGCTCTGCATGCGCAATTGTTCGCGGAGGGTTTCGATTTCAGTCTGGGCCGCATCGCGCTGCTCTTTGGCCGAATCCCACGCAATCTGAACCGTTCGCAAGTTGGCCCGCTCTCTCTCAAGCCGCGCTTCCAACTCGCTCGCCTTCTGCGCAGCCAAACCGCGCTCCACGCGCAACTCCGCATCCTGGGTCATCAGGACGTTGCGCATCTCCTCCAACTCTTGCACGCTGGTTTCGAGCCATGCCTGGATGCGCTTGGCCCCCAGGCGCTCATCCCGGCCCCGGCCCCCCTGGGCCACGGCCTGGGAAACCGCGGTTAGCGGATCCAAGTCCACTCCCATGCGCCCAGACAGGTTGGTTAAACCGCGGGCCACCTTTTGGAACAGCTCCCGGGTCGGCAAACCCCTAAGTGCCCCATACCTGTCGGCAAAGGCCGCCATGCTCGCGGGAACGGTGACCGACTTCGGTTCGCGTATCTGTGTATGCACGGCGTAGATATCCGCCCACTGGCGCGCCTCATCCGAAATGTCGCGCTGGGGTTGCACACCCAATTCCAATTCGTCGAGCAGGGTGGGTTGGTCGATGAAACGCTGCATGATTGCACGCAAGGAATCGCTGTCCCCCGCTGCAAACACCAAACCGTTTTGACCGTCAATCACCATTTCGCGGGGAGCTTCCAAATCGCAAATGATCACAGGGCGCCGTGCCGCAAAAGCTTCGCGAATTTCGTGGGGCGCACTCTCCTGCCACAATGTGGGAACCACCAGCACATCCATGCACTCCAGGGCATGCGTACGATCTTCGCTGTCGATCGCACCGTACCAGCGCGCCTCCACACGCTCAGCATTGGCGCGCAGGGTGCGCATATGCATGCGATCATCGCAGGTACCAAACATGCGCAGCTCAGCCTTGTCTGCCAGACCGAGGAAGGCGTCGATCAGGATGTGGGCACCGAATGCCTTGTCCATGCTGCCCAAGAATCCGAAACGGATCTTCCCGCGCCCCGCGTGGGGTGCGGCCAAGCCTTGGAACTTCGAAACCTCCACACCCGGAGCCACATGCTCCACGCGCTCACCGGAGATCCGCGCCAAGGTTTGGCTCAGCCATCTCGAGGAAGCGAAGCGCCCAGGCATGGACCGATACGCCTCGAGCGCCGCCAAGTGAAAATCGTCCACCTCTTCGCGCGCAGCGATGAGAGCCGGAGTTCCAGCCCCCGACAGATAACCCTGAATCTTCTCCCAGAACGCATCGTCCACCTGGGCGGGCAAAACATGCCCCCCGTGCTGACCAAGTTCCGGATGCCCCGCCAAGAGCTTCTGGACCGTTTTATCGCGGGCGTGGGCATCCTGATCCGACACATCGAAAGGCACTAGATCCGCCGATAGGGCCTTGCCGTTCATGGCCAAACGCCCCATATCCCAAGCACTGTGGACCACCGGAATGTCGCGCTTCTCGATCTCATCGAGAATGAGGGTTCCAGCGCCCCGCATGCTTTCCAAGTGCACGAGGTCCGGGCTTTCACGGTCCAGGAAAGCGGCCGCCGCCAGGGCCCAATCGCCCTCCACAGCC
Source organism: bacterium (assembly GCA_024228395.1). Classification (GTDB taxonomy): domain Bacteria; phylum Planctomycetota; class UBA1135; order UBA1135; genus NORP259. The sequence goes on along the minus strand of JAAETM010000544.1, from coordinate 9,158 downwards.
CTGGCCCCCCCATTCACCCAGGTGACACCCACGCCCTCGATGATCTCGCGGCGCTGGGCCATAGGCGCCAAGCCTGCCGAATTGCGGGACGTGAGCACCTCCACACCCAACCCCAAACGCGCCAGCGCCCGGGTCAATGCCATTGTGTGCTGATCGAGTCCACTGCTAGAGCTCGGAGAAAAACCGGGAACGATATAAGCTACGCGCATGATAATGCCAGCGTAGCCCCCACGCGCCCCCCGATCCAAGAACGCAACCCCCCCACCAATCCCCATTCCGAAGGACGGGAGCGCCCGACTTCACCAGAACCTCCGCAAAGAGAAGTCGTAGCAACGGTTGCCTGCAAGATGGCTCGATGGGCGAACGCTTGTCGATCCTTCACCCCATGCCAACTGTCTGCAGGCTCAGAGGGCACGGAGCGCATTAAAACACCCACGAGTCTCTCCAACTCGTCCCACTTCCCCCAGTCCGCAATCTGTATCGAAGGCGGAACAAGGGGAGCGGGACCGGGGTCTGTCTCCTTCCCACAGATGGGCTTTTCAGCCCTCTGAAAAGGTGAACTGCGACACCATCGCGCGAAGAGTTGCCGCATGGGCAGAGGATTCTTCGGCCGTTGCGGCAAGCTCTTCCGCCTTGGCAGCATTGGCTTGGGTAGCCTGGTCCAAACTTCCCATACCAATACTGATCTCACCCATGGAGTGTTCTTGGTGAGCAGAAGCCTCAGCGATCTCCTTGAGGAATACGTCAACGCCTTTGGTGGATTCCACGATCACGCCCAGGGCCTGGTTGACCCGGGCAGCGATTTCACTTCCATGCTGGGCACGGCTCGTGGCCTCCGAGATTTTTGCGGCGGTATCCTTGGCAGCTTCTGCACTGCGCATGGCCAAGGTTCTGACCTCATCCGCCACCACGGCAAATCCCTTGCCGGCTTCACCCGCACGCGCAGCTTCCACCGCGGCGTTTAGAGCCAACAGGTTCGTTTGGAAGGCAATCTCGTCAATGACCTGAATGATCTTGGCAATATCCGCAGAGGACTCCTCGATGGCCCCCATGGCCTGGGTCATGGCCACAACCTCTTTGACCCCATGGTCAGCACTTTCTGAAGCACTACTGGAGAGCTGACTCGCATGGGATGACTTGGAGGAGTTCTCAGACGCCATGTTGGAGATCTCCTTCAGGATAGTGGATATCTCAAGCAAGGAGGAAGCGGACTGAGTAGAGGAAGCAGCCATGCCGGAACTTGCCTCAGCGATCCTTCCTGCACCAGAGTCCAACTCCTCCGCGCCTCCAATGACGCCGCCCATGGCTGAGCACAGGCTTTTCAGGGCCGTGTTCAGGCATGCTGACATCTGGCCTACTTCGTCCTGTGCATTGATCGATATTCGCGGGGTAAGATCCCCCTTGCCAACCTTTTCCAGGGCTCCAGCAGCCTCGATGATAGGACCGGCGATGGAATGTGCAGACCTGAGGCTCACGACGAGAATGAATAGACACGCCATCGCGGTGACCCCGAGAATCCAAAGCATCAATTCCGCGATGCTAGCCTCGGAATTGGTCTCGATGCGGCGAACGGTGGCAAAAACCTCCTTCTCGGTGATCTCGGAAACGATGGCCCAGTTCACACCCAAAATATCCACGGGAGACCAGGCGGTGAGGACCTCTTGGTCCTCAAAGTTCGTGGAAAGACCCGCGCCGACTCCCCCCCCAAGTGCGGTCTGGACGGGTTCAGTTCTGCAGGATCCGGTGGTAGGGAGTCTAAAGGAACTGACCACATTGCGATTCTCCGGGTCCATGTGGGAATCCGAGCGCATCAGGAAATCAGGACCAACCATGTAAGAATCCCCCGTCTCCCCCAAACCCGCACGCGTACTCATGACTTCCGAGATCGTATCAAGAGGCATCTGAAAGACGACAACACCGAGCTTCTCGCTTCCATCAAAGATCGGAGAGGCGATGAAGCTCGCGGGAGCTTCATAAGAGGGTGTGTACTGTTCAAAGTCCACAAAAGCGAACGTTTCGCCTTGACTCGCTTCATTGGCCCGCTTGAAGGCCTCGGCAAAATTCGTGCTGGAGTAGGGGCCCGTCTTCAGGCTGGTCGCATAATCCAATTCCTTGAATACCGAATAGACGATGTCACCAGTGTTCGGATCGCACAGGAAGATGTCATAGTAGCCAAACTTCTGGAGGTAGCTGCGAATCGCAGGATGGAACTGCTTGTGCCGCTCCGAGTAAGCGCTGCCATCATCCGCGGCATCCAAACCATCCTTGGAACCCAGCGGGTTTGGGTTGGCCTCGATGTAGGCGTGCTGAAGCGCCACCGCGGTATCATCCAATTGACTCAAGTACTGGGCTGCATTCGGGTCCTTTCCATCATTGCTGCTCCGATACTCGCCAGCGAAGTCCTGGGAGTAGTACGAACCCAGCTCCCTGCGCATGCGGGACAGCTGATCAGCGTCCAGCTGGCGCTGGTCACGGTAGGCGTTGAACAGTCCGGGGAGATCGCGCATGACATTCACGACCATACGGTTCTCGGAGAAAGTCAGGACTTGATCGCGAATCGTGTTGAAATACGCTTCGATGCGCGCCGATTTCAGATCGCGAACGCTGACCATCTCACTCGTCCCCTGCTGGGTCAAGGCGTCCGCGGCCTCCGAGGCTGCACTTTCCAGGGCTTGTTGAGCCTTACGGTGAGAAATGAACGAAGTGGCCGCGACGGGCGGCAGGCTGACCAAGAAGCACAGTAGCAGCAGTTTGCTACGCATGCCTATGTTTTTGATGCTGGGGATTTTCATTGTTGTGATTCCTGTAACGGTTGGTAGGTGAACTAGAAACTCCAACCGACGCTCAAGCCAGCCCAGGTATTGTCCGCACTCATACCTGCGGTTTCGACAGCATCCTCCAAATCAGAATCAATGATCTGGGAAGCGGAAACAAAAGCACTCACAGTCGCACTCTGGCTGTAAGTGTGTGCAATGGATGCGGTCAAAAGCAGATCACCCATTCCGCTTTCCGCAGCTCCGTAATACGCGGAAGCGTGATCCTCATCCGTGTAACCCAGGCCCAAAGAGACCTCAGCACTGGTATTCTCACCAACCTCGTAGCCCTTGGAGATCGAACCGTTGAGATAGGCACCATCCACCTGATCAAAGTCCACATATACCGTGATGCTGGGTGATAGACCCCATTTGTCCCAACCAAAGGAGGCAAAAAGTTCTGTCGTGGACCCACCCGCTCCATTCGGGAAGTTGTAACTGATCAAACCAACCTCGAAGGCTGTGCCATTGAGATCCTTGGACCATGAACCAGTCAGATCGATCTCGCTTAGCTTCCCACCATTCCCGTTTGGAAGCACTGCATCGCCCGCGTCGTTGGACAGGTCCCAATTGGACCAGTAATTGAAGGAGAGGGTTCCACCCCCGTCTGTGGGCAAACTGACTCCCATGTCCGCTTGCAAAGCCCCTTGCTCGTTCTGGGGAATTCCGCGGAAGATGTATTGGGTGGCAACTCCAACGTTGGCCTCCATTGAAGCTGGGCTTTGAACGCTCTGACATGCAACGCAGGGGATAAGGGCTACAAGGATGATAGGTTTCATGGGATGACTCTTAGCAGTGGCGAGTAGGTGGGAGGGTTCGAACCTCTAACTCCTCCTTTTCGACACGCATTGCCCGTCAACCAAGAGCACTCAATTCATGGGTACCAGATACTGGAATAGCAATTGAGCGCCAATGGGCATTCGAAGCGCCAAGTAGTCCAATAGGGATAAGAGGAAAGAGCAAATACTGCTCCTGGCTCAATTTGAGGTAGTCCCAACACCGTCCACGTGGAATGCTCTCCGCTACAATTCACCGGGCCTGCGCCTTCCCCTTCCCCTATAAGCCCCACTCCCCCTCTTGCCCAGCCATCGCGAACTTCATGAAAAAAGCCCACTGCAGCAAGCAGTGGGCTTTTCTGTGAAGCAACAACTCGAAGGCTAGTGCCCCTGCCCTTCCAACCAGCGCTCGCAGTCGATGGCTGCCATGCAGCCGGTTCCGGCAGCGGTTACGGCTTGGCGGTAGATGTGATCAGTCACGTCGCCGCAGGCGAATACGCCGGGGATGTTGGTTTGGGTGCGGCCGGGGGTGACGGTCAGGTAGCCGACATCGTTCATGTCGAGTTGGCCCTTGAACAGGTCGCTGTTGGGCTTGTGGCCGATGGAGACGAAGACGCCATCGGTGGCCACGTTTGCGGTGGATTGGTCCTGGGTGTTGAGCATGGTGACCGCATTGACCTTGCCATCATCGCCAGCGTGAATCTCCTGGATAGTGCGGTTCAGGGCCCAAGCGATCGTGGGGTTTTCGCGGGCGCGGTCGGCCATGATTTTGGAGGCGCGCAACTCTTCACGGCGATGCACCACCGTAACCTTGGTGGCAAAGCGGGTCAGGTATTGAGCCTCTTCCAAAGCCGAGTCGCCCGCGCCCACGATCATGACTTCCTTGCCCTGGAAGAAAGCGCCGTCACAGGTGGCGCAGGCAGAAACACCATTGCCCATCAATCGGGCTTCGCTATCCAAACCAAGTAGCTTGGCGGAAGCACCCGTGGAGATGATCACGGCATTGGTCTTGAACTCGTCAAAGTCGGTCTTGACGACGAAAGGCCGCGTTGAGAAGTCCACTTCGATGACCTCCTCGAACTTGATCTCGGTGCCGAAGCGTTCCGCCTGGGCCTTCAGGTCTTCCATCATGTCCGGGCCCAAAACGCCCTTCGGGTAACCCGGGAAGTTCTCCACGTCGGTGGTGATAGTCAGCTGGCCGCCGGGCTGGGGTCCCTGGAAGAGCATCGGCTTCAGGTTGGCGCGTGAGGTGTAGATAGCAGCGGTGTATCCGGCGGGGCCGGAGCCGATGATGATGACTTCCCTAGTTTCGGTCATGGTGGGGCTCTTGGAGCTTTTCTGGAGGATCTGGGGGGCGGCTTTGCGCCATTCGAGCCCTAGTCTAGGGCACGAAATTGGCTTCTCAAGTGCGAGCGAGCATTTGACCTGTGGGCTACACTGCTGGCCATGCATCCCCAAATCGAGCGCCTGCGGCCAGCCCTTCTCTCCCTGGCCCACGAAATCCGCCGCCTGGCACGCCAAGCCCCCAGCGCCATCGATTCCCCTGGTCTCGCCAGACCCGTGGGCACGGGCAGTGGGGACGTGACTTTCGGTCCCGATGAGAGCACGGAAAGGTACTTAGACGACTGGTTTGGCGAGCAGGCGGCCTTGGCCCCCCTGTCCCTCTTGACCGAGGACACCGGCTGGCGCCATCGGGGCCCGGGCCAGGTCGAAGGCGCCTGGCAGGAGCTGCCCGACTCCGACCACGGGGGCGCACGCATCGTGATCGACCCCATCGACGGCACGCGCCACCTGCTCTTCGAACTGCGCTCCGCTTGGACGGTGATCGGGGCGGCGGGGCCGGGAAATCAGCCGCCCAAGCAATCGGACATCGAATACGGCCTTGTGACCGAAATCCCCACGCGCCTGGCCGGGTGGGCCCGGGAACTGGAAGCCAAGCGCGACGAGGGGTGCCAGGCCACAGAAGTACCCCTGCTCGGACAGCAGGCCCAAGCTCCGCGCTCCCTGTCCCCCCCCGACGACGCGCGCGTGGACCATGGGTACTTCCCCTTCTACGCCTACCACCCCGATGTGCGCCCCGCCTCCCACGAAATCGCGCGTCAGTTTCTGGATCGCCTACGCAAGCAAGAAGACGCGCAAATCGAGCACTGCTACGACGATCAATACATCGCGAGCGGGGGCCAGCTGGCCCTGTTGGCGCTGGGTCAATACACCATGGTGGCGGACCTGCGCCCATGGTTGGTCGATCCGGAAGGCAACACCACGCAATGCGCCAAACCCTACGACATCAGCGGCTCGGTGCTTTGCGCCCAGGAAGCGGGGTGCACGGTTGGCAATCTGGAAGGCCTTGCGCTAGACATGCCCTTGGACACGCAAACGCCGATTGGTTTTGTGGCCTTCGCAGGGCCTGAGACCCAAAACAGATTGCTCCCGCACTTGGCCCACGTGCTCACCCAGTAGCCGACTGGTTTCCCGAAGCTAAGCGATTGTCCACGCGCGGCATATTGCTGTTGAATCCGAGGGCTGGATGCCGAATGCTTTGCGCCATGGGGGCGGATATCAAGTGTGATGTGGCGGTGATCGGAGCTGGCATCCAGGGGGCGGGCGTAGCCCAGGCCCTGGCCGCCGCCGGATACTCCGTGCGCGTGCTAGAAAAAGACCACCCCGCCGCCGGTACTTCGAGCAAGTCCAGCAAATTGATCCACGGGGGGCTGCGCTACCTGGAGACTTTCGAGTTAGGTCTGGTGCGCGAGTCCCTGACCGAGCGCGCCATCCTCTTGCGCATCGCACCGCATCTGGTACGCCTGGTGCCCTTCCACATTCCAATCTACAAGGGCATGCGACGCGGTCCTCTCAAGGTCCGTGCGGGATTGTCCCTGTATGCCTTGCTCGGCGGCCTGAGTCCAGCGGCCCGTTTTTCCAGCGTGCCCAAAGATGGCTGGGACCTGCTGGATGGATTGCAGAAGAACAACCTGCGCGCCGTCTTTCGGTACTACGATGGGCAAACCGATGACGCCGCCCTGTGCCGCGCGGTGATCACCTCCGCCCACGAATTGGGTGCCCACGTGATGTTGGGCGCCGAACTCATCTCCGCCGAAGCGGACTCCCACGGTTGGACCCTGCGCTATCACCAGGAGGAGGCGGTGCACGAATTGCACGCTTCGGTGGTGGTCAACGCCGCCGGTCCTTGGGTCTCTCAAGTGCTCGACAACTTCACGCCCAAGCCCCCCCACCGCGAGGTCGACCTGGTCGGCGGCACGCACATCGAACTCGAAGGCACCCTGGAACAGGGTATCTATTACACGGAAGCTCTCTCCGACGGGCGCGCGGTTTTTTCCATGCCGTGGAAGGGACACATCCTGGTGGGGACGACCGAACAACCCACCCGCGAGCCGAACGACCCCCAGCCGACGGACGGGGAGGTCGAGTACCTGCTCGAGACCTTCCGCCGCCATTTCCCGGGGCGCGAAACAAAACTGCTGAACGCCTGGGCGGGCTTGAGGGTTTTGCCAAGGGCGGAGGGCGCGGCCTTTTCCCGATCGCGCGAGGTGGTGCTCGTGCAGAACCACAAGCAACGGCCTTCGGTGCTTTCGATCTATGGCGGCAAGCTCACCGGTTATCGGGCGACCGCCGAGCGCGTGCTCAAGCGCGTCCTACCCAGCCTGGGCCCGGCAGAGCGCAAGGCCGACACGATCACCCTACGCCTGCCCGACCTGTCGAACTGAGTCGGTATCGTGAGGGTACTGTGTCGGGACACAGTACCCTCACAGTACCCACTTGCAGGTTGTTCGCGTTTTGTTAGGGTTGAGGCATGCCCCACCGCGACTCCCGATTGCCCACCCGCACCCGACGCATCCTGCACCTGGATGTGGATGCGTTCCTGGCCTCGGTAGAGTCCTCCCGCCACCCTGAGCTGATCGGCAAACCCCTGATCATCGGCGCCCCACCCAACAGTCGCGGCCTGGTCATGTCCTGCTCCTACGAAGCCCGCGCTTTCGGAGTGCGCTCGGGCATGTTTTCAAGGGAGGCCCAAAAGCGCTGCCCCCAGGCCATTTTCCGCCCCGGCGACTCACGCGCCGCCAACGAACTGCGCGGTCAATTGGCCGCCCTCTTGCTGCGTTTCACCCCGGTGGTCGAGATCTCATCCATCGACGATTTCTTCTTGGATCTAAAAGGCACCACACGCCTGCTGGGCGCCGCCTGCCACGTGGCCGAAACCATCCAGCGCACCGCCCTGGAAGAACTGCGCCTGCCCGTGACCATCGGTATCGGCACCAGCAAAACCATGGCGCGCCTGGCGGGCAAGCTGGGCAAACCGCGCGGCATTGCCGAGATCCTGCCCGGCCAAGAGTGCGCTTTCTTGCATGGCCTTCCGGTCGAACATCTGCCCGGGGTAGGCCGCAGCATCAGGCACTCCCTGGAGGAATTCTCCATCCGCACCGCCGGCGAATTACGGTTGGTTTCCAAGGAAGTGCTGTTCGCATCCTTCGGCGCATCGGGACTGACTTTATACGACCGCGTACGCGGTATCGACACCGCCCCGGTCGTAGCTGGCTGTGAGCTGGACGAAGATGGCCTCATCGTGCGACGCACCCCAAAGTCCATCCACCGCGACAGTTCCTTCGAACCGGAGGAAGGCCGCATGGAACACGTGGAAGCCATGCTCGCGTACCTGGTCGACCGCGCCGCCGCGCGCCTGCGCGGGCACGGTTTGTACGCGGGCTCCATGGAGGTGCGCTTGCAACATGTCGACACCCGCTCCCCCGCCCAACGCCGCAAAGCGCGCCCCAACGGACAGCGCGGCCGCACCCGCAAACGCCTCTCCGAACCCAGCGCGCAAACGGAGGTGCTATGGAATCACGCACGCGAACTTTTACGCTCCCTTCCTAAGCGCCGCTCGCTGGTCAAACGTGTGGGCGTGAGTTTGATTGGGCTGCGTGCGAGCAGTGGCTACCAGGGCAGTCTATTCAGCGATCCAGCGAGCGATCGACCGGCGCATGATGCCGCCGACGCCGGCGCACCGCAAAGCCGGGCGGACCGGGACCAAGCGATCGACAACGCGCTCGACGACCTGCGCGAACGCCATGGTTTTGGGAGCGTGCTGCGCGGAGCGAGCATGCCACTAAGCGAAAACCATGAGCGCGGAAGCGACGGTTTTCAGTTGCGCACGCCTTCTTTGAATCAGTGATGTGGGCACTGCTGATGCTGAGGCCCCCTACCACGACCCCACGGTGAAAGTCGATCAACACCCAGCACCCCCCCCATCCACTCTCAAGGGCCCTAACACAGCCCCGAACATCTATCCTTCCACCATTGGCATTCATCAGAATTCCACCGCTCCCGACGGCATGCCAACCAAAAACGGCTCTTCCTGGACTTCTGGGGTGAATGGTGAGGCCCCTGCCGGGGCATGTACCCCCACGAGCGATCGCTCGTTAAGGATTATGAAAGCCGTCCCTTCGCCCTTCTCGGAGTCAACTCCGACGAGGACCTGGACAAGCTTAAAGTCCGCATGGAAAAGGAAATTATCACCTGGCGCTCCTGGCGCAACGGCGGTTCGACCTCCGGT
>JAAETM010000543.1 GCA_024228395.1 bacterium | reverse complement strand
GGCGGGGGAGGGGTCGGAGGGCGAGGCGGCGGGTGGGAGGGCACGGGGGCGAGCGGGAAGGAGCGCCAGCGGCTGCTGGGGGCCGAAAGGACCCGGGAGCCACCGCATTGTGTTCTCGGAAAGCGACTGCCGGGGCTGCCCGCTGCGAAGCAAGTGCACGGCGTCAAAGAGAAAGGCCAGGACCATCACCGTTTGCGAGGGGTACGAGGAGCTGAAGCAGCTCCGTGCCCGGCAGCGCACGAAGCGCTTCAAGAAGGCCTACCGAAGGCGGGTCAAGGTTGGAGCATCGCATTGCTCGACTCGTACAACTTGGCATCAGGCAGGCGCTTTATCCCGGGCGCGCCAAGGTCGCATTCCAGATTTCCATGGCCGCGACGGTCGCAAACCTAGTTTTGGCGTGGATATAGGGCTCTGGAGTCCTTCAGAGGCAATACGCCCACTTGATGAATCTACCTGAGAAAGCTCAGACGTTTTGGAGCGATCTCGAGGTTCTTCCAAGCGCAAATGAACCCGGATTTTCCGAAGCGACGGTGTCAGCGAGCTTTTGGGGGTCGCGGGCCAAAAGGCCCCCTTCTCGGCCGGGCTTCTAGGGCACGAGAACTGGGGCCAGCACAACCCGGAACCCAAAGTTGTCGTACGCGTTACCAGGATTGCTGCCGCTCCGGTACGCGGACCGGCAATGGTAGGAGACGTTGTACCAGCTGCCGCCACGGATGACCCGGCTCGAGCCGCCCGTCACGAAGGGATCGGTAACCGCTGCGGCACCATAACTCGCGTAGGAATCGAGGCACCACTCCCAAACACTGCCGTGCATGTCGTATAAGCCAAAGTCATTTGCCAAATAACTCCCCACGTCAATCGTCCCTGCAGAAGAGTTGACGCCACAAGAGTTGCCGCTCGGGTGGTAGCTATACCAGAATCTGGCCTGACTGCAAAACAGATCCGAACCCACGTTGAACTCCGTCGTTGTCTCTGCACGACAGGCATACTCCCATTCAGCTTCCGTCGGCAAGCGATACTCGTAACCCGCCGGCAAATCTCCTGCCGCCATTTGCTGCGCGGTCAAGGCCGTACAGTACGCGCGAGCATCGTGCCAGCTAACGGTCTCCACCGGTAGGCCCGGCCCGGAGAAGTATGACGGATTCGTACTCATCAACGCCTGGTATTCCGCTTGGGTCACCTCATGCTCACCCATCCAGAAATCCTGACTGATGGTTACGTCGTGGACTGGCTGTTGGTTTGAGCTGTTGTTGTACGGAAGTCCAGTCGGCGCATCTGACCCCATGCTAAACGTGCCCGCAGGGATCAACACCATGCCCGCCGGCGGCGGGTTCTCTGGGGCCAAAACAACTCGGAATCCGACGTAAAGGCTCGAGCTACCTGAATTGGTGCTGAACCGGCACGCGGACCGGCAATAGGAGGAGGGGCTGTTCCAACTGCCGCCACGGATGACCCGGTTCGAGCCGCCCGTCACGAAGGGATCGGTAACCGGTGCGCTATTATAACTCGCGTAGGAATCGAGGCACCACTCCCAAACGTTACCGTGCATGTCGTACAAGCCAAAATCATTTGGGAAATAAGCCCCCACGTCAATCGTCCCTGCAGAAGTGCTTACGCCACAATGGTTGCCGCTCGGGTGGTAGCTATACGAGAATCTGGCCTGACTACAAAACAGATCCGAACCCACGTTGAATTCCGTGGTCGTTCCTGCGCGACAGGCATACTCCCATTCAGCTTCCTTCGGCAGGCGGTACTCATAACCTGTCTGCAGGTTTCCCGCCGCCATCTCTTGTGCTGTCAACACCGTGCAATACGCCACAGCGTCGTTCCAGCTGACTTGCTCCACCGGCAGGTTCGGGCCGAAGTAATGTGACGGATTCGAACCCATCAACGCCTGGTATTCCGCTTGGGTCACCTCATGCTCCCCCATCCAGAAGTCCTGACTGATGGTTACATAGTGGACTGGCTGTTGGTTTAAGTTGTTGTTGTACGGAAGTCCAGTCGGCGCATCTGACCCCATGCTAAACGTGCCCGCAGGGATCAACACCATGCCCGCCCGCTGCGGGTTCTCTGGGGCCAAAACAACCCGAAACCCGACGCGGCGGTTCGAGTTGTTAGGATTCCAAACGTGCCGGCTCGCGGAACGGCAAACGTCCGAGCTGTGGGCCCAGCTGCCGCCACGGAAGACCCGGCCCGGACTGCCGGCCACAAACGGGTCTGTCACTGCGCCTGAGCTATAAAGAGAGTAGTTGTCAAGGCACCACTCCATAACGTTGCCGTGCATGTCGTGCAGCCCAAATGCATTGGCTGGGTAGCTTCCGACGTCGATCGTTCCCGCAGCACTGCTTATCCCACACGAACCGTTTCCGTGGAAGCTGTAATCAAAACGAGCGTCTGCACAATCGAGATCCGTCCCCACATTGAACTCCGTCGTCGTACCTGCGCGGCAGGCATACTCCCACTCAGCT
>JAAETM010000542.1 GCA_024228395.1 bacterium | reverse complement strand
GTGGCCTGGTTGGGTCGCACGGCGTTCCCCACCATCATGTCCACCTTCATGCCCAATCAAGACCATGGCGCTGGCGGGGAATGGGGTATGGGGTTTGCGTACCTGCCCTTCCCTGTGGAGAACATTCGCCTCGAAGCAGGCAAGGCCGTGGCCCATGTGCGCATCGGTTGGCTGCGTTCGGTGGCGAATATCTACCACGTGTTCGCGGTCAGCTCGTTCACCAATGAGTTGGCACACCTGGCGGGCCAGGACCCGGCACAGTACCTGCACGACCTGATCGGCGACGAAGAGAATCGCCTCTCGCGCACTGCGGCCCACTGCGTGGGGAAATCCACCTGGGGTGAAAAGCTCGGCAAGGGCCGGGGCCGTGGACTCTCCGCCGCCGAGGGCTTTGGCTCCGCGGTGGCTGTGGTGGTCGAAGTGACCGTCTCCAAGGCTGGCGAGCTGACCATCGACCGGGTGGACATCGCCGTGGACTGCGGCCTGGCCGTCAACCCCGACCGCGTGCGCTCGCAAATGGAGGGCTCCGTCATCTTTGGCGTCAGCCTGACCAAGTTCGGTGAGATCACCGCAGAGAATGGCGCCATTGTGCAAGGCAACTTCGATACGTATCCGGTGGCCCGCATGGGCGACACCCCGGCCCAAATCAACGTGCACATCATCGACTCGGATGGCCCCCTGGGCGGCGTTGGCGAACCCGGCGTGCCCCCGATGGCCCCCGCCATCTGCGAAGCGATCTTCCAGGCCACGGGCCAGCGTATTCGCAGCCTGCCCCTATCGAAGCACGACCTCTCCTGGTCCTAAAATGCGAAATCGTTTGGGACCCATCCGACGCCCCAGGCCCCAGCTTCCTCGAAAAAACTCCGGGAATGATGCATTCCACGGGGTGATGCTCCTCTCCCAGGCGGCACCCCGTAGGATGGTAAGCCCTTTCCCCGTCCTGAGGATCGACTGCCCTCGTTCCTGCCCCTCCCCGCTTGCGCCCGACCTTGTCCGAATCCACACCGCACGCCCCGCAGCACTCCAACCACATGCCGGCCCTGGACGGCATTCGTGGTTTGGCCATCGCCCTGGTCATGGTGCAGCACTTCTTCCCATTCAACGATCGGGGAGTCACGCTCCTGGATGATCTGGTGTTCGGTCTGGCCAATCGTTGTTGGATGGGCGTGGACCTTTTCTTTGTGCTATCCGGTTTTTTGATCACCGGCATCCTCTGGAAAGCACGCGGAAAGGATCACTTCTTCCGCAACTTCTATATGCGTAGGGTGCTGCGGATTTTCCCTGCTTACTACCTGCTGCTGGCGATCTTCTTCCTGCTACTGCCAGCCCTTGGATCGGTGCCGATCGATGCCTATCTCGCGGACTCGGCCCCCGATTCCATTTGGCATTGGACGTACCTGAGCAACTTCCGGATCGCCTGGCGTGGGGAGTGGTACGATCAATTGATCCCGAACGTGTTCTGGTCCTTGGCCATCGAAGAACAGTTCTACATGGTGTGGCCGGCGGTTGTTTTCATCTGCAGTCGCCGCGGGCTGTACGCCCTGTGCAGCGCCCTCTTTGTGGGAGCCCTGGCCCTGCGCTGGCAAATGGCCCTGGATCCCGAAGTGAACTGGGTCACACGCTTCGTACTCACACCCACCCGTATGGATGGATTGGTGTTGGGTTCCCTGCTCGCCTTGCTTTATCAGTCCTCCGTGCGCGAAAGCCTGGGGGCACGCCGACTCATCATGGCCATCGGTGGTGTGGGCCTCCTGATCGTGGCCTACCTCACCCTGCAACGCTATGAGGGCTGGCAAGAGGCACCCCAGCAAACCCTGCGCTTTACGGGCATCGCCCTGGCCTCCGGCGCCCTGGTCTGGCTGTGCGTCACCGGCCCCGAGGGCACGTGGCTCAAAAAGCTCTTCTGCCTGGCTCCCATGCGATTCCTGGGCAAGTACAGCTATGCGCTCTACCTTTGGCATGGGCCCGCCGATGCGTTGGTTCGGCACTTCTTCCCCCCCGAAGGTGTGATGTTCGGCTCGCGTGTTCCCGCCCAATTGCTTTTCGTTGGGATCACCACAACAGTCTCCATTGTCGCGGCTCTCTTGAGCTGGAACCTGCTGGAGCGCCACTTCCTGAGACTCAAAAAGACCTTCTCCTGAACGGGGAACGTCTTCAAGGGGGTGGTCCAACTCGATAAGTTGGTCCCATTTCCAGACACGGGGAGCATTACGCCCCCATAGGAGCTTCCAATTGTGGGCATTCATTCACATTCCAAGCAGAACCGCGCTCGGGGTCTTATTATTGGGAAACATGCCTAGGCCCCCTGCGCCGCCGGCTGAATCTAGACACTCCAGCCATGAAGCACTCCCTACGCACCACGATCCTCGCGCTATCTGTGGGTCTATTGGGAAATCTGCAGGCGGCACCCACGCCCACCCAAATATCGTCGATCCGCTCCACGGGCAGGCAAACAAAATCGGGGCAGATGTCACGCGCCATCAAGACACGCGTGATGTGCATTGGGGACTCCAACACCCATGGTGTGCAGGGCTACACCTCATACCGGTATCCGCTTTGGTTCAGCCTTCGTCGCCGAGGCTCCCTGGTCAGTTTTGTGGGAACCCGGTTCACAGTGGAGAACGAAAATGGTACCAGCATCCCCGACCTGAATCTCTTCAATAGGTACTACACCTACTTCGACCGAGACCATCAGGGCTACAGTGGTTATCGGACCGACCAAGTGCTCCCCCTGCTGCCCCCCGCAATCGCCAGCGAGACGCCGGACGTCTGCCTGATTCTGCTGGGCACCAACGACATCGGCCAAAGGGGTTCCAACGGAATCAACTCGGCCGTCGGTAATCTGAAAGCCACCTTGGAAGCCGTCCGCAGTCAGGGCCCCGCCACGATCTTCTTCATCGCATCGATCCCCCCCATCGGAACGGGAACCTGGTACTTCAACAACGCGGGTTTTGTAAGCAGCTTCAATAGTCTGCTTGAGACCTCGATTCCCAGTTGGAGCACGCCACTTTCCCCTGTGAACTTCGTGGACGTTCACGCGGCTTTGGACGTGGCGACCGACATGCTTCCTGATGGCATACATCCCAACCAACAGGGACAGAGGAAAATTGCGCAGGTGTTCCACAACGCCATCCTACCCGTTGTCAGCGGGGGATTTCGTCCCGCCCCTTTGAACACTGTAACCATGCAAGCCCAGAGCTTTGAGTCCTTGGATTTGGCGGATGGGGTGAGTTCGGTCCAACCCATCCCCGACTGGACGTACCCGAACATGCCCCATGTGGTCGCATCCATCATGAATCCGGATAGTTTCACCTATTCCGGCGCCGGTGGGAGCGCTGCCCCCACCGGAGCCGATGGTGACGAAGTCCTGAGCCTGGAAAACTCCGGAGGTGGCCCTGGATTGGGCTGGGTGTACCAGATCATGCCCACGACCCTGGAAAGCAATCAAATCTACAACCTATCCATCGCTGTAGGACATCGTTCTCCCACGAACACCCGGGGGAGCACCGGTTTCGGCGGCTACGAAATTCAACTGCTAGCGGGCAACACCGTGGTTGCGAGTTCCATGAACCAAGTCGCTCCAGTTCCGGGTTCGTTTGCCCCGGCATTCCTCCAATACGATAGCCAAGGGGCTCAAACATCCCTGATCGGGGCCCCGCTCACGGTTCGAATGCGCCTGACCTGGAGCGCGGCAAACACGGCCACGGACTTTGACTTGGTCGAGCTGAGCAAGCTCTAACCTGGGTCTTCCTGAAGCCTGAAGTGCGGGTTCATGAAATGTCCAGGCTAGCGGCCCCCACCAAGCCGGCTCTGCGCCAATGCCTTTTGGAAAAACCATAGGGCGAGCACCAGGGTCAAGCCCGCGCCCAGCATAACCCCACGGGCGCCGATCCAGGGAAACAGGAGCCCTCCGCAGGTTCCGCCCACCGCCACCGCCAGGGTCCGAGCGGAAAAGATCACGCCAAATGCGCCCCCTCGCCGGTCGGCCGCGGCTTCGTTGGCGGCCAAGCCGTGGGTCAATGGACTAGCACCGGCCATTCCCAAACCCATGATCAAGCGACCCGCCAGCAGCACGGCGTAGGTAGCCGCGGCCGCTTGAATCGTGAGGGCCAAAAGGCAGAGCAGCCCACAATGTACTAGGGCGGAACGATGCCCAATGCGGTCGCCATAACGCCCCCACAGGGAAAGAGCGAATAGATTGGCAATCGCCATGACGCCAAACAGCAAGCTCGTGGCAAAAGTCTGAACCCGGTCCTGCAAGGAAAGTCCGTTGGACGTACCCGCCATGGAACTCAAGCGGTCCAACCAGCCCCCTTCGAGTTCGGTGCCCCCCAGCAAGTCGCGCACATACAGCTCCAGGATTGGGTTGATCGCGCCCAAGCCAATTTGGAGGGCAAACACGAGCCACGCCACACTGCGCAGCACCGGGCTCTTCCAAACCTCACGCAGGTCTGAAACGGTGGCCCGTACGACCCCGGCTAAGCAGAGCCGGCCCTCGACCTTTCTCCTGGTGCTGACGTCTTCTTCCGCTCCAAGCCAAACCAGCAACGCTGAGATACCACCCATGGCACCAACCAGCAAAAAAACCTGCTGGTGGGAGCCCAGCATGGTGGCTGCCAGTCCGCCGAGCAAGGGACCGAGCAAGCCACCAACGGCCATGGACGTGGCCAGGTTGCCGGCGATACGCCCCTGCTGCGAAGACGGCGCCGCCACGCTCACAAGGGTAATGCTCGGCGGAACGAATCCGGAAAAGCAACCCTGCAAGCAGCGCAGCAACAGCAACTGCCAGGGAGTTGTGGCGAAGGCCATGGCGCCCACAAAAAAACAAATCGCAAGCATGGCACGGCAGACCATGATCTTGCGGCCAAATCGATCCCCGAGCGCCCCCCACACGGGTGCGGAAAAAGTCGCCAACAAGGGCGCCGCAGCAAAGCACACCCCCGACCAACGTGCGAGCGACGCTTGTCCTTCGATGCCCATCTCCTCGAGCAGGCTCGGGAAGAAGGGCAAAAAGCTCATCATCCCGATGGATGTGATGAGATTGGCCAGCCAGACCACCCAGTAGGTACGTTTCCAATCGCTCATGCGCCGGACAGTCTCGCGTCGCGCGGAATGACCGCAACACCCAAATCAGGAATAGCTGCCAATTGCGAAAGTTCGACCTGGATCCCAGGCAAGGCAGGCCTTACCTGGGGCCCGGGTCGATCGACGCAAGGGGGCCCGATTCGGTCGGGTCAGCTATCCCAACCGCGGCGATAGGTCTTGTGCAGCAAAAGATCCGCTTCGGGATGGCTAGGGAACCTCAGCCCCTGCGCATCCCAGGCAAGCTCCTTACCGGGGAACTCCAGGGCCACATTGCCCAACAGGGCGACCTCGCTCAGCCGACCCGCATAATCGAATCCTGCGGTGGTGGTTCCGCTGCCGAGACAGGCGTCCACCCACTGGTGCCAGTGATTGACCGCGGGCACCTGTTCGATCTCCAGCTTGCTTTCGGGGCCACCCAGCGGGAACAAACGGCAAGGGGAATAGGGGCTCACGAGCAGGGCGGCCTTGTCCCCCACAAACAAACACGCGTTGGCGAAAGCATCCTCAATGCCCAAGCGCTTGAGCAACTCATCGGGCTTGCGTGCGCCGTCGTACCAGGTGAGCTCCACGCCCTTCTTGGAGGTCTTGGCATTGGGTGCAAAAGTGTAATTGACCCGGGACCAGGTCGGGAAACTCTCCCCGTTGGGCTTGGGTCCATCGGAGCGCACGGTCAAGGGATCGCTCAGACCGGTGAACCAAAGGGCTGGGTCCATCAAGTGGCAAGCCATGTCTCCTTGGGCCCCCGTGCCGAAGTCCTTGCGACCGCGCCACACGAAAGCGTGGTATGCGCCTTTCTTGTAGGGCCGGGCCGGAGCGACGCCGAGCCAAAGGTTCCAGGACAACTCGGAGGGGATGGCATCGCTGCCCTCCTCCCGTTCCACACCCTGGGGCCACCAGCCCGACGGGCGATCGGTCCAAACATGCATGGAACTCAAAGCTCCGGTCACGCCAGTGTCGAAGAGGGCCTTCGCCGTCCGGTAGTGCACGTTCGATTTGTTTTGAATGCCCATCTGGGTCACGACGCCCACCGCCTCAGCGGCTTCTCGAACCGCGCGTGCTTCCACCAACGTATGGGTCAGGGGCTTCTGGCAATACACGTGCTTGCCCAAAGCCAAAGCGGCCATAGTGATCGGCGCGTGCATGTGGTCGGGAGTGGTCACACAAAGGGAGTCCAAGTTGTCCCCCTCCTTGTCCAGCATCTCTCGCCAATCGGCATACAAGCGAGCGCCGGGGTGCTTTTCCCCGGCAGCCTTGAGCCGCCCCGCATCCACGTCGCACAAGCAAACGATGTCGACCTGTTCGTGGTCGGAGATTTGCCCCAGGTCAGAAGCGCCCATGCCACCGATACCAACGGCGCCATGCCGCAAGCGCCCATTGCCAGGTTTGGAGCCGCCGGAGGGCACCCCTTGGCAAGCCACGGCGGCTGCCGCAGCAGACCCTGCGGAGAGTTTTAGGAAAGCACGGCGAGATACGTTTGAGCTCATAGATCTTTGTTGGGAACAGGCAAAGGGGAGAGGATGAGCACATATCCTAACCATTTCTTCAATTCCTGCTGACCTTTCTCCCAGCCCCCTTGCTAGGCCCTGACAACCGATCCCAACAGCAGGACTCAAACGCAAGAATCAAGCGCCCAATACGCGCTCGATCAGATTCTTGGTGAGCATAATGCCCTCCGCTTCGGAGTGCTGCGAGCCTTCATACTCGACCCCGATGTACCCCTTGTACCCGGCGTCCAAAACGATGCCGAGCATGCGGCTGTAATCGGTGTGAATCTCGTTGCCATCCCCATCAAAATCATGGGACTTGGCGCTGACGGCTTTGGCATAAGGCATCAACTCGGCGACGCCCCTGTAGCGGTCGTACATGTTGTCCGCGCTGATCTTGAAGTTGCCGAAGTCGGGCAAGGTGCCCACGCCGGGGTGATCCGCGCGCCCCATGACATTCGCCAACCAAGCCCCATCAGAGCTGTAACCCCCATGGTTTTCCACCAGGATGGAAATACCCGCAGGAGCCGCGTACACAGCCAACTGGCGCAGGGAATCCGCCGCCCGGGCCGCAACCTGTTCCCTGTCAGCGTTTCCGCGCGCGTTGACTCGGATGGAGTGACACCCGAGCGAAGCCGCTGCATCGATCCAGGGTTTGTGCTTCTCGATAGCATCCGCCGCGCCATCGTCCTGGCCCAAACTGCCCTCCCCATCGATCATGATCAGCAGACTGCGAACGCCATGGTCCGCTGCGCGCTGCTTCAATTGCCCCAGGTAAGCCCAATCCCGAACCTTGTCCTTGAAGAAGGAGTTCACATACTCGATCGCACCGATGCCGAATTGTTCCCTGGACACCTTGGCGAAGTCCAACGGGTCGATTTCCTTGGAGTGAAAGGCCCGGTGCAAGGACCACTGGGCCAGGGAGATCGGGTTCCGATGCTTTCCACATGGGTTCCCCAGGGACTGGCAACTTCCAAGGGGTAGGGCCGCCGCAATCAGGGCGCCGGATCCGAGTTTGAGGAGATTTCTACGGGAGATATTTTTCGACATGGCCACATTCTGCTGCATCTCCATCAATCCTGCTCCATTTTTTGGTCGGGCCCCCTGCGGCTTGCCCCCAATCCCAGGAACAGTACCATGTTCCCATGCAGGATGATCCACAAGCGGGCACCGATTCCGAGCGGGAAATCGCCTTGAATTGGTTGGAGGCCCTGGCGGCCGATCACCGCCTGCTCGCCGAGCTGAATGAGCAACAACTCCTGCGCCTGCGCCAAGCAGCCGGTCGCATATCCCGCCCCGGGCCCCATGAACGCCACGCCCTCTCGCGTCGGCGTCGGCGGGAGCGCAAACAAGAACGCCGCAAGGTCGATGATGCGGCCCTGGATGCCACCAGCAACCGGGCCATGAAACGCGCCCTGCGGTTCCCGGTGGCACCGCCTAAGCTGGAGATCTCAGCGGAACACCGTGGGCTATTGGAACAACAAGCCAACTCGCCGGATCGGGGACGGGCTCCAGCTGCCAAGCATCTGGAAGCCACGAGGGATTGTTACATCTGCAAGGAGCCCTTCACGGAGTTGCACCACCATTACGATTCGATGTGCCCCCCCTGCGCACAACTCAACTGGATTAAACGCTGTCAAAGCGCGGACTTGAATGGGCGGGTGGCCTTGGTCACGGGCTCGCGGGTAAAAATCGGCTTCGAGATTTGCCTGTTGCTGCTGAGGGCCGGCGCCCATCTGATCGCCACCACCCGTTTCCCCGTGGACTCGGCACGCCGATTTTCCGGTGAACACGACTTCGACGAGTGGCGGGAGAGGCTTCAGATCCATGCTCTGGACCTACGCCATACACCCAGCGTCGAGGCCTTCTCCGGGCACCTGCTGGAGACCCAGGAGCGCCTGGATTTTTTGGTTCATAACGCCTGTCAAACGGTGCGGCGGCCACCGGCCTACTACGACCATCTGGTGGACAGGGAATGCGCCGAGCGGCTCGCCCCATCCGCTCGAAGCGTGCTGAAGGATCACCTGGGTCTAGTGCACAAGCTGGGGCATTCGTTCACCAAGGACGGGGTGTTGCAAACCGCCAAAGATTCCGCGGGCCAGGGCAAGGCCCCCGGCCTGACCCAGACCGCGCAATTGAGCCAAATGGACCTGCTCAGTGAAGCGGGGCAAGGGCACCTGTTCCCCGAGGGTATGCGGAACGGAGAGGGAAGTCAGCTCGACCTGCGGGAGCAAAATTCCTGGCGTTTGGACCTACATCAGGTGCCGACCGTGGAGCTATTGGAGGTGCAGTTGGTCAACTCCATCGCGCCCTTCGTGCTGACCGCGCACCTCAAACCCCTGATGGTTCGGGTACCCAGCGCGGACAAACATGTGGTCAACGTTTCAGCTATGGAGGGGCAGTTCTACCGCACCTTTAAGACGACTCGACACCCGCATACCAATATGGCCAAGGCAGCGTTGAACATGATGACGCGCACTTCGGCAGCGGACTTTGTGAAGGATGGCATACACATGAATAGTGTGGACACGGGTTGGGTTACGGATGAGGATCCCTTTGAGAGAGTCGTTGCAAAAGAGAATGCGCAACGGTTTGCTCCGCCATTGGATTCCGTGGATGGTGCGGCGCGGGTGTTGGATCCCATTTTTACCGGGTTCAACACGGGGACCCATTGCTGGGGGCAGTTTTTGAAGGACTATGTGCCTACTCGGTGGTAGGTGAATGTCCTTGGGGTTTGTTTGCCCTTGGGGAAGGGTGGGACCAACGCATGGCGGGGTTGTGGGGTTTGGATGGAGGGGCGGGATGAGGGGTTCGCACGAAGCCAAAAAAATATCCGAATATCCTCTTTCGGTACTGCCATGCACGCTACCGACTGCCATCAGAGGTCCTCGTAATGGCTGAGGGCTATTCGGCTTCTTTCTTCAAGAACATCCGCAAAAACAACGCGGCGGATAACCCAGAGGCCCCAAAGACCATGCACATGACCATGATCTGGTAGCGTGCGGCCACGGGGGGTGAAATCCCTGACAGGATCTGTCCGGTCATCATTCCAGGGATGGAAACCAACCCCACAGCGAACAGGGCGTTGATGATCGGGATCATGGCTGCTCGGAACGCCATGGCCCGGGCCTCGGGGATAGGGGTCTCTCTTTCAAGCTCGCTGTGAATCCTCTCCGCGGCCAGGGAGACGCTGTTCAGTGCGGCGGAAAACACCATGCCGGCGATTGGTATGAGGTAACGAGGGGCGTACCAGGGGTGCAGGTCGAGGACCCCGAAGGAGATCCAAGCCAACGTTCCACCGCCCCCGATGGCTACTGCGATCAGGGACTTGCCGAACAGTTTGTAACGCTGATCGGGAACCGTGCGGAGGGCGATCCAACTGGCGACAAACATCATGCCGCCCATGATAGCCAACACCAGCCAGGGGCCGTCCGCGGTGAAGATGTGGACCAGGAAAAAGCCCACCAGGAGCAGTTGCCCAAGCATGCGGGCTAGGGCGTAAATCGCCCCGCCTGCGCCCAGGCTCCAGCGATACATCAACCACACCACCGCGAGGGCGGGCACGGCCACCAACGCCAACCGGTCGAGAGAGATTGGGCGCAGGCCTTCTTCGGCGGTCAGCATGCTGGCGAGACTAGGCACGGCCATTGGACTTCCCCCCGTCGAGGCGTTTTTCCCACCAGCCCACGTCCCAGTAGCGATCCATCTTGCGGCCAACCTCACTCATGGTCCCCACATGTTCGAAACCGCAGGCTTCATGCAAGGCAATGGAACCGGCGTTCGGCCGGGTGATGCCGGCGATGACGCGGTGCAATCCAAAGGCCTGCAAGCGCGGCAACAAGGCATCGTACAGTGCACGGCCCAAGCCAAGGCCCACCGCATCCGGGGCCAAATACACCGTGGTCTCCACGCTGGTATCGTAGGCCCTGCGTTCGCGGAACGAGCCGGAATAGGCGTACCCCAGGACTTGCTCCGCATGCACCGCAACGAACACTTGAAAGCGCCCCTCCTGCTGGAATTGCTGCATCCAGGGCTTACGCTCCTCAAGCCCAAAGGGCTCCAAATCAAAGGTCGCCACACTGTTCAAGACATAGTGATTGTAGATCTCCAAAATGCCGGGCAGGTCCTCGA
The DNA here is from genome assembly GCA_024228395.1 of bacterium. GTDB lineage: Bacteria > Planctomycetota > UBA1135 > UBA1135 > NORP259. The sequence goes on along the minus strand of JAAETM010000542.1, from coordinate 13,687 downwards.
GTCTCCCATGACGGATCGTCCAGGGGGCCGTTTTCGATGCGCTCATTTGTTCAATTCCAGGGCTTCCAGTTCCTTGAGTCGATCCCGTTGGGATACGGCATCCTCGAAGCGCAGTTCTTGGGCGCACATGTGCATGTCCGCGCGCACCTTTTCGATCTCCCCCCGCAGCCGCGATAGCGACCAAGCAAGCTCTGGCGATTCGGCGGCTTGATTGCCCTTGGCTCCCAGAATCTCAGGGACCGCGGGGTAGTCCATCTCGTAGAGGGCTTCGAGGGATTCGCGCACCGGTTTGATCACCGTTTGCGGCACGATGCCATGCTGCTCGTTGTAGGCGACCTGCAAGACGCGCCTACGCTCGACCTCGTCGATGCACTTGCGCATGGAATCGGTGATGCGGTCGGCATAAAAAATCACACGGCCATCCGCGTTGCGTGCTGCGCGTCCACAGGTTTGAACCAGGCTGGTTTCGGCGCGCAGAAAACCTTCCTTGTCAGCATCCAAAACAGCAACCAAAGCCACTTCGGGCAAGTCCAAACCCTCGCGCAGAAGGTTGATTCCGATCAACACGTCGAACTCGCCCAGACGCAGATCCCGCAGGATCGCGGTGCGTTCGATGGCGTCGATTTCGGAGTGTAGATAGCGCACGCGCACCTTCAGGTCTTCGAAGTAACCGGTCAATTCCTCGGCGCTGCGCTTGGTGAGCGTGGTCACCAACGTGCGCCAACCCTCTTTGGTCACACAGCGAATTTCATGCAGCAAATCGTCCACCTGGGTGGTGGCCGGACGCACTTCGATCTCAGGATCCAAGAGGCCCGTGGGCCGCACCACTTGCTCGACAATATGCTTGCCCGAGTGCTCAAATTCGTAGGCCCTGGGAGTGGCGGAAACGTACACATTCTGACGCGTGAGCGTTTCAAACTCCTCGAAGCGCAGGGGGCGATTGTCCAGCGCGCTGGGCAATCGGAATCCGTGGTCCACCAGGGTGTTCTTGCGCGAGCGATCGCCCTTAAACATGGCCCCCACCTGGGGCACGGACACGTGGCTCTCATCGATCATCAAGACCCAGTCGTCGGGAAAATAGTGCAGCAGGGTGAAGGGCGCCTCCCCCGGATTGCGGCCATCCATGTAGCGCGAGTAATTTTCGATGCCATTGCACACCCCCGTGGTGCTCAACATCTCCATGTCATAACGCGTGCGCTGCTCCAAGCGCTGCGCCTCCAACTGCTTGTCCTGCATGCGCAATTCCTTCAAGCGCACTTCCAGCTCTTGCTCGATCAGGGGAATGGCGCGCTCCAAGCGATCTTCGGGCGTCACATAGTGGTTAGCGGGATAGATCTTGACGCTCTGTTCCTCACCCAGGATCTCCCCCAACAGGGGATTCACCTGCACGATGTTCTCGATCTCATCCCCGAAGAACTCGATGCGCAGAACACGGTCCTCCTCGTAGGCGGGAAATATCTCGACCACGTCCCCACGCACCCGGAAGGTACCGCGCCGGAAGTCCAGGTTGTTGCGCGCGTACTGCATTTGGGTCAGGTTGCGCAGCAGGTCATCGCGTTCGATCTCCTGGCCCACGCCCAAGGTGATCGACATGCGGCTGTAATTGGACGGGGATCCCAGGCCGTAGATGCAGGAGACCGAGGCCACGATGATCACGTCCCTGCGGTCCAAAAGGGAGCGCGTGGCGCTGTTGCGCAGGCGCTCGATGTTCTCATTGCGGCTGGCGTCCTTTTCGATGAAGGTGTCGCTGGAGGGCAGGTAGGCCTCTGGCTGGTAATAATCGTAGTAGCTGACGAAATACTCGACCGCGTTGTTGGGGAAGAGCTCCTTGAACTCCCCGAAGAGCTGGGCGGCCAGGGTCTTGTTGGGCGACAAAATCAGCGTCGGCCGGTTGGTCCGGGCGATGACCGAGGCCATGGTGAAGGTCTTGCCCGACCCGGTGATGCCCAGCAAGGTCTGGTGCTCAGCCCCCTGCTCGATGCCCGTGACCAGCCCCTCGATCGCCTGGGGCTGGTGCCCGGTGGGTTCGAAGGGGCAAGAAAGCTGAAAGAGAGTGTCCGGGGACTCGGGGTTGGGTAGGGAAGATTCCACACCCCCTATTGTGCCGCCGGGGCCCTGCGGCTCCCACTCCCACACCCCTTTCTTTACCTTGTGGCCAGGGTTTCGTACCTTTCCAGGGGCTCCCCCCCCTCCCAACCGACCTAGCACCCATGATCATCACCTGCCCTGCCTGCAAAGCACAGGCCAAGCTCCCCGACAGCAAAGAAGGCGCCAAGGTTCGTTGCGGCGAATGTGGCCGGGTTTACAAGGCCCTGGGCGCCGGAAGGGGCTCCAAGGGAGCCCAGAAGACCGATCCCACCCGCTATTTCATTATTGGGGGGGCAGCTTTGGTGCTGCTGATCCTGATTGTGCTCGTCAAAAACACACCTGAGGAGGCTCCCCCGGTGGAGGAACCGCCCAAGGTCGCCGAGGTCAAAGAGAAGGAAAAGGTAGGCTGGGACGCCCCCGCCGTGATCATGGCCACCAACATCCACGACCTGGCCTTCGAGAAAAACAAGCTCATGCTGCGCACCAAGCTACACGGCCAGGCCATGCTCGATCTGCAGCAGGTGGAGGGCGAAAAGCCCAAAACCTTCAACTTGTTGAGCCCCACCGAGCAGCAGAGCATCCTGGACACGGCCGCCGACGACATCCTAACGGGAGACCTGATCGCCGATTGGCGGCCCGAAGACGGAAAAATCGTGCCCTTTGAGGAATGGGGCGAGCTGCAGATGCCCAAAGATGGGGTCGTAGTGCGCTTGGAAGTTTCCGCCCGGGACCTCGATTCCAGCGAGACCAACCGCAATGTGGAATGGCACCTGATCAAAATAGGCTCGGGCTACAAAGCCTTCCGCTGGCAGCGCTGGTTGAGCCCGGATGAGATTGCCGCCCGCGACAAGAAAAAACGCGCCAGAAAGTACGAGCAAGTGGTCCTTGAGGACGGTTCCGTGGTGATCGAAGGTGTTGTGCGCGCAATCCCCCACATGGACGAAACGCCCCAAGAACTGCGCGAGGAAATCGATGCCTTGATCGTCGAGATGACGGACCCTGCCAGCAGGCCCCATAAATTGATGCGCAGGCTTGAGGAAATAGGCAAACCCGCCATCCCGGGGCTCTTGACCCACATGGCCAACACACCCTTGGAAACCACCCAGCAGGCGGAAACCCTCAACCTGATCCACAAAACACTCGGACGTATCACCAATTACCAAACGACCTTTAAGGTATCTGAGCTGGTTGGCGCCACCCGTGAAAAACAAGAGTCCGGTCTCAAGCAGTGGTTTGGCTGGTACGACCGCCGCTTCAAGCGCTTCACAGGCCCCGTGTACGAGGACGACGTCGAATAGCAAATCCCGAACACAAGCGATCTCCAAGTGAGATCCTCCCCCAAACCCATCCCCACAACTCTCACCCCCCTCCCATGACCGATAGCAATCAGCCCGAAGGTTTCGAGCAACACGAGCCCTCCGGCAAAAAGAGCAAGGGCCCTTCCATGAAGGAGCGCCTGATCGCCCAACGCAAGGCCGACGCCGAAACCGCCGGTGGAGCCAAAGCGCCCAAAGCAGCACCCAAACCCGCTGCCAAGAAAAAAACTAGCGCTAAGAAGAAGGCTGGCATCAAACCCGTCACCCCCGTAAAACGTGCTGCAGCACCCAAGGCTGCTGCAGGCGACAGCGAAGCCGCACCGGCACGCGCCGCCAGCGCCCGCCGCTCCGGTGGTTCCTCCCGACGCCGCGGCGCCGGTGCCGCGGACGGTGAGGGCGAAGAAGGCGGCGGCCGTCGCGGTCGCAAGCCCTCCCCCGAAAAAAATATGACCCCCATCTTTGCGGGCGTCGGCGTGGTCATCATCGCCGCAGCCGGCTTCTTCTTCATGCGGGGTGGGAAAAAGGACACCTCTGCCCAAGAGCAAAACACCGAGAACACAGCGGACGCGGACGCCGATGCGGCGGCCGCAGAGAAAGTTGCGGACGACCAGGCCGCTGCCGACGCCGATGCCGCCAAGGAGCAGGCCGCTTCGGACAAAGCCGCTGCCGACAAGGCCGCTGCTGACGCGGAGATAGCCAAGGCCAAAGCCGCCGAGCCCAAAGAGCCCCAAGGCCCTCCCACCGAAGCCCCCCGCAATAAGAAGGGCATGCAAAAAATCCTTGCAGGTGAAGCCGGGCTGAAATATCCCGACGAGCTTTACGACCCCAGCGACGAAAAAGAGCCGCAAATCGCGACCTTTGAGCTCTTCGGAAAACCGGCTGATTGCAGCGAAGACGATTGGGCCACCATCGAAAAGAAAGCGGCCCTGCTAGCGGACCTAGAGTCCGGCGCTGCCGGAACGCGCGCCGCCCAGGCCCTCAAGAACACCTACGGCAAGAACGCGGTGCCCGCGCTCATCAACGTGCTGCTGCGCTTGGACTATGCGGACCAAGAAGGCCAGGAAGCCGGGGACTTTGTGCAACGCACCCTGTCCGGAATCTGTGCGGGCCGCAACGCCGACTGGCGCTATGATTTCGATGTCGAACCGAACAAGGCCATCATTCTAAACTGTCGTACCGTCAACGTTTGGTACGGGGTTTGGGAGAAGGTTCTCAAGGACCCCCCTTACTGGGACCGCTTCACCAACACCGAGGCAGCAAAGCGCGAGAAAGCCGGTGGCAACACCACCAAACCCAAGAAAGAAGCCAGCGACGAAGAGGCCAATATCTTGGATGATCTTCTGGATGACTAGCCCGGGCATTTCATGAGGACGTGCTCCAGCCACAGCGACTCGGTTCCTGGCAGGACTTTGCGGATTTTAACCCCGCAGGCAACACGGTAGGGATCCTCTTCACAGGTCCCGAAAGGGACCTGTGACCCGCTGCACCGACCTGGACTTACCTATCGAGGAAAGCAAAATTCGCAAAGTCATGTCAGGGAGCGAGAGGGGCCCAAGGGGGCCTGTTTACGAAGCCTGGGGTGCGTGTTCATGAAATATCCGGGCTAGTAGGGTTTCGTGCGAATTTTTTGAACCGGGATGTGCTCGCTTGAGCACACCCCCGGTTGTTTGTCAGCTACTTTTCCGAGGGATGCTGTAGATTTATTGTAAGGTCCGGATACCAAACCGCACAACAACAATGACAACACGCCCAATTGCAACCACCTATCCCTAGGGCTGAACCATAGCTCGTCCACCTCTCCGTGGATCACTGACCGCCGCCGGCTCACGATTGTTGAGCACCTGAATCGCCTGCACGGAACCAAACTTCGATTTCGGTTCGACACGCAGCTCCTGCCCATGCTGGCTTTCCAAGGTTTCCAAAACACTCGCCGGCCAACCACCCTCCAACCGGGTCCACTCCGGTTTCCACTGCTGATGCAAGCGCGGCGCAGTGATCGCGTCTTCGAGGGACTGCTCATAAACCAACACCCGCAAAACCACCTGCATAACCGCGGTGATGATGCGCGGCCCACCGGGCGATCCAATCACCAAGGAAACACGCCCCCCACCCTCACGGATCACCGTGGGAGTCATCGACGAAAGCGGGCGTTTGCCCGGCAAGAGCCGATTTGCCTCCGCCCCAATTAGCCCGTAGGTATTGGGCACTCCGGGTGCCAACGAAAAATCATCGAGTTCATTGTTCAGCAGGAAACCTGCATCGGCCACCAGGATCCCACTTCCAAAAGAAGTGTTGAGGGTGGTCGTCATGCTGACCGCATTGCCGTGTTTGTCGAGCACAGACAAATGTGTTGTCTGGAAGCTCTCCCTTGGAGCGGCAGCTCGCCAGGCTTGCACTCCTGGATTGGATCGCTCCCCGATGGAAATGCGACGGTCCGCAATCCACTCCGGTGCCAACAGTTTGTTCAAAGGCACGTCCACAAAATCCGGGTCTCCCAAGTGTTGCGCGCGATCCGCAAAGGCACGTCGCATGGCTTCCACCAACCAATGGGTGCTACGTGCGGACAAGCCGCAGGCCTCGGCGGCCGCGGGCAGCCCCAGCGCCTGATCACGGCGTACCTTATTGCGATCGTCGTCGAGCGGAAAACCGTCCAGGATGGCCAGCACCTGCAGAAGGGCCAAACCACCGGAACTCGGTGGTCCCATGGAGATAACCTGGTGCCCACGGAACCAACCCACCAGGGGTTTGCGAACCTGCACCCGATAATCAGCCAAGTCCTGCGTCGTCATGTGCCGATCGCCAACGATGTGACCCAGACGTTTGTCCGCTTCGATCAGCGTGCGCACCACCGCGTTGGCGGTGGGCCCAGAATAGAAAGCAGCTTGGCCGCCGCGGGCGTAGCGTTCCAGTGTGCGCGCCAGTGCAGGTTGCACCAGGATTTCCCCCTCGGACAGGGGCTCCCCACCGGGGTAAAAGAGGCCGCGGGCCGCAGGGTCCGCCATCAAGCGCCCCTTGGCTGAAGCCTTGCGCAGATCGCGCGCCAACCAGGAGTCCACCGGGAAGCCATCATGGGCCAATGCAATGGCCGGCGCGCACAGGGCTGCGAATCGCAAGGACTTGGAACCGTGGGTCTTGTACAACTCGAAGAGGCCCTGGGGGCTGCCGGGCACTCCCACGCCCAGGGGAGTGTTCAGGGAGCGATCCCCGACCACCGCGCCCTTCGCATCCAAATAGAGTTCCGTTCCATAACCCGCGGGGGTGGTCTCTCGGAAATCCAAGGACCAGGGTTGCCCCTCATGGGGAACCCAAAGGGCAAACCCTCCGCCGCCAAGATTGCCAGCTTGCGGATACACGACCGCCAGGGCCAATGCCGTGGCCACGGCCGCGTCGGCGGCATTGCCACCCATGTTCAAGATGGTCACCCCCACCTGGGCTGCCAGGGGATGCTCGGCGACCACCGCGCCACGCCGGGGCGTGGCGAGTTGTTCATTTTGGTCGAAGGGATCCGCAGCTCGGCAGGCGGGAACAAGGCCAAGCAAACCCAACAACAACGCGGACCTCAACCAACCATGCGCCCCTCCGACGGGGTCAGACAACGGGCTCTTCACCATCGACAATGGGCTTCACATCCACACCACACTCGCGCAGGTATTCCACCGAGCGTTCAATCTCATCGGGTTCCCCTTCGATCTCCACGATGACCCGAGCGCCCGTGGGCTGGATGCTCGCGGCACGAATGTTGGGCACGACCTTGAACTTCTCGCCCAGGGTGTGACTGATGATCGGCTGCGAGATGAGCTCTTGCGGGAAGATGCAGAAATACTTGGCTGAGGCCATTATTGAATCCGTTCGGGGACCGTTTTGCGGCGGTGGCAGGTCCACGCCGCAGTGGACAGGCACAATCCCAACACACCGACCCCCCATCCCGCAAGGTTTCCCCACGCAAGGCGTAGGTTTGGATCCATGCAATCCGCTCCCACGGGACCATAGATGGCTGGTAGGCGCAGGAAATCGACCCCCGCCGATTCCATGAGCAAGGCGGCAGGACTGACATCCAAGAGGCGAGCTGCCGAACTGGGAGACCAGGGCGGGTCACTGAACAGCCAGAAACCGGCTGGGGCTCCGGTCAGGAACAAGCAAAGCACCAAGGCCATCAGGGCCGCCGACAGGACAGACTTCTTACCGGCGAGCTGCCCCATGGCCCAACCACAACACAAGAGACCCACAAGGCCTCCCAGCCCCCCGAGCAAATGTCCATGGGGCAAATCCCTGCCAAGCCAAGTCCAAGCGGCGAGCCAGGACAACGAAGCTATCCCACCCAGCCAAGGCCGCCAGCAGCCCGCGGCCAGGGTGCCGGTGCAAGGCGCCACCAAGGCCGCCCACCAAAGCCAATCCTTCCAGGCAACACCAAAAACCAGGGGCACCAGGGCAGCGACCATGGGCCAAACCCAAGCCAGGGGCACGGCATTGCCGGGGTTTTGCATTGGGGCCTGTTTCACAGCCGTATTCTATCACCCTTGCGGATCCGGTTTCACGCTGCGCAAGGCTATATTGGTGCCCCATGCACAGCGCCCTCACCGCAAAAACCGCCACCACCGTCACCCTGGGCTCCCGCGAGCTTCTGAGTTTCGTTGGAACCGACTACCTGGGTTTGGCCCATCACGAAGAAGTGCGCGCTGCTGCACAAAAGGCGTTCGAGGACTTCGGGGTCAGCGCTTCCGCCTCGCGCATCACCACGGGCAACTGCACACCCCACGAGCACCTGGAGGAAGCCCTGGCCGAGTTCATGGGCCTCGAAAGCGCGGTGCTGCTTCCCAGTGGCGGCCAGGCCAACCTGGCCCTCATGGAGAGCCTGATCGACAACCTGGACGCGATCCTGCTCGATGCGGACTCGCACCCGACCCTGGTACACAGCGCGCGATTCAACGGGGCCAGGCGATTGGATTATGGGGCAGGTGATTGCACCCGTCTGATGGCCCTGCTCGACCGCTTTTGGGAGAGTCGCTTGGCGGTGGTCACCGATAGCGTATTCCCGACCACCGGTCGACTGGCCCCCCTACCCGATGTGCTGCGCCATCTACCCGGGGACGGATTGCTGCTGGTGGATGAGAGCCACAGCCTGGGGATCGTCGGGCCCCAGGGCCGCGGGGCCGTGAGTGCTTTCGACCTGCCCACGAGCCAGATTGTGGTGTCACTTTCGCTTGCCAAGGGGCTGGGTGCATTCGGGGGAGCGCTGATCGGTCCCGCGTCGATCATCCAGTCGATCAAACGTCGCTCCGAGACCTATGCGAGTACGACCCCCGTCCCGCCGGCCATGGCAGCAGCGGCGTTGAAGGCGCTGACCATTCTGCAAGCAGAACCTGGCCGTGTGCAACGACTACACCGAAACATCCAGAAGTTGCATGAGTTGGGTGGTCTTTGGGGTCGACAGCCTCTGGGATCGTGTTTGCCGGTGCTGAATCGGTCCTTTGTCGATGACAAACTAGGGCGGCGAATCAGCGCAGAGTTGCTGCGGCGTGGGGTGTATGTGCCGTTTACCCAGTACCCGGGGACGCCGTTGGGTGGGTCGCTCAGGTTTTCGATTTCGAGCGAACATAGCGAGGAGCAAATCGAGCGGCTGCGCCAGGCGCTGGTTGAGATTGGTGTTCCTGATTTGATGCGAGGTGCGGATGGAGGGACAGGATGAGGGGTTCGCCCCTCCACATCGAATCAACACCATCTACCAAACAAAAACCAACGGACTACCGAGGATTCCCGTCCAACCGCTTCGGCGCCGAGGCCTCCCCGGCACTCGATTTCTCAGTCGGCATGATCGGTGAGAGCACCGAACCCACAGGTGTCGGGGGCACGTACAAGATATCCCCATTTTGCAAACCAATCTTGAGGCCCAAATCCCCGCGAGCCATGCGACGAATATTCAGCTCGGTCATCTTCGACGCCCCAACACTGCCCCGTATCAAACGCACAGCGCGCAGGTCCGCGTAGTTCTCATCGGGGCCCGCATTCATGGTTCCCTCTAGGGCCGTCAAGCCCTGGGTGAGTTTGTAACGGCCGGGGCGGGCCACCTCCCCATAGATGTAAAAGCGCTCGCCCGGTTGCACGATGTCCACGTTGAGTTTAGTGCTGCCGTAGACGGGCGTGTACAACTCGCGCAGCTCCTCGTGCAGCTCGAAGCGACTTTTGCCAACGACCTCCACAAACCCCACACCGGGGAACTCCATGCGGCCGGCTCGATCGATACGGGCAGAGGCCATGATCGTCTCGGGACGCAGGGTATCGACAACGGAAACCGTGTCACCGGGAGCGATCACATCATCCGCCGCCCGGGCTTGCAAGTGAAGGTGATCATTGGAAGCGGAACGGCAGGAACCGCAGAAACCGGAGAGCAAGACCAGAAGGATCAGGAACAGCGAAGGGCGCATGGTTAATAGGTCTCGGGGACCGTGGGAGAAACCGAGGGGAGTGGGAGGTGCGCTGCAACAGGGCAAACGCTGGTACAAGCACCTGTGTACCGAATTCCCCGGGTCGGTCTCAAGCAGCGCTTCCCGGAAGTGGGCCGAGAATGCAAATCTCTAGGCCTTGTCCCAGCCTTAGGTCCTAGGTCCTTCGAATCGGGCTCCCAACCAAAATAGCGCCCGCGACGGATCCTTCGCAGGGAAGATGGTTGCTTAGGGAGTCCCCCCCACCCTTCCGTTCCATTGCCTTGGAAGGGGATCACCCCAAAAATGAAAGGGTGGAGGCGGCACCCGGACTCGAACCGGGGGTGACGGATTTGCAATCCGTTGCCTTAGCCACTTGGCCATGCCGCCTTATGTAGGCTGAAAAGATACCCGGCTTGGGCACTTCGTCAACGCCGGAGCGCTGTTTTTGAGCCGAGCCGATGAATCGAGCCCAACATTTCTCCCTCAGCCGGGGGAGCTTTCGGTGGTAGGGATACCGGGACTCGAACCCGGATGGCCCAAGGGCCCTCGGATTTTAAGTCCGATGCGTCTACCAATTTCGCCATATCCCCGTGGTTCGCTACCCCGGGCTAGCGCTCGCCCATGGGTGTGTATGTCACGTCCTTCCGGCCGGTGTAGATCTGGCCGGGACGGAAGAGTTTGTTGTCCCCACGCTGCTCCATCCAGTGCGCCAGCCAACCGGACAAGCGCGAGAGGGCGAAGATGGGCGTGAACACATCGGTGGGAATGCCGAGCTTCTGGTAGACGATGCCACTGAAGAAGTCCACGTTGGGGTAGATGCCCCGGGACCCCAGCTTGGCGGTCACGAGCTCTTCCAGAGCCAAGGCCGTATCGTACAGGGGCGTGGAGCCGTGGGTCTTGAAAAGTTCACGGGCAAGCTCCTGCAAGCTGTGCGCGCGCGGGTCCTTGGTGGAGTAGACGCGGTGGCCAAAGCCCATGATCTTCTCCTTGGCAGCGGTCTTCCTTTCGAACCACTCCTGAACCTTGTCGGGGCCACCGATGCTCTCCAGCTGCCTCAGCACGCGCTCGTTGGCGCCACCGTGCAAAGGCCCAAATAAGGCCCCTACTGCGGCGCTAGTGGCCGTATACGGGTTAGTCTCGGTGGAGGTCACCACGCGGCACGCAAAGGTGGAGGCATTCATGGTGTGCTCGGCGTGCAACACCAAGGCGCAGTCCAAAATGCGTTCCCTGATCGCGTCGGGCTTCTCGCCATTCAAGCAATACAGGAAGTTGCCAGCGATCGAGAGTTCGGGATCGGGGGTCACCAATTCCTTGCCCTGGCGGTTGCGCTCACAGCTGGCGATCAGCGTGGAAGCGGCGCCCATGATACGCTCACACGCATCGCGCCAACTGGCGGGATCGTTGTCGTCCAAGACCGGCGACACCATTCCCAATGCTGCCAAGCCGGCTTGCAAAGCCTCCATCGGGTGGCCCGATTGGGGCAAGCCGAGCACGAATTTGGATAGCGCAGGACCCAACTCGCGGTGGCTCTTTAGGCGTCCAGAAAGGGCGTCCAGCTCGGATTGGCTGGGCAACTTTGCATCCCACAGAAGCGAGACAACCTCCTCGAAGTGGCTCTGGGCAGCCAGCTCTTCGATACGGATGCCACGGTACGAAAGAAGACCTTCCGCTCCGTTGATGAAGGAAATGGAGGATTCAGCTGCCGGGATGCCGGCGAGGCCGGGAACTAGTTCGGTCTGGGTCACAGGTATTCTCCCTATCGTCGGGCCTCCAGGCGGGTCCTGGGGCTATCCAACGAGGTTTGATTGGGGTTTTATCGCCGCTCAAGGTACTCGATCAGGAGCCGAGTTCCAACGCCAGTGCCAAGTGTGCCACCACACCAGTCCCGAGAACCGGCATTCCAGGCCGTTCCTGCGATATCCAGGTGGCACCACTCCTGACCTTCGTCAATAAAGTAGGAGAGAAAAGCAGCTCCCTGGGTGGATCCCGCGCCCAAATTACCCGGCCCGATGTTTTTTAGGTCGGCCACGGGGCTCTTCATGGCCTCCTTGTGCACGTCCATCAGGGGCAAGGGCCAGCAGTACTCGCCCGTGCGCTCGCCGGCTTCCAGGAGTGTGTCGCGCAAGCCGTCGTTGGAGGGGAATATCCCGGTCACCTCGTGGCCCAGGCCCACGATGACAGCGCCCGTCAGGGTCGCCAGGTCGAACAGGGTGTCGGGCTTGGTCTTCTTCTGGGCGTAGGTCAGGCAGTCCGCCAGCAGCAGGCGCCCCTCGGCATCGGTGTTCTGGATCTCGACCGTGGTGCCGTTCATGCCCACGTGGATGTCACCGGGCTTGGTGGCCTTGCCGTTGATCACGTTCTCGGAGGCTCCGACCACGCCGTGCACCTCGTAGGGCACGTCCATGTCGCCCAGGGCGTGGAAGAGGCCGATGACCGCAGCGCCACCGGACATGTCGTAGCGCATCTCATCCATCTTGCTCGAAGGTTTGATCGAGATTCCACCCGCGTCGAAGGTCAAGCCCTTGCCGACGAAGGTGATCACGCCCTTGGCTTTCTTCTTGGGTTTGTAGGTCAGGTGGATCAGCTTGGCGCCTTCGTCGGAGCCCTGGCTGACCGAAAGCAGCAACCCCATACCGAAGGTCTTCATCGCTTTTTCGTCGAAGACCCGGAAACGAACCTGGGGGCTGCGCGTGGCGAGCTTTTTGGCTTGAGCAGCCAAATCGCGCGGACGCATGTTGTTGCCCGAAGCATCCTGCAGGTTGCGCGTGAAGCAGCAGGCGGCCGCCAGCATCTCGCCTTTTTTGGCACCGCGTTTGAAGGCCGCGCCAGCACCCCAAAGGGTCAGTCCTTTGAGCGCATCCTTCTTGGTTTCCTTTTTGACGCCTGCAAATGCGTGGAACCCGAGGAAAGCTCCCTCCGCCATGTCACGCCCGGTGTCCTCTTCGCCGCCGGCCAACTCGGTAACGCTAGAGCCCACATAGTACCCGACGCCGCTGACTTCCCTTGCTTTGGCAGCACGAATCGCAACAGCGGCCGCGCGGCGCAAACCTTCCGAGTCCAACTTGTCGCCATCGCCCAAGCCCACCATCAAAACGTGCGGGAAGCTATTGTTGTCGGTGAACGTCTCGCGCGTCTGACGCGCTTTGCCGTCGAAACCCTTGGTGAATGCGGCGGGTAACTCCAAACCCTCGGGGGTTTCGGGGGTCTTGCCCTCCAGGGCAAACAGAACCAGGAGGGGCGCTTTCTTGGCGCGGGAAGTGTCTTGTACGAGTAGTTTCATGGATTGGGGGTGGTATGGGGGTCGCCCGCACAGCGCATGGCGCCCACGGGATGAAGGATCGGGAATAGGTGGCGAATTCAGGCTCTATTTCACATGTCGATGTACTTGGGTCCGCCACCGCCTTCAGGCACGAGCCATTCGATATTCTCGTAGGGGTCGGCGATGTCGCAGGTCTTGCAGTGCACGCAATTGGATGCGTTGATCACCACTTCGCTGTTTCCGCCAGGCCATTCGTAAACCTCCGCCGGGCAGAAATGCTGACAGGGGTTTCCGTATTCCTTGGCGCACTTGTCAGCGCAAATGGATGGATCGTTGATCACCAGGTGTGCGGGCTGGTCTTCCTCATGGATCGCACCGGAGTGATACACATCGGTCAACTTATCCAAGCTATCGGAGTCGTTGAACTTGGGAAGCTCGAAGGTCGACTTGGAAACCGGTTGCATGGTGGTGTGGTCCGCATGGCCGTCGCGGCGCGCGACCAGGCCGCGTCCACCGGTGACCATGGCCACGCCAAAGTCCAGCATGCCCGTGAACATGCCCTTGGCGAACGCTTGGCGATAGTTGCGGGTCTTCCACAGTTC
>JAAETM010000541.1 GCA_024228395.1 bacterium | reverse complement strand
GCTCGACGCAGCCGGCTACGACGCGCACATCGCAACACCTCACTAAGGTCCAGCGATGCCCGCCCCCTGGCGCCTAATCACCACCTACGGCGCCCCTCCCGATTTCAACATGGGCCTCGACGAGGCCCTGTTGGAATTGGGCGAGCGGCCGACCCTGCGCATCTACACCTGGTCGCCCGACACCCTGAGCCTGGGTTACTTTCAAAAGCTCACCGATGTGCCCGATCGCGACAAAGCCTCGCACTTGGTCCGCCGCATCACCGGCGGAGGAGCCATCCACCACACCGGAGAGTTGACCTTCTCCATAACCACCGACGCCAGCGACCCTTTGTACCGCGGCAACGTGGGCGAGTCGTATGACCGCATTCACAAGGCTGTCATCCAAGCCCTGTCCAAAGTCGGTGTCGAAGCGCAGCTAGCCTGCCACGCCACCACGGAGACCATCGACTCCGGCATCGAGCACACCGGCATGTGCTTCCACAAGTCCACGCCCCAAGACATCCTGTGGGCCAACAAGAAAGGCGTAGGCTCCGCCCAACGCCGCCGCAAGGGCCGCGTGCTACACCACGGATCGATCAAAGTGCACACGTCCGATCTCGAAGGCAACATCGCCACCCTCTCTGAGTCGAGCACCTGCACCGACCCCGGGGCCTTCGCCCCCCACCTAATCGAAGCCTTCAAAGCCACCCTAGGCCTAACCTTCGAACGCACCGCCCCGGGCCCCGTCGAACTCGAGCACGCCGCCGTCCTCGGCCCCCGCTACAGCGCGGAAGAATTCCTGAGCAGGCGCTGAGCACGGTGCACCGTATTTAGGGCAGCGTATCGGAGAGCATCGTTTCCACGGCGATGATGCTGCACAGTATGTCCCGCGCCTTCCATCTCTATCGATCGCCTTGGCGCCGAGGCTCGGCCAAAAGGATCTCCCGGGCAGGAGAAACTACGCCACAGCTTCTCCGGTTCAAACCCCGTCGTCGAACAGCACGTCATCCACCGAAGCGCTTCGGCGGGCTCCATGCCGAATGTGAAGGACTTGCACCGTTTTACTATGGTCATCCACTGCAAACAGAACCCGGTAGTTGCCAAAGACCATCTGACGAATGCCAAGGTCGTTTAGCTCAGGATCGAAGGCAACCGCGTGGCGACGCGGCATCCGACTTAGGCCGACCATGTGCACCATAAGCTCCTCGTACCAATTGCACGCAGCGGCATGCGAATGGCCCGCAATGAACGAGACAATACCCTCAGCGTCATTCCGTGCCCGTTGCCCTACGATGATTCGGTATTCCATGTTTCGAACGCAACTCCCTATCGAAGTCCTCCAGGGTGATCCCTTCACCCCGGTTTATGGAGTCGAGGCTTTCCTTGACCGCCAACAGCGTGTCCATGCGGTCCGCCAGTTCGAGCAAGTGCTGGTAGGCGCCTGCATCTTGAACGACAAGCGAGGCCTTGCCGTTTACGGTGAGCACTTCAGGACGCCCGGTTTGCTTCATGCGCTCGATATGCTCTCGGGTCTTGCGCTGAAAGTCAGAGAGGGAATGAATGTCTTCGGGACGGATTGGGTGA
The DNA here is from genome assembly GCA_024228395.1 of bacterium. GTDB lineage: Bacteria > Planctomycetota > UBA1135 > UBA1135 > NORP259. The sequence goes on along the minus strand of JAAETM010000541.1, from coordinate 2,108 downwards.
ATGGGCTTGGACATGGGTGGAGCTCCTGTTATTTACTGCAAATTCCATGTTATGCTACCTGCCGATAGAAACCTACCCTGGACTTGAGGAGCGCCAGCAGGCGTCCCCTCAGGTTGGCTTATGGACCGACTTCACCCCCAATCGTTGCAGTCGAACCACGGTAAAGTTTCTCCCGCCCAGCACTAGGAAGCTTCAATCGAGGTAAACGAGCAATACAAAGGGCCCAAAATGAGGCGCTGGCGCACTCTAGGGCCCCATCTAGGCACCTCGACACTAAAGATCACGAAACCTTCGTGACGACGATATAATTGAAGCCATGAGCAGCACCCAATCCCGCCGGGCCACGACCCTCAGCATTTCCTTGCCCCCGAAGCTGGCTTCGGAGGTCTCTGTGCGTGTGGAGAGCGGCCTCTACACCTCGGCCAGTGAACTGATCCGTGAGGCCTTGCGCATGCTCCTGCGCTCCGAGGCTGGGCAGCTACGTGACCCACTCGGTCAAGACACACCTCAGCTACCCGACTCCGCGGTTCGTTTCGCATCCGCCAGCGCCCTGATGGATGCGGGCCTCGCCATGCGCGCGCAAAAAGAAGAGCCGCTCAAGACCCAACTGCAGTCCCTTGGCGACGCCCAAGAGGCCGGACCGGGGATCCGCATCGCCAGCGACCGCCTCAGCAAACTCAAGATCGATGAACCAAGCTGAGCGAGCCAAAGAGGTCATCCAAACTCTGGCCGGGCTTGGGTACAGCGCCGCATTGGTGGGCGGACTTGCAGTTTCCGCCCGCTCCCGCGAGCGCTTCACGCGCGACATCGACTTTGCGGTCGCCGTGGCCTCCGACCAGGATTCTGAAGGGATCGGTCGCGCCATGCAGAGGCTCGGTTACACCCTGCTGACCGTCCTGGAACAAACGACCCACGGCGTCATCTCCACCCTACGCTTCCGACACCCGCAGGATTCCGGACACGAGCCAACCGTCGATCTCCTGTGTGGCGCAACCGGAATAGAGCAGGAAATCGTAGCGCAGGCCACGGAAGTTCAGATTTCAGCCAGCACTGCCGTACCAGTCGCAACGGTCTCGCACCCCATCGCCATGAAATCCTGTCTGAAAACGAAAACAGGGATCATGACCGTGGCGACATCAAAGCATTGCTCGCGGTTGCATCGCCTGCTGAAGTTGAAACCGCTCGAAACGCGCTAGGCCTTATTGAGAAGAGAAGCTATCACCGCGGCAAGGACCTGCTTGCGGTGCTCAAAAGCTTCCTGAAGTAATCTACTTCACGCGGTCGAATCCATCGCATGCTTCAACTCTCCCGTCGCAGGCGAGACCACCGAGATCCTCTACTCGAAAGGATCAGCGAAGCGTGGATCCTTAACAAACTCGTGATCGGTGAGCGTCTTGAGGAAGGCGATGAGCGCACGTTTCTGACCGCTGGTGAGGTTCATTTGACGGGGGCTTCCATCCCCCCGGCCAGCGAGGCGTGCGTGCAGGTTCGGGTGCGCCCTGACCTTGTTTGAGTAGTGATCGATCACATCGGCCAAGGTCTTGAGGCGGCCATCGTGCATGTAGGGAGCGGTCAGTTCCACATTCCGCAGTGAAGGTGATTTGAAAAGCCCCATGTCGGACTCATCGCCGGTCAAATCGCCCACTCCGTTGTCCTTGAGATCGGCCTTGCGGTCGAGACCGTTGTTCTGCGGTTGCGGTCCCATGAAGATCGCGAACTTACCCTCGATTCCGCCACCGCCCCCACCACGCCCTCGCCCACTGCGAGACAGGTGGCAGGAAGCGCAGTTCCCGCGCACATTGTCCGCACGACCAATAAAAATCAACTTGCCCTCATTCTCTTCCTTCGTGAAGTTGAAGAAATCCTCGTGGATCGAGTCCGTTTTCGCCATGCCCACGTCGAACTTCGAACGATAGCTGACCATCGAGCGGATGAACTGGGCCATGGCCTGGGAGATCCGTTCACTGGTGACTTCGGGGCTTCCAAAAGCATTGGTGAACAGGGGCTCGTAGAAGGCCACGGAGCTCAGGTCGCGCACGACCTGCTCCAGGTCAGCATCCATCTCCTTGGGATCCTGAATGGGCATCAGAACCTGCTCTTCCAGGGTC
>JAAETM010000540.1 GCA_024228395.1 bacterium | reverse complement strand
GCAACTTCTGCGGCTACGCGCTTCGAAGCTCCTCGCGCCCGTAATTCACGGAAGACCGTTCGGCCACGTTTCCATTGCTTGAGGTGGATTGCTCGGAGTCGTCGGCGAATCCACTCGTCTTGCCTGAGCAGGACCCGGTTGGTGTGCACGATGCCATAGTAGCCTCGCCATCCAAGCAGATACCGCCGCAGCTCCTCGGCCGCCGCTTTCATGCTGCGGCCTCGGGTTCGACTTGTGATTTCGCGAACTCGATCCCTCATCCTTTTGAGGGCTTTTGCAGCCACGCGTAGCCGCACTTCGAGCAGGCTCGACTTGATCTTCTCCCAGTGCTCCCAGAGGTACGGCAAGAGCTCGTCCACCGTCATCCCGTCCACACCTGGACCGCCTCGGTTTCTTTTCACTCGTCTGAGAGCCGCTTTCATGTTCGGGGGCGCAAGCACCCGTTCCATCAAACGGGCCTCTCCTGAAAGCTCGTTTCTTTGTTTCGCCGTCGACGATTCGTTGCTCCACGGGTCCGTCGGGGCTTCACGCCTATTCATCCATGGGAACTCCAGTTGCCCAGACATCTGACGCGGTTCGTCTTCGAGATTCATGGTCGTTGCTTCCTTTCTATCGTTCGGCCCTTCAGCGGCTCGCGCCGCCTACTATGGCCTTTGCTGACTTCTCGCTCCGCCTTCCGGAGGCGTCGCCCTTTCAGGCATAAAGCGAGCCAGCCCCTGCTAG
>JAAETM010000539.1 GCA_024228395.1 bacterium | reverse complement strand
ATAGCAGGGGGCAACCCCCGTTACCTCGGAGAGAAAGTAATGATGAAGAGAACGGCAGAACGGATCGTAACAACAGTCGGGTTGTTAGCGATGTCGGCAGGTCAATCGGTATGGGCAGCGTTGCCTACCCCGGTGCCGCCCAGTACCGCGCCGGCGGCGGGTGACTGGATCGCGCTCATTTCGGGTTACATCAAGGATGGCGGGCTGGTGCTGGGGCTGGCGATTGCCGTGCTTGGCTTCCTGTGGATCGCCTATCTTGGGTTTGCCAAGTTCAACGAGGCCCGTCAAGGCAAGGCCGAGTGGGCCGAGGTCGGTGTGTTGGGCATCGTTGGTGCGATTGTGTTGATCTTTGCCAGCTACCTGCTGACCGAAGCCGCGGGCGTCATCTAACCGATGTCCGAGCGTGACGACATTCTAGCCGATCGACTCAATGTGGAACCGGTGATCTTCAAGGGCTGCTCATCGTCGGAATTAGGCATGATCGTGGGTGTGGCCGCGCTCATCTGGTTACCCGTTAGTCTCCTCCTGGCTGGTTTGATGGGTGCGGTCACGATGGGATTTGGGTTGGCCGGCGTAGGTGTGGTCGGCACCGTAATCGTGATGGCGAGTCTGTTCCAGCGTCTGAAGCGGGGTCGCCCGGACGGCTACTACCAGCAACAGCTCAGCATCTGGTTGTCTGACCATGGTTTGCGCCACTCGCCATTCATTCGGCGTAGTGGTTCCTGGGATATCGGGAGGACAAGTGCTCTACCCCAGTGATAATTACGGATTCAGCGTCTCTGTGGTGTTCCGCAGCAAGACGCTGTGTGAAGGCAATGGTTATTCCATTGTCGAGTACTGGAACGCAGCTGCGGGAGACCACAGGGACGCCCTACGGGTTAGCTTGTCAACGCCCACGGACTGCGTTCCGTCTCTTGCCAAGGGAATAACCATTGCCTGCGAGACGCGCCTTGCCGTAGTCGTTGACAAGCTAACTGAACTCGCAATTATCACTGGAGTAGAGCACTAATATGCAACGCTACCGCACCCAGATCGATAACGTCCGCGCCCACCTGCATTCGCTGTGGGTAGTTATCAGCCTCCAGTTCATCGTGATCCTGGCCCTTTGGTTTGGCTGGAGTCAGGCACCTAAGCAACTGACAGTACATGTGCCCCCGGATCTGCGTTCCGGCGCCACACTGTCGGTCGATGAAGTGCCAGCGGCCAATGTGTATGCCTTTGCCTTCTATATCTTCCAGCAGCTCAACCGCTGGCCGGAAGATGGTGCGAAGGACTATGGCAAGGCCATCTTCCGTATTTCACCCTATGTGACCCCACGTTATCGGGCGGAACTCTTGGTGGACATGGAACTGAAAGGGCGGCAGGGCGAGCTGGCCTACCGGGTGCGGGGTGTGCACGAGATCGCCGGGCACGGTTACGAGGAACGCCGTAT